>NZ_CP023540.1:0-323287 GCF_003692615.1 Chryseobacterium sp. 6424
CATCATGACCGCCCCTTTTTCATACGCGGGATTGCCGCTGTACATGATGTCGCGCAGCACTTCTTCGCCGCTAAAAGATATTGAGAGTGAACGTGTAGTAGGGATATTCAGATGATGCATGGCTTCGCTCATTAAATATTCCCGAACGGTGGAGCGCAGCACCGCTCTGCCGTCCGCATGTCGGGAATAGGGGGTGGCACCGGCGCCTTTCCATTGCAGTTCGGTGGTTTTGCCGTTCCCATTGGTAATTTCACCGGCAAAGATTGCGCGTCCATCGCCCAATTGGCCGGCCCAATTCCCAAACTGGTGGCCTGCATAGGCGGTGGCATAGGTCTTAATATTCTCAGGCAGGGCAGTGGCATTGAGGAAGTCCCGGTCCGTATCGTTTTCTATTGTCCCGAGACCGATGTCGCGTGCGTGTTTTTCATTAAAGAGCAACAGTTCCGCATTGGGATAACCTGCTATTTCTGTGGCCGCGAAAAGTACACCCGGTGTCTGCCGCTGCATTTTGTTGCCGGAAAGGTCACCTGGGAAAAGTTCGTAATATGCTTGTGTGATGTTGGCTAAATTCATAATAATTGATAAAAAAAACATCCAGCCAATTTCAGGCCGGATGTATGGATATGTAATGGAGATTCAATTATTTATTAAAATCAATCTCTTCTCCGGAGTTTAGGTTTTCATTAAGGTTTTCATCTTTCTGTACGGGCTTTTTAGGAGCGCTTGACGGTGCGTCAGTGGTTGGGTTCTTCAACTGATCAATGGTTTGCAGCCCGCCATCGTCGCCGTAGCCACCAAGTCCCTGAAGATCCGAGCAACTGCCCGTCCAGTTAGATGGTTTGATGAATTTATCTTCTTTTGAAACGCCAAGCGAAGAATCTGCCCATACTTTCTTCATAAATATGGCCCAAATTGGTAGCGCCATCTTTGCCCCCTGTCCTTCACCAGTGCCGCGGAAGTGCGTGGCGCGGTCTTCCCAACCTACCCAAACGCCGGTTGCCAGGTTTGGGGTAATCCCCATAAACCAACCGTCGGAGTTATTCTGTGTGGTACCGGTTTTTGCGGCGATTTCAATGCCTTTTTCCACTCCTCTTCTTCCCAGTTCTCCGCTTGCGGTTCCGTATTCAGCCACACCTTTCATCAGATCGATCATCGTGTAAGCATAGAGTTCATTCATTACTTCTTTCATCACGGGTTTCACTTCTTTAATCACGCGTCCGTTGGCATCTTCAATCCGCCAGATCATTTCTGGTTTAATGTAGTTTCCATAGTTTGCGAATGTAGAATAGGCACCAAGCATTTCGTAGATGGTAATATCTGACGAGCCAAGTGCTACCGCATATTCATTTGGGATATCCTCTGTTACCCCAAGGTCACGCGCGGTTTGGATCACGCTTTTCGGCGTCGTCATTTCTATAAGTCGGACTGCTACTGGGTTTTTGGAGTGTGCAAGTGCATCACGAAGTGTAAGGTTTCCACCAGAGCCCTCTACCTTCCAGGTTCCTTTGGTGTAGGTCGCGTTTGAAACCGTGGAGCAAGGTGTCATCCCGAGTTTCATAATGGCTGTGGCATATACGAAGGGCTTAAAGGTAGATCCTACTTGTCTTTTCCCTTGTTTGATGTGGTCGTACTGGAAATGCTGCCAGTTGATACCGCCGACCCACGCCCTGATTTCACCGGTTCCGGGCACCATCGACATCAGGCCTGCCTGTGCGATCTGCTTATGATACCGGATGGAATCCCACGGGGACATTTCTACTTCCTCCTCACCGTTCCAGGTAAAGCGCGAAGTTTTTACAGGCTTTTTGAATTCCATCATGATAGAATCCTCTGGTACACCTGCGTTTTTAAGTTGTTTATAACGGCCGGTACGCTTCATGGCCTGCACCATGATCCCTTGGATCTGCTTGTCATCCAAAAAATAGAAAGGTCTTTGTTTACGGCCGCGCTGTTCTGCATCGAAACGCTTTTGCAGATCGGTGAGGTGTTCTTTGATAGACTCTTCCGCAAATTTCTGCATTTTAGAATCTAAGGTAACGTAGATTTTTAAGCCGTCTTTAAATAAGTTTAACGTTTTGCCGGTCTGTTTCTCGTAATCTTTAAGATAAGCGTCAATTTCTTTTCGTAGATAGAATTTGTAGTACGCAGAATAACCTTCATCAATGGTTTTTATCGGATGAAAATCTGTTTTGATAGGCTCGGCAACTGCTTTCTGATACGTTTCCTGATCGAGGTAGCCGGTTTTCAGCATCTGTTCCAATACCACATCGCGGCGGCGTTTGGCACGTTCAGGGTTACGGAGTGGGTTATTGGCTACCGGAGCTTCGAGCATTGAGACGAATGTGGCCGCTTCCGGAAGGGTAAGCTCGTTGGTTTTTTTATTGAAATAAATCCGTGACGCCATTTCGATCCCGTTTGCATTATTTACAAAATCGAACTTATTGAAATAAAGCGTGATGATTTCTTCTTTGGTGTAACGTTTCTCAAGACTTACGGCTACAACCCATTCTTTCAGTTTCTGGAAGGCACGCTGGACTTTGTTCTGTGAAACCTGTTCGGTAAACAGTAATTTTGCAAGTTGCTGCGTGATTGTAGAACCACCACCACGCTCACCACCATACACCACCGCTCTTGCAACAGACTGTAAATCAATACCTGAGTGTTCTTTGAAACGCTCGTCTTCTTTCGCCTGCAGCGCATAGATAAGATGTGGCGGCAGGTCTTTATAAGTTACCGGCTGTGTTTTTTCCTTTTCGAATTTGCCTAAAAGTTTCCCATCCGAAGAGTAAATTTCAGAAGCTACGTAAATGTCAGGGTTTTCAAGTTCTTTCACGTCGGGCATATTGCCAAGAAAGCCTTGCGACACCGCAAAAAACAGCAGTGCGATGCCCAGCACCACTGCGGCCAAGGACATCCAGACGAACTTCACCCATTTTCGCCAGCCGCGGTTTTTTAATTTTTTAGGCGGAAGCGGAAATTTCTGCTGAGGTTTGCTTCCGGGAGTTTTTTTGTTTTCCATAAATTTTGTTACGGTTTTGGCGTTTCTATTTTTACGCCAATATCTTCAATGCCCTTTAAACTGTCGGTACGCATGGCATGCACGATGCCCAGTTCGTAATGGCCGTTCTTGGGGAATTTATAATTGATTTTATACTGAAACAATATTTCTTTGGTATCGCCAAATCCTTTTCCGAGCCATGTTCCATTGGGTTCAGCAAGTACGTAATTAAGCGTGTCCCTGTGTTTTAATGCTTTTTTCGCTTCGCCAAGATCCACGATAAACCTAATGTTGCTGTACGGATAATCATTATTATTCCTTACAACAAATATAATATTTTTAGGATTTTGGGCATCAGTTACTTTAAAGCTGAATTTCTGTTCAGCGTTCTTGGGCCAAATCCCGTTCAGGCTTTTCATTTCCATGGGATCCGCACTGCCATTACAACTGATGGATAAAAGCAAAACTGAAACGAAGGAAACAATTCTATGCACGGTCATCACGCTTGGGCTGAAATTTCTTTTTGAATTTTTTAGGCTGCTGGTTCTGGGATTTTGGTGTTTCGGCGGTACCTTTTTCAGGGCTTTTTTTGTGGTCTTGCTCTTTTTTAGGTGGCCGGTTTTGGTTCTTTGTACTCTGTTGTGGTTTTGCCGAGGTGTTTTTCCTGCGGTTTTGGTCTTTACCAGGATTTCTGTTTTTGCGCTCGAAGCGGTCTACATTATTTTCCTGAATAAGATCTACAGATTTCACAGGAAACTCCTGTTTCTGTAGGTCTTCCAAAGGCTGGGTTTTCTCACCGCGTTTGTTTTGGGCCAAGAGTTTTTTCACGTCGACTACATCCAAATCGTACCAGGCCATGGAGCGGTCGGCATAAGCAAACCACATTTTTTTCTTGAAAACATCAATTTTTATACAGAAGGCACGGCCTTTTTCGGTATCAATAACTGAAGAAGAAGGCGGAAAATCACTGAGGGCATCCAAGTAACTGTCGAGTTCATAATTAAGGCAACACTTCAGTTTACCACACTGGCCCGCGAGTTTCTGTGGGTTGATGCTCAGTTGCTGATACCGGGCTGCGTTAGTGTTTACAGAACGGAAATCGGTGAGCCAGGTAGAACAGCAAAGTTCGCGTCCACAAGAGCCAATGCCGCCTACTTTAGCCGCCTCTTGCCGGAAACCAATTTGCTTCATATCAATCTTTGTACGGAACGCGGCTGCATATTCCTTGATTAACTGGCGGAAATCTACCCGAGTCTCTGAGGTGTAGTAAAAAGTCACTTTCGCCCCATCACCCTGATACTCTACATCAGTTATTTTCATGCTGAGATTCAGCGCGTAAGCTATTTTTCGGGCTTGTATTTTTACGCTTTCTTCTTTAGCGCGGCTTTGCTGCCAAACCTCAATGTCTTTCTGGTTTGCTAACCGGTATATTTTCAGTGGGTTATCTTCAGAAAAATGTTTCTTTTTCATCTGTATTTTTACCAGTTCCCCTGTTAGGCTTACCACGCCTATATCATGACCCGGGCTAGATTCTACTGTGACAACACTCCCGATATGGAGTGGTAAATTATGTACGTTTTTATAAAAACATTTCCGGTCGTTCTTGAACCTTACTTCAACAAAATCTGTTTGCGAAGCAACAGGATTACTGATGTCCGAGAGCCAATCGAAAACGCTTAATTTATAGCTATTTCCGCAGGTATTTACATTTTCACAACCACTTGCGGATTTGGTGCCGCAGGAGTGGGAAGAATCGCCGGATGTTTTGCATCCACAACTCATATTATTTAATTATATCCTGCAAATTTAGTATAAAATTTTTTGTCGCATTACTATACAGGTTTTGCATAACGTCAATTTGATAGTTTTAAATAAACTTCATTTCATTTATTGAATATTTATAAAAACATGAATTATTATGCAAATCATACAATTTTAAATTTAAGAAATTAAACCTGTTTTTCAGTCATTATTTAAATTAAACTTAATTCTTAGCGGTCCGTATTCGCATTCTGTAAATCCTTTATTTAAGCGTATTTATAATGAATTAATAAGTTCCTAAAATTAAACACCATAGTTCATTGATTATTTGTTTAAAATAATTTATGATTTTTTAACATCTGTATAAAAAATAATTTTATATTTGAACTATTAATAATGAATCTATGAAAAAAATCATTGTATCAACAGCACTATTAGCCGGGGTTCTTACGCAGGCGGGCGGCTTCAGGGTCTCTTTACAAGGTGTAAAGCAGCTGGCTATGGCTCATACCAGCGCACATACGGAGGATGCGAGTGTCGCTTTCTTTAATCCAGCGGGTATGTCTTTTATCCCAAACAGGCTGAGTGTAGCAGCGGGGGGATTTGGTATCAATACCGAAATTACCTACCAAAATCCTACGACTCTTGAAAGTTTCAGTACGGATAATCCTATGGGAACGCCAATTTACGCGGCAGTAGCTTATAAAATTGTAGATGAAGTATCTGTGGGTTTCAGTTTCACGACGCCTTATGGTTCTACAATCCAATGGCCTACCGATTGGGCGGGTAGGGAAATTGTACAGGATATTGAGCTTAAAGCCTTCTATTTCCAGCCGATGGTTTCAGTTAAACTGGCGCCTTGGGTTTCTGTAGGCGGTAGCTATATCTACGCGAAAGGTTCGGTAGACTGGACGAAGGCGCTCACGCAGTTTGGAGGAACGCTAAATATCAAGGATGACCAGGCTTCAGGGCAAGGTTTCGGTTTAGGCTTTTACTTCCGTCCTACCGATAAACTGGATGTGAGTGTGGCTTACCGTTCACCAATTGATATGGAAGCTAATGAAGGTGTTGCCTCATTCAATGTTTCTTCTGCACTTTATCCGGCATTGGGTGTAAATGCAGCTGGGCAGGATAACTTTAAAGCAGTTTTACCTTTGGTGGATGAATATACTGTGGGTGTAACCTACAAAGTGACGCCAAAATGGTCTGTATCCGGAGATTTCAACTATAGCGGTTGGGGACGTTACCAGAGCTTGACTTTGGATTTTGAGAATGCTCCTGCAGGTAACCAGGCTGACGCCACCGTATTGGTTTCTCCTAAAAACTTTAAGAGTACACAGACTTGGAGAGTGGGTACACAATATATGGTAACCGATAATTTTGCCGCAAGATTGGGTTATTATTATGATGAATCACCTTATGAAGATCAAGACTTTATCCCAGAGACGCCATCATTCGATGCTAATGTAATTACCGCAGGTATCGGTTACAAATGGAAAGGATTGGGTATTGATTTATCAGGTGCCTATAACTTCCAGACGCCAAGAGATGTAAATAACAGTTACTTGTCATTTTACGGACAGGCAAAAGCAAAAGCTTATTACTTCGGTTTAGGTTTATCATACAACGCATTTTAAGATTTATTAGATTATGAAAAAGATATTAATTTCATCTATAGCCGTTTCAGCCTTACTATTCAATGTAAGCTGCGACACAGATTTTGACCAGGACGTTAGCAACATTGTTGTAGAGAAAGGGAGCGCGGATTTCTCGAAATACGTTGCCTTAGGGAACTCGCTGACTTCCGGGTACAGAGATAACGCCCTTTATATACAGGGCCAGAACGAATCATACCCAAATATGATTGCCCAGCAAATGATGCATGCAGGGGGAGTGCCTTTGTACAACCTTTGATGTCAGACGAAAATGGGGGACTTCTGCTAAACGGAACTGCTATCGCGGCAACAAAAGTGTCTCTTAAAGGATTTGATGCAGCAGGATCACCAATATTAGAAAACGTTACTGCTGCACCTACAACAGATATTACGAGGAAGGTAACTGGCGCCATCAATAATTTTGGTGTTCCAGGGGCTAAAACCGCACACCTTATCGCACCAGGATACGGAAATATCGGTGGCGTGGCAACAGGAACCGCTAACCCATATTATGTAAGATTCTCGACTTCCGCAACTTCTACCGTAGTAGGTGATGCGCTGGCACAGAATCCTACATTCATATCGCTGTGGATCGGCAACAATGATGTACTTGGGTACGCTACCAGCGGAGGCGACGGCAGCAACCCGATTACGCCAAGCGCAGGTGCTGTAGGTGTAGGTTTCGATAATACCTATACTTATATCATCAATACCCTTTTCCCTGCTAACACACCAAGAAAAGGGGTTATCGCTAACATCCCTTATGTAACATCCATTCCATTCTTTACTACTGTACCTTATAAGCCGGTGCCAGGAGCTAAGGTGGCAGCAAACCTTACAGCCCTGAATGGGCTTTATACCCAACTAAGGTCTGCATTGGCCGCACTGAATGTAACAGACAGGATTGTAGAGAATCTAAGCGCCACCGCACAAAACCGAGTGCTGATTGTAGATGAAACATTACCAAACCTTTCTGTTCAGTTAACTGCAGTATTTACCGGTGCAGGGATGCCGGCAACACAGGCAGCGGCGTTCGGCCAAATCTTCGGACAGGTTCGTCAGTCCAGACCAACGGATATGATCCTTCTTACTACAGGTAGGGAAATCGGTACGGTAGCCCCAGGCGCGCCGGCCCAAATTAATGTTTACGGACTTTCTTATCCGTTACAGGACCGCCACGTACTTATTCCTTCAGAAGCTGATGAGATTAAGACAGCAGTAGATGCGATGAATGCTAAAATTAAATCTTTAGCAGACGCTAAAGGCCTGGCCTTCGTAGATGCAAACGCTAAAATGTCGGAATTAGGAAAAGCATCAGGTCTGCAGTATGATAACGTAAGGTATTCAGCGAAATTCATCACCGGCGGTACCTTCTCTTTAGATGGGGTACACCTTACTGGTAGGGGATACGCACTTATCGCTAATGAATTTATACAGGCCATTAACGCAAAATATGGTTCTACATTACCGATGGTAAACGTAAACAGTTACTCAGGTATTACATTCCCTTAAATATTGAGAGAATAACGATAATAAAACCACCAGATTCTTCCGGTGGTTTTATTTTTTTAAATTTGCACATCCAAAAAAAGTAAAAATGGCTGATCAGGCAAGTTATCTGTTTTCCACCAGAACCAGTAAAGTTTTGGCGGAAAAAATCGCTCATCATTATGGGCAAGAGTTGGGAAAAATCAATTTTCAGGATTTTAGCGACGGCGAGTTTGAGCCAGTCCTGGACCAGTCGGTTCGTGGTGGCCGCGTATTCCTTATTGGCTCTACTTTTCCCCCCGCAGACAATTTATTAGAACTACTTCTGATGATTGATGCTGCTAAAAGAGCTTCTGCTAAAAGCATTACAGTAGTTCTTCCGTATTACGGACTGGCGCGGCAAGACCGAAAAGACCAGCCAAGAGCGCCGATCGGGGCCAAGCTGGTGGCGAATCTTCTCACAGCCGCTGGCGCTACACGTATTATGACGATGGATCTTCATGCAGACCAAATACAAGGTTTCTTTGAGATCCCAGTAGATCACCTTTATGCTTCTACCCTGTTTATCGATCATATCCTATCATTAAATCTGGAGAATCTTACCATTGCTTCACCAGATATGGGAGGTGCCAAAAGAGCGAAAAACTATGCCGGCCATCTCGGTGCAGAGGTTGTAATTGCCTATAAAGAACGTAAGAAGGCCAACGTGGTAGAAGAAATGTTCTTGATTGGTGATGTAAAAGACCGAAATGTAGTCTTAATTGATGACATGATTGATACCGCAGGCACTTTATGTAAAGCAGCCGATATCCTGATCGCAAACGGTGCGAAAAGTGTGCGCGCAATGGCTACACACGGCGTACTTTCGGGCAAGGCGTATGAAAATATCGAGAACTCTAAGCTTTCCGAAGTCATTGTTACTGATACTATTCCGATCAAAACAGCATTATCCTCTAAAATTAAAGTACTTACCTGCGCCCAATTATTCGCTGATGTTATGAAGATGGTACACGAACATAAATCCATCAGTGATAAATTTATTATTTAACAAAAAAAACTTATCTTTGCACCCTTAAATTTTTTATACATTATCATGAAATCAATTACAATTCAAGGTACAAAAAGAGAAAGCGTGGGCAAAAAGTCTACAAAAGCTTTACGTGATGCTGAATTAGTTCCTTGTGTTGTTTACGGAGGCGCTGAACCTTTGAACTTTTCTGCAGAAGAAAAGGCTTTCAAAGGACTCGTTTATACTCCTGAAGCACACACGGTATCTATTGAGGTTGACGGACAAACCATTCCTGCCGTACTTCAGGACATCCAGTTCCACCCAATCACCGACAAAATCCTTCACGCAGACTTCTATCAGTTGGCTGATGACAAGCCAGTAGTAATGGAAGTGCCTGTAAGAATTACCGGGCGTGCAAAAGGTGTTGTGGCCGGTGGTGCGATGCGTCAGTCTTTCAGAAAACTGAAACTGAAGGCCTTGCCAGCTAACTTACCAGACGAGATCGTGGTAGATGTTACACCGCTTAAGATTGGTAACAAACTTTATGTAGGAGACATCAAAACCGAAAATTTCAGCTTCATGCACCCAGACAATGCAGTAGTAGTAGCTGTTAAAATGTCTAGAAATGCTGCTAAAGGTGGTGCCGCTGCCGCAGATGATGACGAAGAAGAAACAACTGAAGGCGAAGTTCCAGCAACTGAAACTACAAGCGCAGAATAATCCTAATAAGATCAAATACAGAAATCCCACTCTTATGAGTGGGATTTCTCTTTTTAGGAGCTTGGTAATAACGGTTCCTTATCCCAGGCCAGCCCGCTGTCACTACTCGCTTTTCCCCCGGGCGGCGGCGAAGCCGCTGCCCGGGGGAAGAGCTCAGACAGGCCGTTCCATCGGGGCTAAAATATAGAGGCGTTTACCTGAACAAGAGCTTCTCCCAACGCATATTTTAACTGAAAAACCGGTAATCCGCTTCAGGTAAAGTATTGTTTTTAAGCATATTTTCATACTCCGCAGACATTTTAGCGCGCCCGAACGTATTCTTGCCCGACATACTGGCCAGGCGAATCTTATCTTTCCCAAACTTCCGGTTAAGCCTGTCCATCATCTTCATCACCGGCACATGTTTTACATCATCGTCTTTTACGAATAGGCTGGGGATCCTTTCATTGTCCGGAATCAGCTCTGTTACCAGCACGCCGGCTTTCTTGTAGTGGTAGCCATCCCTGTAGATCGCCTCAAAAATGCGGTTGGCTGCCTTTGCCAGTACAATAGAAGAGCTGCTGGGATTAGGCAATTGTACCGTAAGGCCGTTTTTATACTCACCCAGATCTGTCCGAAACCTGTTGGTCTGGATGAAAACAGTAATTTCTTTACAGCACGAATGTTGCTTCCGGAGTTTTTCCGCACAATACATCGTAAAGGTTTCAATACGCTCTCTTAATTCTTCCTTATCAGCGATCATTTCCATGAAACTGCGGCTCACACAGATTGTTTTCTTCTTCGATGGCTCTTCCAGTATCAGTTGCGGTTGCCCTTTCAATTCATTCATCATGCGTATGCCATGCACGCCCATGGTTTGTTTTAACCAAATATCAGGCTTCTGTAGCAGGTCCCAAGCTTTATGAACACCATTTTCAGTCATTTTGCAAGCATATCTGCGGCCAATTCCCCACACATCTTTTATGGGCAGCCAGCGCAGCGCTTTTTCAATTTTTTCAGGGGTATTTAGTATATAGACACCGTCTGCAAATTGTTCTGGAAATTTCTTGACGATTCTGTTGGCGACTTTACACAGTGTTTTGCTCGGAGCAACACCGATGCTTACCGGGATCTGGTACTGATCCATGATTTTCTGGCGGAGTTCCGCACAGTAAGTAGGTAAATTAAAATATTTAAAACCATGAAAATCCAGGAAGAGTTCATCAATGCTATAGACCTCATGATCCATTGCGTACGATTTGGCCAATGCGGTAATTTGCTGACTCAGGTAGTTGTAAAGCTCGAATTTGGCAGAGAAAACCTTTACGTTATTCTTCTCAAAAATGGCCTGATATTTAAAGGCTGGCGCTCCCATTGGGATGCCGAGCGCTTTGGCCTCATTACTGCGCGAGATTACGCATCCATCATTGTTAGATAGCACTACAACCGCTTGATTTTCAAGTGTTTTGTCCAGCGTTCGCTCACAGGAAACAAAGAAATTATTGCAGTCAACAAGCGCGTACATGAGGTTTTTTTGGAAGTTTAGGCTGATTATTTAATCCAAAATTAGGACTAAATTTTTAATAAAAAAAGCCTATTTCCATTTATTCCATTTACTGTCAATGTCTCTTGGGGAAAGGGTGACAAACAGGGACTTCAGTTCAGCCATGTTAATATTGGCATTATTCCCGTTATTGAAAATATCGAAAATCTCCTGTTTCTTCGTATCAATAAAGATGTTTACAGGGTAATTCATCTGGAAGTTGCTTTCGTAATTCCTTAGCTGCAATAAAGCCTCGGCGATGACTCTTTTGCCTGAAGACTGGTCTTGCTTGCCCAGATTATCAAGTCCGGAGCGATGGTAGGTGTAATAAATGTTACGCAGCGTATTTTGTTCAGGTTTCAGGATGTTGTCAATAAGTGCGGCGCGTGTTCTGGGACCTTCCATCAAAGACCAACCTGCGAATTTTTGGTTCTGTGCGTTATTTGAAATTTTCTGTGCCTTCTCAAACCATTGCTGGCCGCCACGTACCTGAAAACTGTCGCCATCGAAGCCTAAAATCGTATATACATAAAAACTCACCACGTCAATGAGGTTTTTCCCCGAAAACTGCCGTTCATTGAATACCAGATTTTCATTTTCGGTATAATCAAAACTGAAATTGGTGTCATTTATATTCAGCAATGGTGTTTCATAAGTAGTATTGAAAACAGGGCGAACCGCCTGCACCACAATAGTTCCTTTAAAATTGCCACTTCCGCTGCGCTCTGTAATCACAATGGCGAAATTAGACTTTATCTTTTCAAAATTCTGTAATTTCTTGCCCGTCCAACTGGTATTGTTAATGAAATCGCGGAGGTTTTTCTCGAGCGTTTGGTACACCTGCGTATTGCTGCCGCCGATTTGCTGCGCGTTTATCTGTACGGTAGAAAGCAGCTCCTGCGAAAAGGCAAACGGAAACGTAAATAAAAGAATGAATACAGAAAATAGGTTCTTCATGTGGATATAAAGTTTGAAAACGGTAATTTAACAATATTATTTCAGCAGCTGTTCTTCGGCAAAATCCAAAATATCGCGGGCCACTTCCTGTTTGTGCTTCAAGGAAAATTCTCTAGCGCCGGATTGGGTGAGAATCTTTATCTTATTCGTGTCTTTTTTAAAGCCGGCACCTTCGTCACGTAGTGAATTCAGTACAATCATGTCAAGATTTTTCTTCTGAAGTTTCTGCAGCGCATGCTCCTCTTCATCGTTAGTCTCCAGCGCGAAACCAATCAGGAACTGCTTTTTTTTCTGCGCACCCATCGTTTTCAGGATGTCAGGGTTTTTTACGAGTTCTATCGTCAGCGAGTCGTCATTTTTCTTGATTTTCTGTACAGCGATTTCCTTCGGCGCATAATCTGCTACCGCCGCACTGGCAATAACCATATCTGCCTGATCGTAATGCTTGAAGACTTCCTCATACATATCTTTGGCGGAAATTACGGGACAGACCCGGATATTTTGATGATTGATTAGTTCCGATGTAGGTCCCGAAACCAAAATCACCTCTGCGCCGCGTTCGGCAGCTGCCTTAGCCAATGCGAAACCCATTTTTCCTGATGAATGGTTTCCTATGAAGCGCACCGGATCTATGGCTTCATACGTAGGACCAGCGGTTATCAATACTTTTTTCCCGGTAAGTGATTTTTTCTTGGAACTTTCAAAATACTGGCAGAAGATGTCAATAATCGTTTCTGGTTCCGCCATTCGTCCCTGACCTGAAAGTCCACTTGCCAGTTCACCGGTTTCTGCAGGGATTACGATGTGCCCGAAATCCTCTGCCAGCGCCAGATTCTGTTGGGTACTCGGATGCTGATACATATCGAGATCCATCGCCGGAGCAATGAAAACCGGGCATTTAGCAGACAGATAAGTGGCGATAACTAAATTATCGCACTGCCCATGCATCATTTTCGCCAGGGTGTTTGCGGTGCACGGCGCCATCAAAATTGCGTCGGCCCAAAGCGCCAGTTCTACATGGTTGTTCCAGGTGTCGTTTTCGCTGTAAAAATCTGAGAAAACCGGTCTTTTTGAAAGTGTAGATAAGGTAAGCTTTGAAACGAAATGTTGCGCAGCAGGCGTCATTAATATTTGTATTTCAGCGCCTTGTTTGATAAGTTGCCTTACGAGTATATTGATTTTGTACGCAGCAATTCCGCCAGAAACGCAAATGAGGATTTTCTTTTCCTGAAGTGGCATTTAAGATATTTTAGTGGAAACGAATTTACTTAATTTTTTTTAAGAGCATGGCTTTATAACGCGAAAAGCCACACGCGTGGGGCATTGTGGCTTTTATTTTTTTTGAAAAGAAACGGTTAGTTTCTTTCGTCGGTATGTCGGAAGTATACTTCGCCATCCAACCACTCGCGGATAGCTATGGAAGTAGGTTTCGGAAGTTTTTCGTAATGCTTGGAGATTTCGATCTGCTCGCGGTTTTCAAAAACTTCTTCCAGTGTAGAATTGTGCACGGCAAATTCATCCAGTTTATTATGTAGTTCGGAGCGGATTTCTGCATTGATCTGCTCTGCTCTTTTTCCCATAATTACGATGGCTTCGTAGATAGAACCCACTTTTTCCTCGATTTTATCTCGGTCGTAAGTTATTGTACTTAGTTCGGCTTTAGAATCTTTAGCGCTCATTTTCGGTTGATTGTTATATTTAGAGTTTGCAAATATACAGCTTATTTCTGAATGTTGAAAGTAGCTGCTGGCGCGGGTGTTGCGGCGGCGGCACTGTCTCTGCGTGCTTGGTTGCTTTTCTTTTCTGCTTCGCGCTGGTCTCTTTCGGCATTTTGGCGGGCTTCTTCCTCACGCTGCTTCTCTAGTAGTTCTTTCTTTCTTTCCTCCACTTTCTTCTCCAGTTCCAGGAAGTTGGCTTTTTCGGTGTTTAGTTTGTTGCGAAGGTCAGCTGCAAGTTTGGCATTCGCCGTATCCGGCATTTCGCGTTCTACCTGTCGGGTGAAGGCAAGGGCGCTTTCAATTCGGTCTTTTTTAAGGTCATACACAGAGTTTACAGCCAGTTCGTATCTTGATCTTAAAATATATTCGTAGATCTTTGGGCTAAGTTTAGTCGCCGGAAAATCTGAAAGTACATTCTCGAAAGCCACATTCGCTGCCTTGTAATCAGCCATCTTATAATATTGGCGGGCATTTTCGTAAGCTTTAAACTCTAGTTTGTACGTTAGTTCATCAATAAGTGTATTGATGTTTTTGGACTTCTCGGAATTTGGATAGTTATTCAGAAAGTTTTGTAACTCGTTGATGGCCAACTCGGTACTTGATTGGTCCAAATTATAATCCATAGAACCTTCGTAGTAGCAAAGCGCAGACATGTAGGCGGCATCTTCGGCACGCGGATCTTGGGGAAAGGTGACAGAAAAATTCTTGAACTGGTGGCCGGCTAATTTGTAGTTTTTGTCGTAATAATTCGCGTAGGCAGAGTTGTACACTACATTCGGCGCATCATCCGTACCGGCTACAAGGTTCGAAAGTCTTTCGTAAAGCACCAGCGCGTTGGCCCATTTTTTATTCTCGAAGTTTTCGTTGGCAACTTTCAGGATATAATCTTTATCTGCGCTTTTCAGCGCCATTTCCTGCTGTCTGTTACAAGCTGAAAGCGCTAAAAAAGCCAGCAGAACGATCAAATATTTTTTCATAAATCTTTTAAAACAGAAAGTTTCTTCACTTTTCTGCGGTTCAGTTTGCAAAAATATAATTTTTTTATCAATAGATTTTTTTTTATGAATATTTAACGCATCAATTCCGGTTTTTACTGCGCATTGTAGCCCAACAACGAGAATATTGTTACCAGCAGGTTTGCCAGCACCTTGCTTTCGGCATCTTTTAGATAATTTTCTTCCTTCCCGGATACGTATAATTCATAAAAATTCTTGTTTCTTATCACAAACAGCGCGGCGCCCAAGATGAGGGTAAGGATGTCCTCGGCTTTTGGCGCGTTGGTAAAAACGCCGCTCGCGACTCCTTTTTTTACCACATCGTCGAGTTTGGAGGTAAATGTGGTGTAAAACTCCAGTAAATCATCTTTCAGGTTCTCTGTATGGCGAAGTTCCTGTGTGACAAACCCGTGGAAATAATTGAATTTAAAGAGTTGGTTCACTACGAATTTTATCAGTTCGCGCATCTGCACTTCGGGCTTGCCATTTTTGATGGTTTCCGCAAACTCGGCAAAGCTTTCCCGCGTGCGCTGTACCCGGTAGCGGTAGAGGTAAGACATCATTTTTTCTTTCGAGCCGAAATAATAGGAGATCATCGCTACGTTGATGTGTGCCTCCGAAGAGATATCACGGATGGAGGTTCCTTCAAAACCTTTTTTGGCAATTAATTTTTCGGCCACATCAAGAATATGAATTTGCTTTTCAGTAAATTTTTTCTTCATCACGGTAATTTTAGTAAAGTTAGGTAAATTTACGCATTTCAAACAAGTGTTTAAGGCGATATTCCTGATATTCATTACCTTTACTGATGTTTTTATTTGATTTTCATCATCATGATTCCACAAAACAGAACGGAATCTATAATCTGAAATATGGTGAAGCGGCTCCGGACTTTTATTTTTCAGCCGGCATTCACCCTGATGCTGTTGATAAAAACCTTGCTCATCAGTTGAAATGGCTGTTAGATGTCGCTATATTAAATAACTGTGTCGCCATCGGTGAAGGCGGTTTAGATGGTAGGTTCCCCTTAACCGAAAACTTACAGCAGACTGTTTTCCGGGAGCAGGTTGCTCTTGCGAATCAACTGCAAAAACCCCTGATTACCCATTGTGTGAAGAGATTTTCGCAGCTTATCCCTCTTATACGTGAGGCTACAGTACCCGTAATCATTCATGGGTTCAATAAAAGGAAAAGTATTGGCGACGAACTTTTGAAGAACGGCTGTTACTTAAGTTTTGGTAAATCATTGCTGTATGATGTAAATTTGCAGCACTTTTTCACAACGCTGGCTCCGGAGCGTTTTTTTCTGGAAACCGATTCGGCCCAGGCCAGTCTCAATGAACTTTATTTAACGGCAGCAGCGCTCAGGCAAATGCCTGTAGAAGATTTTAAGGAACAAATTAATAACAATCTAAGGTCTATAAACATCCCAATATGAAGAAAAACTGGCTCGAACGTACCGAACTTTTAGTGAAAGTACATGGTCTCGATACCCTGAAAGAGGCTAATGTGCTGGTAGTGGGACTGGGTGGCGTGGGATCTTTCGCGGCAGAGTTTCTTGCACGCGCGGGCATTGGTAAAATGACAATTGTGGATGGCGACACGGTAGATATTACCAACATCAACCGGCAATTACCGGCACTGCATTCAACAATTGGGCAGCCGAAGGTAGAACTTGTTGCTGAAAGGCTAAAGGACATCAACCCCGAACTGCAGCTTACCCAAATCAATGAGTTTCTTACGCCTGAACGGATGGAGCAGGTGATTGATGCACAAAGGTTTAACTATATTTTGGATTGCATTGACAGTGTAAGCCCCAAGCTCTCTTTAATCATCGCTGCAAAAAGGCATAAGATAAAAATCGTCAGTTGCATGGGAGCCGGTGGAAAGACTGATCCTGCAAAAGTATCTGTTAAAGATTTAAGTAAGACAAACAACTGTTTCCTTGCTAAACAGGTACGTAAGCGTTTGAAAAAAGAAAAAATAAATAAAGGCGTGCGGTGTGTTTTTTCATCGGAAATACAGAACCAAGACAGTCTGAAGATGACCGATGGCACCAATTTTAAAAGGTCTTTTTACGGAACCATCAGTTTCATCCCAGCGCTCTTCGGTTTATATGCCGCGGCAGAAGTCATCAATTATCTATTAAAACAAGACCGTGTGGCATAACCGATGATAAAAGAAAATTACCCTGCCCGTGAAAAGTTGAAGCAGAAACGCCTCATCGACCTGCTTTTTGCAAAAGGAAAGTGGCAGACGTGTGGCAGTTTAAGAATAATCACCTTAAATCTTGAAGCAAAGCCACAAGAAGGTTTTAGCGTACCGATACAGAAAGTAGGCGTATCGGCCCCGAAACGTAATTTCAAGAAAGCGGTTGACCGAAACCGGATCAAGCGGCTTTTAAGAGAAGCTTACCGCAAGAATAAAATCATTTTTGAAGAAACTTTCGGCGCACAGTCCTTATCCATGCTTTTTTGGGTTTCCAAAGAAAAGCCTGCCGGCTATGCTGAAGTTGAGAAGCACTTGCTGGATCTTTGTAAAAGTAAAAAATAACCTTCATGTGCGTTTTTTGTACATTTGATGAAAGATCAACTTAAAAAATAACAAGAAATGTACACAGATTTCCCATACGTATCCTATCTCATCAGTGCATTCATTGGTATTGGCTTAGCTGCGGCGACAGGTTTCCGGATTTTCTTGCCGATGTTTGCCGTGAGCCTTGCTTCCTATGTGGGCTGGATCCCTGCCAATGAAAATTTCGAGTGGCTGAGCGGTTTGCCCACCCTTATTGCTACAGGTGTAGCGATGATGGCCGAAATTTTAGCTTACTATATTCCTTTTGTAGATCATCTGCTCGATACGGTTTCGGTTCCTCTGGCAACCATTGCGGGGTCCGTTATGTTTGCGAGCCAGTTTACCGATCTGGGCACTTTTCCGCAATGGGCGTTAGCGCTGATTGCCGGTGGCGGCACGGCTGCGGCCATTAGTTCCGGATTCGCAGGTACGCGCGTGGCTTCTACGGCGACTACGGCGGGCTTAGGCAATTCCGCAGTAGCCACTACAGAAACAGCAGGCGCGGGGCTGATGTCTTTTCTGGCGCTTGCAGCACCAGTCATTGCTTTTATTGTGGCTGCATTACTGTTGATACTGGTCTTTATTTTTGGCCGGAAACTCTGGCGGAAACTCTCAGGCCACAAACGCTCCACATCCGTTACAACGATAGATGTAGAAGTGGTGGACCGTAAAAATATTGAATAAATTTATTTCTGGAAGAACATTTTGGCCGCTACCGCTATCAATAATATTGCAAAAACCTTCCGTAACATTTCCTGGGAAATATTAATGGCAGTTTTACTACCCAAATAACTGCCGAGAACAAACCCTACACAAAGTATAAGTGTGGTTTTAAGATCGACATTACCGGTTTTATGATAATTTAAAACGCCTAAGATACCAACCGGAAAAAGCAGTAAAGCAAGCGTTGTCCCCTGCGCCTTGTGTTGGGTAAAACCGAAAAGTAATACTAAAACCGGAACCATCACAATGCCACCGCCAATGCCTACCAGTCCGCTGAGGTAACCGGCAACAATACCGAGAATTATTAGTCCTATAATGATTGAAGCATCCATTTTCATACGGTTTTTAGTTAATTTATTTATTTAGACGAAGATTTTTAATCATCTGGATATGCTCGTCATAGGTTGATTTCCTATCCGGGTATTTTTCAGTAAGGATGTGGTAGGCATTAATCGCTTTTGAATACAGTTTCTGCTCGGTGTACAGCCGGGCAAGCGTTTCGGTCATCAGGTGCGAGATATTGTCGCCTCTGTCTTTTACCACGAAATCCGTATCTTCTTTCAGTTTTGAAATCTTTGGTTCTTTTACGATAAACTCCTCGATGATCTTGGTCTTTTCTTCTTCTTTTGACAGTTTTTCATCAGTCTCATTTTTTTCGATCTTCAGCCACTTTTGCCATGTGTTTATGAAAGATGGAATATTGCTTTGCGCTGGGGCATCTACTGTAATTACCGGTTCAGCATGCTCCACTTCCGGCGTAATTTCGAGAGAGGCTACCTGTTGCGTAAAGAATGAAAGATTAAATACGGGCCGCTCTTCTGTCTTTTCCTCAACTTCAGTAGGGTGCGCAGCGTTCTTGTCTTCTGGTTTTTTTTCCTCAGCCGTTTTACCAATCAGCGCATCTGGCTGATGAGTTTCAACGTGCATCGGTTTCCATGTATGCGGGTTTTCTGGAAGAGGTGTGGCAGGTTCATCAGACGTTTCAGGAGTCGTTTTTTCTTCAGCACTTTCGGAAATGATGAATTCCTGTACGTTCTCAAAATTTGTTTCCGTTTGGTTCGCCGTTTTATCCTCAGACACTTGGGGTTTTGCTTTTTTCGAAGCCTTCATCTTTGCCTCTACTTCGGCAATCAGGCGCTGCATCTCTTCTTCGTGTTTATTGCTTTTTACGGGCGCAGGCTGTACGGTTTGTATGGATTTTTGCACTGGCATCTTTACTTGAGGCAAGAAATCTGACGTGCCGTGGAAACTTACTTGGGCAGTATTTTCGGGTGTGATGGTTTCAATTACTGGTTCTTCAGGCTTTTCCGGAATATTTTCTGATGGAATTTCAGTTGCCTCAGTAACAACTACTTCTGGCTCAGCGCTTATTTGTATATCTTTTGGTTCATCATCTGTTTTTTCATTTGAAACAGGTTCGCTTTTCTGTACGACAAGGGTCCCACTTTCAAAAGTTGAAGACAGATCGAGTGCAGCATGTGTTTCTTCAAGAAAATCCTCTTCCCCTTCGAACAGAATACGGTTAAGTTCGCCATTGACATATACTGGTTCTGCCATTGGCTTTGGCTCCGCTACAACTTCCTGATAGATGCTTTCCGTAGTTTTAATACATTGATTTTCAGCACTTACGCTATCTTTTGGCTCCGAGTTTGTGCTCTTATTGATGAACTGATATAAAATCTTTTTATCTGTAGTGTAAGCCGCCGTTTTTGATAATACTTCCTGATATTCTTCTATATTAAACCTTTGGGTTCCAAATAATTGCAATGCCCGCAGACTTTGTACGTATGGATGCTCTTTAAGAAGTGTCTGTAATAAAGTAAGATCTTCTTTAATGAAAGATTCTGGGTTTTTTACGAGTTGTGTAATTCTTGCGTTCATGTTACCAGTTGGCGACAATGTCATTAAAAATTTTATTGATGATGCGTTCGTTCACGACTTTCACCTGGGTAGCTTCGATGGCGTTGATGTCCAGATTACTACTGAAAACAGCTTCATCGGAATAAGTACGGTCAAAGCTTTTTTCAGGTTCAATTTTGTTTTCGTAATGTACTTTAACTGTGATAGTTAACTTGTTTTGTGCTGCCTGAATATTACCGCCCGGTGCATTTACAGCTGATGAAATGGTAGTAGGCGTGATTGAATAATCAGTAATTTCCCCTTCAATAAGCACATCCGGATCGGTTGTAGTACCTTTTAGTGTAGTACGCTGTAGAAAACGATTTTGGATATCGATAGAAAACTGCTGAGAAAGATTGGGGTTCATCAGCGCTGCGTTGTTGGGAAATTCACGTATTAAGATGGTTTTCGTATCGGCACTTAACGAAGACAGTGTAAATGAATAGCACGACTGTACGGCAACCAAAAGTAAGGGCAGTAACCACCAAAAATTTTTTCTATAGGTAGATAACGGATGTTTCATATTAATCTTCCAGATTATACTGCTTTATTTTTCTATAAAGTGTTCTTTGCGAAATGCCAAGTTCATCTGCGGCCTTATTTCTTCGGCCGTTATATTTTTCAAGGGCTTTAACAATAAGTTCGCGTTCGTTATTTTGTAGTGATAAAGAGTCTTGCTTGGTTTCTTCAATTTCAATATCCTCTACATCACCATACCGGTCATCCCGGTCATTGTTGGTGTTATTAGCCTGATAGTTAGGGCTGTTGCTGTTTTCGAAATAAAGCAAAGAATTGGGATTCTGTACCTGTGATTCCGGGGTAAATACGCGGTTAATCAGGTTTTTCTCATGATGACTGAAGTCGCTGTTCCCTCTGTTCTTTATGAGCTCGGAAGTAAGTGATTTTAAATCATTTAAGTCATTCCGCATATCGAAGAGGATTTTATACATAATTTCTCTTTCAGACCCAAAATCGCTGTTGCTACTGCCCGAATTATTGCGCTGAACAACCGCTGGCAGATGGGCATTCATGGGAATGTACTCCGCCAATTTGGCTGCATTGACGTTCCTGATCTGTTCCACCACCGTCATTTGCTCCACAAGGTTTCGCAATTGCCGTACATTTCCCGGGAACGGATAGTTTTCAAGATAATGTACCGCTTCTTCATTCAACTGAAGCTCCGGCATTCGGTACTTGTCTGCGAAATCAACCGCAAACTTCCTGAATAACAGGTGGATGTCGCCTTTTCTGTCACGCAACGGCGGCATGTCAATTTGTACGGTATTCAGTCGATAATATAGATCTTCACGAAACCTTCCGTCCTCAATGGCGCTCAGCATATTTACGTTGGTAGCGGCAACAATTCTGACGTCGGTCTTTTGAATTTGGGAAGAACCTACTTTCATGAACTCACCACTTTCAAGTACCCTTAGCAACCTTACCTGAGTCTGAAGCGGTAGCTCGCCCACCTCATCCAGGAAGATTGTTCCGCCGTCGGCAACCTCAAAATATCCTTTTCGGGTAGAAGTGGCACCGGTGAAAGCTCCTTTTTCATGTCCGAAAAGTTCAGAGTCTATAGTTCCTTCCGGGATGGCACCACAGTTCACAACGATGTACGGCTGGTGTTTTCGGCGGGATTCGCTGTGGATAATTTTAGGTATAAACTCTTTCCCCACACCAGATTCGCCTATCACCAATACTGAAATATCGGTTGGGGCCACCTGTATAGACTTTTCAAGTGCACGGTTCAGCGCCGGATAATTTCCGATGATGCCAAAGCGCGTTTTTATTGATTGTAAATCGGTCATGTTTTACGTCAGTTAATGGTGATTAGTTTACCGCAACGGATATTTCCGCGGCAGCGGTTCCTAAGAGTGTGCCCTGGGTATTGCCGTGCACGAAAACGGGGATCACATCGCCAATCTTTTGTCCTGGTTTCTTATCGAAAACACAAACAGCATTTTGGGAATTGCGGCCTTTCCATTGGTTTTCATCTTTTTTGGAGGTGCCTTCTATCAATATTTCATGGATTTTGCCTACGTAACCCGACATTCTTTTACGTGAAAGCTCTCCCTGAAGCGCGATCACTTCAGCAAGGCGGCGCTGTTTTACATCTGCCGGTACATCATCCTCCATTTTTTTATGAGCGGGTGTGCCAGGTCTTTCAGAATAGGCAAACATATAACCGTAGTCATACTCAACTTCTTTCATTAGCGAAAGCGTGAGTTGGTGATCCTCCTCCGTCTCTCCACAGAAACCTACGATCATATCCTGTGAAAAAGCAATATCCGGAACGATGGCTTTGGCTTTTCGGATGAGCTCTAAATATTCTTCGCGCGTGTGTTGACGGTTCATTTTTTCGAGCATCCGGTCGCTGCCGCTTTGCACAGGTAAATGAACGTACTTGCAAATATTTTCATAACGTGCCATCATTTCAAAAACATCAGTGGTCATATCGTGCGGGTTAGAGGTAGAAAAACGGATCCGCATCTGTGGAACGGCCTGGGCTACCATTTCTAGGAGTTGGGCAAAGCGCACCGCCGTTGACTTCTGCATCTCCGTGGCATTTTTGAAGTCTTTTTTGGCGCCACCACCGTACCAAAGGTATGAATCTACATTTTGCCCAAGCAAGGTAATCTCTTTATAGCCGCTTTCCCATAAAGTGCGGCATTCTTCGATGATGCTG
Organism: Chryseobacterium sp. 6424; assembly: GCF_003692615.1. Classification (NCBI taxonomy): domain Bacteria; kingdom Pseudomonadati; phylum Bacteroidota; class Flavobacteriia; order Flavobacteriales; family Weeksellaceae; genus Chryseobacterium; species Chryseobacterium sp. 6424. The sequence goes on from NZ_CP023540.1 coordinate 22,706, forward strand.
TGGGGATCGCGACTACGCTCGCGGCCACGGGTAAAAGGAACCACACAGAACGTACACATGTTGTCGCAGCCACGGGTAATGGTAACGAAGGCGGTCACCCCATTGCCGCCCAGACGTACCGGGTTGATGTCTGCATACGTTTCGTCTTTTGACAGGATAACGTTAATCGCGTCGCGGCCACCATCGGTTTCTTTTAAAAGGTTGGGCAAATCCCTGTAAGCGTCTGGTCCTACCACTAGATCTACCAACTGTTCTTCTTCAAGAAATTTGGTCTTGAGCCGTTCCGCCATACAACCCAGTACCCCCACGGTAAGTCCTGGTTTCTCTTTTTTAAGGTTTTTGAACTGTGAAAGGCGCATACGAACTGTTTGTTCTGCTTTCTCCCGGATGGAGCAGGTGTTAAGCAAAATAAGATCGGCCTCTTCCTGTTTAAGGGTCGTATTATAACCCTGCTCACTAAGGATGGAAGCTACGATTTCTGAATCTGAAAAATTCATCTGGCAACCATAACTCTCCAGGAACAGTTTTCGTGAGTTCTGCGGCTTTTCAGCAATAGCAAAGGCTTCTCCCTGCTTGCTTTCGTCTATATATTTTTCTTGCACGTGATAAAAGGTTGGATAGAAAGCCTGGGCTTCCTAAAAGTTTATGGTGCAAAGATACGTATTTCTATGACAAAATGGCAGTAGGATAAAAATATCTTAACGCTAATACAAGGTAGATCGGGGCATGGTTTTAAATATCAAAAACCTCAGTGATAAAATTGATTTTTTGCCGAACCCTTGATTCAATGGGCATTCCGTTGCAAGTGGCTGGATTCCATTTTACATTCATTTGGCGAAGCGTCAATTCTATATCGCGTCTCAGCAGGTGACCGTTAGGGACTTCAGGTTTCAGTTCGAAGTTCTTAATCCTTCCTGTTTTATCCACGGTAAAATGAAGTTCAAACGTACCGTTCACGGAGTATAAAGCCGTATCCAAATAGCCTTTCATATTCAGTAACAAGGTGTCCTTAAAGCCATTTTCACCTCGCGGATACTGTGCGTAGGTGGGATTTTCACATTTCAGACGGTAAAACTCCATCGGATTGCTGAAGTCGTACGCAATGGCTACACGGCCGACTTCTTTGTTGTTTTCCGTAATATCGTTATCATCGATGAGGTACTGTGCCTGCAAAAAGCTGCAAGAAAACAGTAATGACAGAAGTAACTTTTTCATTGCTTTAAAATTTAATTAAAGTTACGTTTTTTTGGATGTTCTGCCTACGTTTTACAAAACTTCGATTTGGTTTTTAAGTAGGTCTTCAAATTCATCGCGGCGGCGGATCAACTGTGCCTTGCCATCCAGAAAAAGGACCTCCGCAGGCTTCAGGCGCGAGTTGAAGTTTGAGCTCATTTCAAAACCATAAGCGCCGGCATTGCGGAAAACTAGGATGTCGCCTTCCCGCGTTTCGTTAAGTTTGCGGTCCCAGGCAAATGTGTCGGTTTCGCAGATGTTCCCAACCACGGTGTAAATGCGTTCAGCGCCTTTCGGGTTTGACAGGTTTTCGATAATGTGGTAAGAATCGTAAAACATGGGCCGAATTAAATGGTTGAAGCCCGAATTTATGCCCGCAAAAACGGTGGCCGTCGTTTGTTTGATAACATTGGTCTTTACCAGGAGATTCCCACTTTTACTCACGAGATATTTCCCGGGCTCAAACCAAAGTTCAAATTTTTTGCCACTGGTCTTAGAGAATTCGGATAAGGCTTTTTCTACTTTTTTACCGAGTGTTTGTACATCCGTTTCTATGTCACCGTCCTGATAAGGTACCTTAAAGCCGCTGCCCATATCCAGATATTTCAGGTTCGGGAAGTGTTCGGCAAGTTCAAACATGATCTCTAGACCTTGCAGGAATACATCAGGATCTTTAATTTCACTACCGGTATGCATATGAAGTCCCTCCACATTTAGGTTAGTGCTCTTCATTACCCGCTCGATATGGCGTAGCTGATGGATTGAGATGCCAAATTTCGAGTCGATATGCCCTGTAGAGATTTTATAGTTTCCGCCAGCGAAAATATGTGGATTGATACGGATGAATATAGGGTAGGAGCCACCGTGCTTATTCCCGAACTGTTCGAGGATTGAAATATTGTCGATGTTGATGTGTACGCCGTGCTGCATGGCTTCCTCAATCTCTGCCAAATCTACGCAGTTGGGCGTGAAGAGGATGTTTTTTGCCTCGAAACCTGCGCGCAAGCCAAGTTTCACTTCATTAATCGATACACAGTCGAGATTGCCACCGAGGTTTTTTACATATTTTAAGATATTGATGTTTGAAAGTGCTTTGCATGCATAGAAGAAACGGGTGCTCTTATGGAATGAGGAGGTGAGTTTTTCGTATTGTATTTTAATGGATTCCGCGTCGTACACGTAAGTAGGAGTCCCGAACTGCTCAGCGATTTTCAGTAGATCTTTGTTGGTCATTTTTTTATTGTTAGGCCAGATGGTTATATTTAACAAGGCTGTAAAGGCATGTAAACGCCTGCCTCTTTTGGGGTGTAAAGGTAGGTAATTTCAGAAAAAATATTATTTCGGAAGTTCCTGAATCTTGAAATCTCCTCTTAAAAGTGCCAATTGCAGGTCATTTTTTAAATCGCCTGGGAACTTTTCTACCGGAATTTTCAGCGCTGAAAGTTTTTTCTGTGTGTTGATTTGGGTATGTAGTTCGTAAAACCCATAGGCGGTAAGCCGCCCGTTCTCAATCATTAGGAAGGATTTTTCACCCAGTGTTCTTCCGTCAGTAAGCCATAATTGGTACCGCCCCGCGAGCGAGATAAGACTTGTTAACTGTTGGGGATTTTGCAGATCTTGCCGGGATTTTATGAAATTCACCGCTTTTAGGCTTTGGGTAAAGGACTTGAATTTAAGCAGAGGTTTATGCAGTTTCTCGTGTGCTATTTTTTCTGTAATATAACGTTCATTTTTGTAGAAAAGTCCGTATGGGAGACTTTGTCTTTTGCGCAGACCCTTGGTTTCCATCATCAGACGTGCGAGTAAGTCATTACCTGTAAGTTCATACTGAATTTGCTCCGTCTCTTGCTGGATGCTTTCCCAACGCTTAAGTTTTGCATTAAATATATGCCGTGCCGCTTTGATGAGATCATCCACAAAATCGAAATAAATAATTTTGCCCTTAGCATTTTGAAGGTAAAGGATGCCTTTTTCGGCAGGTAGGTCCTGGGTGAGATTGCGTACTTTGTTCAAATAACTTTTGCCGTTGCTTTCTTCATGATGCTGCTGTATGATCTCTGAATCTTTATCCTTAATCAGTAAAAGTTTGAAAAGATCGAGTGTCGCACGTGCGTCACCAGAAGCGCGGTGTTGGTCCACCAAAGGGATACCAAGCGATTTGACGAGTTTCCCCAGCGAGTAGCTTTCGGCTTCCGGGATGAGTTTTTGCGCAAGCGGAATGGTATCTAATGTATGGCTTTTGAAGTCGTAACCCAAGCGTTTGAACTCCTGGCGCAGCATCCGGTAATCGAACTCGATATTGTGCCCGACTAAAATGCAGTTTTTGGTGATTTCAATAATTCTGCGGGCAATTTGGGGGAATTTTGGCGCTGTTTGTACCATTTTTGGCGAAATATTCGTAAGTTTCTGTACAAACGGAGTGATTTCACTTTCGGGGTTCACCAAGGAGATGAACTGGTCGACAATGGTATGGCCATCATATTTAAACACAGCAATTTCGATAATACTTTCTTTTCTGAAGCCTGCTCCGTTACTTTCTATATCAATTACTGCGTACATTTTCTTCTGTTTCTGTCTTCTTTATTACTGCTGAATTGGGTGCAATTTTACTTTTTTCTGCCGCCTAATCCAAACATTCCCAGTACAAATTTTGCGCCCTCGCGTGCCAAAGTGGTGGTGAAGGTTCTGCCGGCGCGGGATTTCATGATGGTTTCGAAAAGGTCGGGTCCCTCTTTCGCGGGTTTGCGTTTCTCTGAAGTGGTGGTGTTCTGCGCTGCGCTTTCCATTCGGTTTGTCAACATTTCATAAGCAGACTCTTTGTTTAGTGGCTGTTCATATTTCCTTACTAAAGCAGAGCTTGAGGTAAGTGCGCTAAGTTCAGCATTTGTTAAAATATCCATCCTCGATTCCGGTGAAATCAGATAAGTATGAGCCAGCGGTGTCGGGATGCCTTTTTCATCAAGTGCGGTAATGAAAGCTTCGCCAATCCCAAGATTCTGGATGAGGTTCTCGGCATCATAAAAGCGGGTGACTGGGTAATTTTCAATGGCTTTGCTGATCTCTTTACGGTCTTTTGCGGTAAAGCCACGTAACGCATGCTGAATCTTCAGGCCGAGTTGTGAAAGCACAGCTTCTGGCACATCCCCCGGAAGCTGCGTGATGAAATAAATGCCCACACCTTTCGAACGGATGAGTTTCACCATTGTTTCTATCTGGTTCAGCAGGGCTTTGGTGGCTTCTTTAAAGATAAGATGTGCTTCATCAATGAAAAGGACTAATTTGGGCTGACCAGAGTCGCCCTCTTCAGGAAACATCATGTATATTTCGGCAAAAAGCGAGAGCATAAACGTTGAAAAGAGGTGCGGTTTACTCTGGATGTTTGCCACCCTGAGGATATTTACGACTCCTTTGCCGTTTCTTTGCTGTAAAAGATCTTCTACATCGAAGCTGGGTTCACCGAAAAACTGTGTAGCACCCTGTTGTTCGAGGGCGACGATCGAACGCAAGATCGCCCCAAGCGAAGCGGTGGAAATCGCGCCATAGCTGGTTGCCAGATCTGCCTTGCCTTGCGGATTATCGGTAAGGTATTGCAGCACTTTCTTTAAATCATCAAGGTCGATGAGTGGCAGCCCTTTATCATCACAATATTTGAAAACAATGGAAATGATGCTTTGTTGGGTATCATTAAGTCCCAAAATCTTAGACAGCAGGACCGGCCCGAACTCCGTAACCGTTGCTCTCAATTTTACACCTTCGCCACCGGAAATCGTCATCAATTCCACCGGGAATGCTTGAGGCTGATACGGAAGTTTTGTCTTAGAATAACGTTCCGCAATATTTTGGCTTTGCTCGCCCGGTTGCGCAATCCCTGAGAAATCTCCTTTGATATCCAATACCAAAGAAGGGATTCCTTTATGTGAAAGCTGTTCTGCGAAGACCTGCACCGTTTTGGTTTTGCCGGTACCTGTTGCGCCAGCAATCAGGCCGTGTCTGTTAATGGTTTTCAATGGGATATTGATGTTTACTTCAGGCATTACTTCACCCTCAAGCATGCCTTTCCCTAAGGTAATGTACTGGCCTTTGGGTTGGTATCTTGAACAAAATTCCTCGATAAACATGTTTCTGTCCGCCATTATTTTTTTAGTAAATATAAGAATATCAGATAAAATTTACCCTGTGCAAGGAAAACCTTATGCTTAAAGAAGGTTATTCTTGCAGTGTGGCGGTTGATAGTGGCATTTTTAGTAGCTTTGTTTGGTTTTAAAAATACCGGCTGCAATTGCCGGTGATGAATAGATGGAATTTCTTGGCTATTTCTCTGCGATTGTAATCGGACTTGTAATGGGGCTCATCGGCGGCGGTGGCAGTATCCTTAGTGTTCCTATATTTGTATATGTGTTTCATTTTGATGCGATTACAGCCACGGCTTTGTCGTTGTTTGTAGTGGGGATTACCAGTTTGGTAGGTTCTACAGGCTTCATCAGGCAGAAACAGATTAATTTTGGCACGGCACTTACTTTTGGCATCCCCTCTGTACTTGGGGTGATATTTTCACGAAGGCTGGTGTTGCCGCATCTGCCGCATTATATCATCAACCGGTGGGGAATAACCCTAACAAAGGAAATGTTCCTTCTGCTGCTTTTTGCGATACTGATGCTAATTGCCTCCTTCAAAATGATTCGGCGCAGTGACCGGCCGCTCCTTCGCAAGTATGAGGAAACCAACTACACCATTCTCGTTTCACAGGGGCTTCTGGTAGGGATCATTACCGGACTCATAGGCGCTGGCGGTGGGTTTCTTATTGTACCGGCACTCGTGATGCTCTTGGGACTTCCCATGAAAAAGGCAGTCGCTACGTCGCTTTTCATTATTGCCATCAATTCGCTTATTGGTTTTATCAGTACGATGCAAATGGTAAAACATGACTGGGCATTTCTGCTGTCTTTTACCGCACTTTCTATAGCCGGGATCTTTATAGGAATCGCCATTGCCAAAAAAACAGACGGCCGCAAACTGAAACCCCTTTTTGGATGGATTGTTTTGGGAATGGGACTTTTTATCATCATTAAAGAAATATTTTTACAACAATAGTTTACAACATGAAACACTTATTTTTACTAATCATCACAGTGGGGATTTTCGCTTCCTGTACAAAAAATGATACTCAGACAACAGAAACAGCTGTAGAGCAAACCGAAGCTGCACTGGTACAAAAACCTCAGCAGATGCAGAGTGCCGCCGGGGAAGTAATTACCGTTACGTATTTTTCTGAAGGAGATCAGGTAGCTGTAAAACTCCAGAAAGAAGGTCAGGCAGAGCAAATTTTGCATGCGAAAACTGTAAATGCCAGTGGAAACCCAATTTTCAGCAATGAAAACTTTATGTGGGAAATCACCAAAGACGGGCAAGCTGGTCAGATGTCTGACAAAAACGGAAACCCCGTGGAATATCAGCGTGTCGAAGAACAGAATCAAAATAAATAACCGGCTATTCCATTGAAAGCCAGTTCTCAACAAGATAATTTTACGAAGATGAAAATTGAACAGATCTATACCGGATGCCTTGCACAAGGCGCCTATTACATCGTTTCCGGAAACGAAGCCGCGATCATCGATCCGCTACGCGAAACAAAACCTTATCTGGAAAGACTGGAGAAAGACAAGGTCACACTTAAATATATATTTGAAACCCATTTCCACGCAGATTTTGTTTCCGGCCACCTCGATCTTTCCGAAAAGACCGGTGCTGATATTGTCTATGGACCAACAGCACAGCCCGATTTCAAGGCTACCATTGCAGAAGATGAACAGATCTTTGAAATCGGTGCAGTTAAAATCAAAGTACTTCACACTCCGGGACATACGATGGAGAGTTCTACCTATTTGCTGATTGATGAAGATGGGAGAGAAACTGCCATCTTCTCGGGCGATACGCTGTTCCTGGGAGATGTCGGCCGCCCCGATCTCGCACAGAAAGCCACGCATCTTACTCAAGAGCAACTTGCAGGTTTGCTGTATGAAAGCCTACAGCACAAAATAATGCCTTTACCAGATGATATCGTAGTGTATCCGGCGCATGGTGCGGGTTCTGCCTGCGGGAAAAACATGCAGAAGGAAACAGTAGATACTTTAGGCAACCAGAAGAAAACAAATTACGCGCTGCTACAGCCAGATAAGGAGTCATTTATCCGAGAGGTATTGCACGGCCTATCCGCGCCACCCGCTTATTTCGGGATGAATGTGGCGATGAACAAAGGGGGTTACAAAAGTTTCGATGAGGTGATGCGTAAGGCGAATACGCCAGTTTCCATTGAAGATTTCGAAACTTTGGCTGAACAAAGCGGCGCACTGATTCTGGATACACGCCCTGCCGCAGAGTTTCATAAAGGTTTTATACCTAATTCCATCAATATTGGGCTAAAAGGTGACTTTGCACCATGGGTAGGAGCCATGATTGTGGATGTGCAGCAACCTATCTTGCTGGTGTCAGAACCGGGGACTGAAGAAGAGGTTATCACCCGGCTTTCACGCGTGGGCTTCGACCATGTCTTGGGCTTTCTTGATGGTAGTTTTGCCAGTTGGAAGAGCAGCGGGAAAGAAATTGATAGTATCCACAGGATTTCCGCGGAAGAATTTGCCCAAAGATATACCGAAGATACAAAAGTGGTGGATGTTAGAAAAGATGGTGAATATCATGTAGCCCATGTAGTAAATGCCCTGAAAATGCCGCTTGCCGAAATTAATGACTGGGCGTCATCACTTAATAATGAGGAACATTTCGTGATCCACTGTGCCGGCGGTTATCGCAGCATGATTGCAGCCAGCATCCTGAATTCGCGCGGCATCCGTAATTTTACTGAAGTGGAAGGCGGCTTTGCGAAGATAAAAGAAACGCAAATACCCAAAACCGAAGCAGGCTGTACCAATAAAGCCGTATAAAATGAATATCCTTGAAAATATAACCTTCAGCACCGATAAACCTTCGGTGGTACATCTCATAAAAAGCGACCAGATCAAATATTTCGCTGTAGCGTTAGGTAACGGTGCTGTGTTGAAAAAGCACAGCACACCGGTGCCTGCCACACTTGTCGTGGTGAAAGGAGAGATAAACTTTGTATTTGCCGACCGCGAATTCGTTTTGCGGGAATACGATACCTTCCATATCCCTGTGGATGAGGTACATGAAGTCGTAGGCGTGTTAGATCAGAATTTGTTCCTCGTAACCCAAGGGATTTAGTAAAATAATAAGTTTTTAGAAATGTCAGCAAAATTTCAGGAATTGATTAACGATAGCCGACCTGTACTGATTGATTTTTTCGCGACGTGGTGTGGCCCGTGCAAAGTGCAGTCTTCTGTATTGACCAGCGTAAAAGAAAACGTAGGCGAACTTGCACGAATCGTAAAAATAGATGTGGACCAATATCCTGCGATAGCCGCACAATATGGGGTGCGTGGCGTCCCTACTTTGGCTGTTTTTAAAGAAGGCAACCTCCTCTGGAAGGCGAGTGGAGTGCATGACGTTAACACACTTACCAATTTACTTAAAGATTTTGCCTGATCAAAAAATTTTGAACTGATCCCGATCGTCTAAAAATTTAAATCTATTTCGGAAAATTTGCAGTTTTTCCCGATCAAGAACTGCGTGTACAAAGTATTCTTCTGTTTCAGAAACCAAGTCCCCGTTGGCAAAATAGCAATAAGAGCTTTCAGGATACACAAGCCCGTTGCCATCAGTGCCGATTCTATTAAGACCAAAAACATATGATTGGTTTTCAATGGCGCGTGCCTTCAGCAAAGTATTCCAAGCGTCAATGCGGGCAGCTGGCCAGTTTGCGACATACAGCACCACCTCATAATCATCATTATTCCGGGAGAAGACAGGGAAACGCAGGTCGTAACACACTTGTAGAAGAATTCGCCAGCCTTTATAATGTACAATCACACGCTCTTGGCCCGCTGCGTAGGTTTTATCTTCGTCCGAATAGCTGAAAAGATGCCGTTTATCATATTTCTGATAAGTCCCGTCCGGGGATACAAAATAAAAACGGTTTACAAACTTCCCATGATCAGCGACAGAAGCGCTTCCACACACAGCTGTTTGCTTTCTCGTGGCCAATTGCTGCATCCATTTCAGGGTTTCTTCGTTGCGGTCGGCAATCTCCTCGGCATTCATATAAAATCCTGTTGAAAACATTTCAGGTAATACGATTATATCTGCAGAAATTTTGTCGGTCATTTTGTCAAGGCTTCGGAAGTTTTGGTCTTTGTCTTTCCAATGAATGTCAAAATTAATTCCAGTAATTTTTAAATTACTCATAGATAGTACTTTATACGGTTTAAAGAGAATTGGTTCACAGATACTCTTAGTCGTAAATGTGATGCTTGGTCTTATATTTGATGGTAAAATTACAACTAGTAAATATATACATGAAAAAATTAATGATTTTAGCCTGCTCAGCAATGCTTTCAGCACCTTTGGCAGCGCAGGCGTGGAGTGGAAATGGTGACCAGAAAGTACAGATCGGTCTTAGCGGATGGGGCAATGGTACAGGGATTACAGGCACGTATGATTACGGCATCAGCAACATGTTATCTCTTGGTGCCGGCGCTAATATTTATTTCGATGGTTACAAAGATGAAGATAAAGACAATAATTTTTTCATTTTCGGCAGATTAAATGTGCATTTGCAGGAAGTATTGGGACTGCCTGAACAGTGGGATGTATATCCTGGTTTGGATGTAGGTGTGTTAGGTAATACTTTCGGTCTTGGTGCGCATATTGGCGCAAGATACTTCTTCAATGATAAGATTGGGGCCTTTTTAGAAGCTGGTAACAACGGAAGCATAGGTGTTTCCATCAACCTTTAAAAATAATTAAACATTAAAAAATAATATTATGAAAAAGTTAATTTCTGGCGCAGCACTTGCCGTTGCAATGATTTTCGGAACCGCAGATGCCTCTGCACAATCTTATAAGACAGGTGCGGGTGTACTTGTAGATTTTGGTGACGGATCTACTTTGGTGGGCCCACACGTGAAGCATTTCTTCCAGCCAAACCATGCAGGTGAATTTAGTGTGTTATTTGGCGATGGTGTTACCCTTGCACAGGCCAATTACCAGTATCAGCAGCCATTTGCAGGAGCTAACGGTCTTGGGTGGTACGTAGGTTTGGGTCCTGGTATTCTTTTCGGTGACGGATTTACTGAGTTCGCACCAGCTGCCATGCTAGGCCTTGATTTCAAAATTCCGAATGCACCGCTTAACTTCTCCATGGACTGGAGACCGCGTTTCATCATCGGGGATAATTCTGATGCTGAAGCAGGCAGATTTGCGGCAGGCTTCCGTTTTACCTTCTAAACACAATATCAACCTGATATATTAAAAGGTTCTCAGCTTTGGGAACCTTTTTTGTGCGATAATTTGTATCTTCGCAGTTCTGTAAAATTTTAAACAAAATCATGACATTAATACAGCTCTTCCAGTTCATTCTGAGTATTTCAATCCTTGTAATCCTGCATGAACTGGGGCATTTTATTCCCGCTAAATATTTTAAGACCAAAGTAGAAAAGTTCTATTTATTCTTCGATCCCTGGTTTTCACTTGCCAAGGTGAAGTTCCGCGGCACCGAATACGGCATCGGTTGGCTTCCTTTCGGTGGCTATGTAAAGATCGCCGGTATGGTAGATGAAAGCATGGATACCGAACAGTTGAAAAAGCCCGCAGAGCCTTGGGAGTTCCGTAGTAAGCCGGCCTGGCAGAGGTTGATCATCATGCTTGGTGGGGTAACCGTAAACTTTTTTCTGGCTTGGCTTATTTATTCATCCCTAAGTTATTTTAAAGGGGAAACGTACCACGACAATACGAAATTTGAGAACGGCATCGCAGTAAGTGAAGCCGGTAGGAAAATGGGACTGCAAACCGGTGATAAGATCCTTAAAATAGATGGCAAATCCGCGGAACGTATGGAGACTTCTACCGTAAACATGCTGTTTGCTGATGAGGTAACCGTAAACCGCGACGGTAAGGAAGTAACCTTCCCCGTGAATGAACTGGGTGTTGCCGAAGTACTGAAAAGCAATGAAGCTAAGGCCTATTTTACCCCAAGATTCCCTGTGGTTATCGACAGTTTACAGCCTGGCGGCACTGCAAAAGCAGCCGGACTGATGAAAGGCGATAAAATTATAGGTATAGATGATAAACCCATCCGTTTCTTTGATGAGTTGGGCCCGGAGCTTTCTGCTCGTAAAAATACAAATGTGACCTTGAAGGTGGAGAGAAACGCCACAGTGCAAGAAATTCCTGTGATGGTGGACAAAGAAGGTAAACTGGGGTTTGCGACAGATCTGAAGATTGCACAGGCGTCCCTTGATGAGGCCAGGGTTACAAAGCAATACAGTTTCTTAGAAGCCATTCCGCGCGGACTTACCCGTACGATTGATGTGCTGACGATGCAGATTAAGCAGTTTAAAATTGTGTTCAATACAACAACTGAAGGGTATAAGAAGGTATCTGGCCCAATCGGTATTATAAAGCAAATGCCAGAAACAATTAACTGGGAGTTTTTCTGGAGTTTTACCGCAATGTTCTCCGTATGGTTGGCATTCCTGAATTTAATACCTATCCCAGGCCTTGATGGCGGGCACGTCATGTTCACCCTTTGGGAAATGATAACCGGCAAGCCTGTACCACAAAAAATACTTGAGAATGCCCAGATGATTGGGGTCTTGTTCCTGCTTGGACTCATGGTTTTGATCTTCGGAAACGATATTGTAAAATGGATCACCGGAAAATTTTAAAAAAATTTGATAAAAAATTTTGGTGCGAATAAAAAACTTTCTATATTTGCACACGCTTAAAGCAAAGAGTAACACTCCTCTTTAGCTCAGTTGGTTAGAGCATCTGACTGTTAATCAGAGGGTCCTTGGTTCGAGCCCAAGAAGAGGAGCAAAACCATCACAGAAATGTGATGGTTTTTTTGGTTTATATATATCAACAAAAAAACCTACAGCAAAAGCCATAGGTTAAAATTAAAAAAGTACTTGAAGGTTACTGCTTCTTCATTGCCTTGGCGATGTTTACAATTACTTTTACGGCTTTCTCCATCGATTCTAATGCCACATATTCGTAAGGCCCATGAAAGTTGATGCCACCGGCAAAGATGTTCGGGCACGGTAATCCCATGTAAGAGAGTTGTGCGCCATCAGTCCCGCCGCGTATTGCCTTTATCTTAGGCTCAATGTTCGCGTCTTTCATGGCTTGCTCGGCAATATCAATGATGTGCATTTTACCTTCGAACTGCTGTTTCATGTTTCGGTATTGCTCCTTTATTTCAATTTCAGCGGTTCCTTCACCAAATTTAGCATTGAATGCTGCTACTGTGTCGGTAATCAGTTTCTTTCTCGCTTCAAATTTTTCTTCATCATGATCACGAATGATGTATTGCAGTTTGGCCTCTGATACATCAGCCTTAAGGTCGGTTAAATGATAGAACCCGTCGAAACCTTTGGTGGTAGCAGGTGTTTCGTTTTCCGGAAGCATTTTTATAAATTCGGCAGCTAACAGGGCTGCGTTTACCATTTTCCCGAAGGCATACCCTGGGTGCACGCTCAAACCATGGATTTTTACCACAGCGCCAGCCGCGTTGAAATTCTCATACTCCAGTTCGCCCACTTCGCCGCCATCCATTGTATAAGCCCATTCTGCACCGAATTTTTCTACATCAAATTTATGCGCGCCGCGCCCAATTTCTTCGTCCGGTGTAAACCCGATCGCTATTTTACCATGCTTGATGTCCGGGTGAGCCAGCAAATATTCAGCAGCGGTTACGATTTCGGCAACACCGGCTTTGTCATCGGCTCCTAAAAGCGTGGTTCCGTCTGTCGTGATCAATGTTTTACCGATGTAATCCTTCAGGCTTTCAAATTTTGAAGGAGACAGGGTGAAGCCGGTTTCTTTATTCAGTAGCAGGTCGCCACCGTCATAATTATCCCAGATTTGGGGATTTACATTTTCTCCGTTATAATCTGGCGAAGTGTCATAATGGGCAATAAACCCGACCACCGGTTCGTCATCATTCTCTACATTTGATGGGATATAGGCGTAAATGTAGCCGTTTTCGTCCAGTGAAACATCACTCAGGCCCAGCTCTACTAGCTCGTCATACAGGTAGCGTGCGATGTTCCATTGCCGTTCGGTACTGGGGGTGGACTCGCTTTCCGGGTCGCTGGTAGAGTAAATTTTGGCATAATTGATGAAACGGTTCTGTAATTTCAGCTTCCATGCGAGGTCGAATTCTATCGTCTTCATTTTTAGTAAATTTGAGTTTAAACAAAGGTAGCAAATCGTTGATGAAATACGCTTTAAACGCTTTCTTTTTCAACCGAAGGTGTACTGAAGGCGCATGACAAAAAATGTTTATCTTTGAAAAAAACCGAATAAACATCATGTTTTTAACCGAATGTCCGCGAGACGCTATGCAGGGTTGGGGAAAATTTATCCCAACCGGTGAAAAAATTGATTACCTGAATTCTTTAATGGATGTAGGTTTTGATGTGCTGGATTGTGGGAGCTTCGTGTCCCCGAAATCAATCCCGCAAATGGCAGACTCTGGGATTGTGGTGGACGAGATTGATAAGAGCCGTTCAAAAACTAAGCTTTCGGTGATCGTAGCCAATTTTCGGGGAGCAGAAAAAGCGCTTGAACACGCGCAGGTAGATATTTAGGTTTCCCATTCTCTATTTCTGAGACTTTTCAGCACCGTAATACCAATAAAGATCAGGAAACCGCGTTCCGCGACATCGTAAAGATTGCCAAACTGCTGGAAAATGATAGTCGCACGCTTAATGTATACTTTTCGATGGCATTTGGAAACCCATATGGGGAAATGTGGAAATGGGAGGATGTGGATTTCTGGGCGCAGCGGTTCAGTGAGATTGGCATCAAAAACATCCTGCTCTCCGATACAACCGGCACGGGTACACCACAACAGATTGAACTGGTCTTCGAGAAAATACCGCCGAAATATCCAAATATTGATTTTGGTGCCCATTTCCATAACCGGTACGAAGATTCTTATACAAAACTGAAAGCCGCTTACAGTAAAGGTTGCCGAAGATTTGATTCGGCCATTAGAGGGATTGGCGGCTGTCCTATGGCCAAAGATGATCTGGTAGGGAATATGCCTACAGAACAAGTCATTAACTTTATGGCCGCGGAAAAAATCAATCATTCACTCAATTTACTGCATTTTGAAAGTGCGTATAATAAAGCAAAACGTGTGTTTGATTTTTAGTGTTTTTTTATTGATTTCAAAACATTAAAACCCTGCTTTAACGTTTCGGCATCGTTTTTTAATTCCGTAAATTTACGCGCTTTATCCGGTAACTTATTTTTGTAAACTGATTCATACATGCTGTCCAGAATTTTTATCCAGAATTTCGCCTTAATAGATTCACTTGAAATTACTTTAAACAATGGTTTACAGGTGATTACGGGTGAGACAGGCGCGGGTAAATCCATCATTTTGGGCGCGCTGCGACTCATTCTTGGGGAAAGAGCCGATATTAAATCGCTGAATAATACCGAAACCAAAAGTATCGTAGAGACCGAGTTTACTGTTAGCGAAGACTTCAGGGCTTTTTTTGAGGAGAATGATCTCGATTTTGATATACACACCGTAATTCGCAGAGAAATATTGCCCAACGGGAAATCCCGGGCTTTCATCAATGACGTTCCGGCAACTTTAGAAACACTGAGATCTTTGTCATCCAAACTCATTGATATCCATTCTCAGTTTGAAACTTCCAACCTGTTTAACGAAGAATACCAGTTCCGGATCATTGATGGACTTTCGGCAAACAAACATCTGCTCGCACAATATCAGCAAACGTTTTCTGGCTTCAGGAAAATACTTGCCGAACTTGAAGTGTCTAAGAAAAACCTAGCCGAGGGAACCCGCGAAAGCGACTACCGTAATTTCCTGTTTGAAGAACTTACTGAAGCCAACCTTGACGAACTGGATCTGGAGGAGCTTCAGAATCAGGTAAAACGCCAGGAAAATGCCGAAGCCATTACAGATAACCTTTCGCAGATATTCGCGAAATTAGATGCTGAAGAAATTGGGGTGCTAGATTCGCTAAACGACGTAAAAGGCAAACTTTCAAAAGTGGCCGACCTTTCCCATGAATTCAGTTTGCTGAGCCAGCGTTTCCAGGAAAACTTTCTGGAGTTTAAGGATATACTTTTCGAACTTCAGGATGCCGCCGAAAAAATAGAAACAGACCCGGAAGTATTGTTCCACCTCAACCAGAAACTGAATACCGTGAATTCTCTACTACTGAAGCACGGGGTAACCACTGTAGAAGATCTAAGGAACATCCGCAATCAGATTGCTACGGAGCAAAACAGTTTTACACAACTTGAAGAAACCATCGCTGCGCTTGAAAAGAAAAAAACGACTACCGAGCAGAAACTTGCTGAAATTGCCGGGGAACTCTCTGCTAACCGAAAGCAATCTGTACCGGTTTTTACCACAAAAATAGAGTCGCTTCTGCGGCAACTAGGTCTTGAAAAAGCCAAAATAGAAGTCAAAATAACTGAAAGTGAACTGTTTAACAATTTTGGTAAAGAGAAAATAGAACTGTTGTTTCAGGCGAATTCGGGTTTCCCACTGAAACCAATCCAGAGCGCTATTTCTGGCGGAGAGCGATCGCGCGTGATGCTTTCCATTAAAAAACTGATGGCTGAAAATGCCGAACTTCCTACGTTGATCCTAGATGAGATTGATACAGGTGTATCAGGCAAAGTAGCCGAGGAAATGGGCAATGTAATGAAGGAAATGGCAGCCGATATGCAACTGATCGTGATTACGCATCTGGCGCAGGTAGCCGCAAAAGGCAACAGCAATTATAAAGTCATCAAACAAGAGGTGGCAGGAAAAACGCAGTCCACCATCATTCCTTTAAATGAAGACGAAAAACTTCAGGAAATCGCCCAGTTACTTTCCGGAAGCCGAATTACCGAGGCGGCTGTGTTGCAGGCGAAAGAACTCATGAAATAGTTTGGCAGGCCTTATTAGCCGAAATTATGTAACAAATAGAGGTTATCTTTAACTAATCGTTAAAACTGATAAGCTATGTATTTGAAACTATTGCGGCTGGAGCTGAAAAGCTTTTTGCGTAATCCGCAGTTTGGTGCCAACCTGGCCATTAAAATCCTGATGGGGTTTGCCTACCTGAGTATGGGGGTTACTTTTGCTTTCATGGCGGTGGGATTGTATTTCGTCTCCAGAGAAAAAATGAATGTTGACCCCGTGGATCTGTTTGCGAAGTACTTTATTTACTATGCCGCTTTCGATATGGTGGTGCGTTATTTTCTACAGCAGATGCCTACCCAGAATATCAAACCGTTTCTTACGCAGAACCTTACTAAAAAGAAACTTGTAAACTATACCATTCTAAAGATTTTCTTCAATTTTTTCAATTGGGGTTACCTGCTTTTCCTGCTGCCTTTCTGTGTATTGCTCATTTTTGATGGCGGCTATTCAGTCTTGGGTGTTTTGGCTTTTCTGGTGGGGATTATGGCTGTCTTTTATGTCATCAACTTCCTGAATATCATTATTAATAAACAGGATGCGGTTTTGTATAGTGTTGCTGCAATCATCGCGGTGTCGGGCTTTCTTGATTATTATGGGTATGTAGCGCTTTCAGGCATATCCGAGAAAGTGTTTTCCGCATTGTATGAGCAGCCCATTACCGCACTGGTTCCTGTTATTTTGGCGATAGGTTTTGCATTTTTAGCACACCGGAATATCTACCGTAATTTCTACCTTGACCGTGGCCTGGAACTGGAAAAAGCTGTCGGTAAAACAGAAAACATTGAATTCCTGAACCGTTTTGGCACTTTAGGAACTTTCATTAACAACGATATCCGACTTTTAAAGAGAAGCAAAGCTGCACGGTCTGCATTGCTTGGCGGCATCATGTTCCTGTTTTATGGGTTGCTGTATTTTGCGGGGTCTGCGTACAGTACCGATTTCATGCGGGTTTTCCTGGGTATTTTTGTGACAGGTGGCTTCTTGCTCATGTTTGGGCAGCGCGTACCGGCGTGGGACAGTTCTTATTACCCCCTGATGATGACGCAGCATGTGCCTTACAAAGAGTTTTTACTGGCTAAATGGTATCTTGTAGTCATTGCTACGGCCATTTCAATGGTGTTAGCGCTTGGTTATGTGTTTATCAGTTGGGAGTTTTATCTCACAATTTTTGCGGCGGGGCTTTACAATTTGGGCGTTAATTCTTACCTCACCCTGTTGGCGGGAGCGTTCAACAAAACACCGATAGACCTCAACACCACTGCCAAATCTTTCGGCGGAGGCGGCAATAACTTCAACATGAAAGTCATGCTGATGATGATTCCCCAAATGCTGGTCCCAATGGCGGTGTTTGCCGCAGTTAAATATCTGGCAGGAATTGAGTTGGCTGTTGCCAGCCTGGGTATTTTGGGCCTGACAGGATTTCTGCTGCGGAACAGGATCTTCAATATGATCGTAAAAACCTATAAGACAGAAAAATATTCAACTATTTCAGCATTCAAAAAAACGGTATAATCCTTATGATACATATTAACAATCTCAGTAAAATTTATGGAGACCGAAAAGTACTTCATATAGAAAGTCTAATTATTCCTAAAGGCGAGAGTTTCGGGCTTGTCGGGAACAATGGTGCCGGTAAAACCACCCTGTTTTCGCTGTTGCTCGATCTTATTGAGCCTTCGTCGGGATATGTGGAAATCGCCGGTGATAAGGTAAATGAAAAAGAAACCTGGAAAAACCGCGTTTCAGCCTTCATTGATGAAACCTTCCTGATCGGATACCTTACTCCCGAAGAATACTTTTATTTCCTGGGCGAATTGCGCGGACAAAACCGTGCGGCCGTGAACGAATTTCTTACCCAGTTCGAGGATTTTTTTAACGGAGAAATCCTGGATGCTAAGAAATATGTACGAGACCTCTCGAAAGGAAACCAGAAAAAAGTAGGCATTGTAGGTGCGCTTATCGGCAGTCCCGAAATCATTATTCTTGATGAACCATTCGCAAACCTAGATCCGTCTACCCAAATCAAACTTAAAAGGCTGATTAAAATGTGGTCGCAGAAAGGCGATGTCACCTTTCTGATCTCAAGTCACGATCTGGCACATACGACTGAAGTAAGCAACCGTATCGTTGTACTGAACAGGGGAGAGCTCATCAAAGACATCCAAACCAGCCCCGAAACACTGCGCGAGTTAGAGGCTTTCTTTGAAGCTACCGCGTCTGATATATAAAAAAAAGAATCCCCATAATCAGGGGATTCATTGTATATAGTCTGTATTATTTCAGGCTGCCAACCATGTCTTCAGGTTTTACCCACTCATCGAACTGTTCGGTGGTCAGTAAACCGAGATTTACGGCCTCTTCCTTTAATGTAGTACCGTTTTTATGTGCGGTTTTCGCGATAGTAGCTGCGTTTTCATAACCGATATGGGTGTTGAGCGCGGTAACCAGCATCAGTGATTTGTCCACAAGTTCCTTAATTCTCGGCTCGTTGGCTTCAATGCCTACGGCGCAGTGATCGTTAAATGAGATGCACGCGTCACCTAAAAGTTGTGCGGACTGCAGGAAGTTGTAAGCCATCACAGGTTTAAAGACATTCAGTTCGTAATGCCCCTGCGTACCGGCGAACGAAATCGTGGTGTCATTACCCAAGACTTGCGCGCAAACCATTGTAATCGCTTCATTTTGAGTAGGGTTTACTTTCCCAGGCATGATAGAAGAGCCCGGTTCGTTTTCAGGGATGAAGATTTCACCGATACCGCTTCTTGGTCCTGAAGCCAATAATCTGATATCCTGGGCAATTTTATACAGAGAAACAGCCAGTTGTTTCAGTGCGCCGTGGGATTCCACAATCGCATCGTGTGCGGCCAATGCCTCAAACTTATTAGGCGCGGTGATGAATGGTAAACCGGTGAATTCCGATATGTACTGCGCTACTTTTTCGTCATAACCATTCGGTGTGTTAAGCCCGGTTCCTACGGCGGTGCCGCCCAATGCCAATTCCTGCAAATGATCCAGCGTATTGGTAATGGCTTTCATCGCATAATCAAGCTGGGCAACATAGCCGGAAAATTCTTGCCCCAGGGTAAGCGGTGTGGCATCCATCAAGTGTGTACGCCCGATTTTGACGATATTTTTAAAGCTTTCAGCTTTTTCATGAAGGGTGTTACGCAATAACTCTACAGCTGGCAAAGTATGCTGTACCACTTTTTTATAAGCGGCAATGTGCATCGCTGTAGGGTAGGTATCGTTGGAGCTTTGTGACTTGTTGACATCATCATTCGGATGAATGACAGATTTTTCACCCAAAACGCCACCGTTGTTTACATGTGCTTTGTTAGAGATCACCTCGTTCACATTCATGTTCGATTGTGTGCCGGAGCCTGTCTGCCAGATGACGAGTGGGAACTGGTCATTTAGTTTCCCTTCCAGAATTTCATCGCAGACCTGTGCAATCATGTCTCTTTTTTCCGCGGAAAGCACCCCAAGTTCTGCATTGGTATAAGCCGCGCTTTCTTAAGATAAGCAAACGCCTCGATGATCTCGTGGGGCATAGAGCCTTCAGGGCCAATCTTGAAATTATTACGGGAACGTTCAGTCTGGGCGGCCCAGAATTTATCTGCCGGCACCTGTACTTCTCCCATGGTGTCTTTTTCGATTCTGTAATTCATTATTAGTTATTTTTATAAGAGGTAAAGTTACTACATTTTTAAGGAATGATGAAGGCTCAGGGGATGATGGCTTTCATTTTATAGGCCGCATAAATTTTATTTAAGTTTAGGCAAAACTAAGATGGTGACGGATAAAACCGACCGGCTGCGCAAAAACTACAGTATGCCAAACATACGGTTATTACCATAGGAAGTGAGCCGATAGGCCAAACCTGTCAGACGAATTGTTTATATTTGCCTTACATACACAAGTGAATATAAATGAAAAGGCGGAGATCCCGGTCTTTACAACGATGAAAAAAGATGAGAAGAATTAAAATTACGTACTATCTATTGCTAAAAAGAATAAAGAAGAATATTTTCGTGCACGACGTCATCTAAATTCCGTGCGAAAAAGCACCAAATTTCTTTGCGCAAAACAAAATTTATCCTACTTTTGCCTAAAATCTTTTCTGAAATGATCTTATCTTCATTTTTCCCATTCTATCAGTTCCTTTGGACGGTTTATTTCGTCATCATGTTCCTTATCGGATTTTGGTGTATATTTATGTTCTTTGGCTATGTGATCCCCATTTGGCTCACCTCTGGTTTACGCGAATATTTCGGGAAAACGGCACCATTTGATCCTGAACAGGTAAGAAGGAAAACGCTTATCGAGCAAGAAGGTGTGGAAGTAGTGTACAGCAACCCAAAAGGCCGCGGCCCATTTGTACACAGCCACGACAGTCATGGTCATCACTAGTTGATGTCATTGCTTTCCCACATTATTTCCGGGAAAAGCAATCACAAAGCACCACTATATAAATTGAATCAGATGCTATTTTCAGGATCTGATTTTTTGTTTCTTATCCACACGAAATCCCGTTGGTTGCCTGGTGGTAACCTCTAAGGCTTTTTCGTATCTTTGCCCCCAAATTTACAGCAAATGTCTAAGTCACTTATTCCCAAACTTGAAGCGATAAAGCAGCGTTATAACGAAGTTGCCGACCTTATCATACAGCCCGATATTATTTCGGACCAGAAGAAATATTCTTCATTAAATAAAGAATACAGCGATTTAGGGAAAATAGTAGCCGTTTTCGATCAATATAAACAGGCACTGAATACCATTGAGGAATCTGATGAGATCATCGCTGATGGCTCTGATAGGGATTTTGTTGAGATGGCAAAAATGGAAAAAAATGAAGCCCTCGAAAAAATCCCGGGACTGGAAGAACAACTGAAAGTACTGTTAATCCCTAAAGACCCTGCCGATGATAAAAATATCATCCTGGAGTTAAGGGCTGGGACAGGTGGTGACGAAGCCGCCATTTTTGTAGAGGATGTTTACCGTGCATATGCGATGTACTTCAAATCAAAAGGTTGGCGCCATGAGATTACCGATGCCAACGAAGCTTCTAAAGGATATAAGGAACTTATCCTGAAAGTTGAAGGTGAAGGGGTGTACGGCATCATGAAGTTTGAATCCGGCGTGCACCGCGTACAGCGTGTTCCGGAGACCGAATCTCAGGGTAGGGTGCATACTTCGGCCATCACGGTGGCTGTGTTGCCAGAAGCGGAAGAAGTAGATTTTGAACTAAATCCTGCCGATATCGAAATGCAGACTTCGCGTTCGGGTGGCGCTGGCGGACAGAACGTAAACAAAGTAGAAACCAAGGTACAGCTTACGCATAAGCCTTCGGGACTTGTGGTTGTATGTCAGCAGGCACGCTCTCAGTTGGCAAACCGCGAGTTGGCTATGGAAATGCTTCGTACCAAACTTTATGATATAGAACTGCAGAAGGTGCAGGGCGACATCGCTGCACAAAGGAAAACAATGGTATCCACAGGTGACCGCTCAGCCAAAATTAAAACGTACAACTATCCGCAAGGGCGGGTTACCGATCACCGTATCAACAAGTCTGTCTATAACTTGGATGCTTATATGAATGGTGATATCCAGGAAATGATAGATGCAGTGATCATGGCAGAAAATGCAGAAAAAATGAAAGGAGAAGAAGATAATTATTAATTATTTATTTGATATTCAATAAAAATATATACATTTGCTCCTCGATCTTATTAAACAAAAAAATTAATTATTTATGAAAAAATCAATTTTCGTTGCCTTCGCTGTGGTAGCTTTCGCAGTTACATCTTGTAAGAAATCTGAAACTACTGAGAATGTAGATAACACAGACTCTATGGCAGTTACTGCAGATACATTAACTGTAACTACAGACTCTCTTGCAACTCCTTCTGCAGACAGCATCAACACTACTGTTGTTCCTGAAGCTACTGGTACTGGTACTGCTACAACTGGCGCAGATTCAGCTCAGTAATTTACTGCAGTAAAATAACACAAACGGGCTCGCCCGTTTTTTTGTGCCTAATTTTAGGCATGGTTTATGTACACAAGCCTAAAATTATTCACTATTAAATATTAAACTTATGAAAAAGTCCGTGTTTATTGCAGCGGCATTTGCCGCAACCGCTTTAGTTTCATGTAAAAAAACCGAAACTGTGAGTACAGATACAGATGCTAATGTAGATACTACCGCAGCAGTAGTGGTGGTAGACAGCGATTCAGTCCCGGTAATTTCAGACTCTACTGCCGTAGGTGAAGCACTGAATGATACTGGCGATGCTATTGAAAGAGGCGCAGATAAAGTAAAAGATGCCGCTAAGGATGCCACCGATGGCGATGGTGATATCACCAAATAAACCTCTTAAAACATAAGTCTTTCTACATGAAGGACTTTTTTTAGCGCTTGATATTTATATACAAGCCCATGAAATTTTGTAACTTTACTTTTTTAACACCCGAAGTGAATGCGCAAAAAAATTCATACTAAAAAACCCGATTTTTCATTCAAATCTATATCCACCGAGCCTTATTTCTTCGAGAAAGATGGCCTGCAACTGAAATCCCGCTACACAGCTGAAGATGATGCTGAACTGACCTCACAAAAATTTTCAGCAGGTACAGCACCTTTTCTCCGTGGGCCATACGCCACCATGTACGTTCAGAAACCCTGGACAATCCGCCAGTATGCAGGCTTTTCCACCGCAGAAGAATCCAATGCGTTTTATCGCAGAAATCTGGCGGCAGGTCAAAAAGGACTTTCAGTGGCGTTTGATTTGGCAACGCATCGTGGCTATGATTCGGATCATAAGCGCGTGGTAGGGGATGTTGGAAAAGCAGGAGTCGCCATTGATTCTGTAGAGGACATGAAAATCCTTTTCGATCAGATTCCGCTTGATGAAATCTCTGTTTCAATGACGATGAACGGGGCCGTTTTACCCATTCTCGCTTTTTATATTGTAGCCGCAGAGGAGCAGGGTGTCGCTCAGGAGAAACTTTCTGGCACCATTCAGAATGATATTTTAAAGGAGTTCATGGTGCGCAATACCTATATTTATCCACCGGCACCTTCGATGAAGATAATTTCTGATATTTTCGAATACACATCACGGCATATTCCTAAATTCAATTCCATCTCCATCTCAGGCTATCACATGCAGGAAGCGGGTGCGACGCCGGTCCTCGAGATGGCTTATACCTTAGCAGATGGGCTAGAATATGTACGCACCGGGATAAAGGCAGGGATGAATATCGATGATTTCGCGCCGCGCTCTCCTTTTTCTGGGCCATCGGGATGAATCACTTTATGGAAATCGCTAAAATGCGCGCCGCACGCTATATTTGGGCAAAACTGCTTACCCCTTTTGGTCCTAAAAACGCAAAATCCCTGGCTCTGAGAACACACTCTCAAACTTCTGGCTGGTCCCTCACCGAGCAGGAACCTTTTAACAACATTACCCGTACCGCCATAGAAGCGCTTTCTTCAGCATTAGGTGGTACGCAATCCCTGCATACCAATGCGTTGGATGAGGCGATTGCGCTACCAACCGATTATTCCGCGAAAATCGCCAGAAATACACAGATCATCCTACAACAGGAAACCGGCATCTGCGAAGTGGTAGATCCTATGGGTGGAAGCCATGTCGTTGAAAGTCTTACCCAACAGATGATTGATGAAGCGATGAGATTCATTGACGAGGTGGAGAAGGAAGGTGGTATGACTAAAGCTATCGAAGCTGGGATACCAAAAATGAGGATTGAGGAAGCCGCAGCCGGCAAACAAGCTAAAATTGACAGTGGCGAAGAGTTCATTATTGGGGTGAATGCCTTTAGGTCATCACTACCACAGATGAAACTTGATATTTTGGATATCGATAATACACAGGTACGCCGCAAACAGATTGAAAGACTCAATAAGATTAAAAGCGAACGTAACGCAGCCGATGTCACCAACAGCCTGAATAAAATCCGGGAAGCAGCCAAATCCGGAAACGGTAATTTACTGGCTCTTTGTATTGAGGCAGCGCGCTGCCGTGTAACTTTGGGTGAAATGAGTGACGCGATGGAAGAGGCTTTCGGGCGTTATAAAGCAAATATCAGAACCATACAGGGTGTTTATGCGATGAATGCAGGCAAGAACCAATATTTTGAAAAAGCACTGGGCCTTACACAAAAATTTGAAGACCAAGAAGGTCGACGCCCACGCATCATGGTGGTGAAAATGGGACAAGATGGCCATGATCGTGGTGCAAAAGTAGTAGCTACTGCATTTGCCGACATGGGATTTGATGTGGATGTAGCTCCACTTTTCCAAACCCCGCAGGAAGTCGCAAAGCAAGCGGTAGAAAATGATATTCATATTTTAGGTGTCTCTTCTTTAGCGGCCGGGCACAAAACGCTTGTTCCTCAAGTAGTTGAGGAGCTGAGATGTCTTGGCGCTGATGATATTAAAATAGTTGTGGGTGGCGTGATTCCCCAGCAAGATTATGAGTATCTGTATGAGAACGGCGCTGATTTTATCTTCGGGCCTGGCACCAATCTCCCAAAATCAGCGTGTGAGATCCTGGAGGGTTATCTGAATGGTTAAACTGCATTTGAAATATATCACCGAACCGCGGCCGGGATCGCAGCGGTTACCCCGCAGGTCGGCGGCGCAGCCGCCGGCCGAGGAGTAGTAGCGTAGAGCCCGAATTGTCCGCCCCATAAAAAAAACGTGCTGCTGGGCACGTTTTGTATTTAAAAAGTAATATCTACTTCAAGTTTCTCCGCCAACAGGCGCGATATCTTTTCTTTCAGCGGAATAATATCGATGTTCTGCATTGCATCATTCGCAAAGGCATACAGCAGCAATGCCTGGGCTTCGCGCTTGGATATTCCGCGTGCACGTAGGTAGAACAGCGCGTCCTCATTCAACTGGCCTACGGTACAGCCGTGGGAACACTTTACATCATCTGCGAAGATTTCAAGTTGTGGTTTGGTATCTACCCGGGCACCTTCGTTAAGTAATATGTTATTGTTCTGCTGGTAAGCGTTGGTTTTCTGGGCAATTTTATCTACGAACACCTTTCCGTTAAATACCCCGTGTGCATTATCCTTATAAATACCTTTGTAATTTTGGTAAGACTGGCAATTCGGCGTACGGTGGTGTACGGCGGTGTGATGGTCAACCAACTGGTTTTCGCCAATAATGGTGATCCCGTTCATGAAGGAGTTAATATTCTCCCCATTATGGATGAAATCCAGATTATTGCGTACCAATTTACCCCCGAAGGAGAAAGTATTTACTGTGGTAAGGCTGTCGCGCTCTTGTTTTGCGAAGGTATGATCGATAAGGTAAGCGCTTGAACTGTCGTTTTGTACCTTGTGCCAGTCGGCTTTTGCGTTTTCGTAAGTGAAGATTTCGGTAACCGAATTGGTAAGTACGTAAGTTTCATCAAAATTATGATGACTTTCGATGATTTCCACTTTCGAGCCGGCCTCTGCGATAAGAAGGTTCCGGGTGTTGTAGAATGTATTTTCTTCCTGGTTTTGGGACAGGTAGAAGACATGGATGGGCTTTTCAATCACCACGTTTTTTGGGACTTTCAGGAAGAAGCCATGCTTGCAGTAAGCGGTGTTGAGGTTGGTAAAGGCCAGATCCTTATCGGTGATCGTATCGAAATACTTCTCGAAAACTTCTATGTAGTTCGCATCGTTCAGTGCATAATTGAATGACAGAAACTCTACGTTTTCAATGGATATTTTTGATAATTCTTTGTGAAGTTGCCCGTTGATAAACACGATCCAGTCGAAGTTTTCTTCTCCCAAATGCAGTTCATCTATTTTTTCTTTTGATATGGTGTGGGCGTCTTTCGGGAAAAGGCTGAAGTTTTTCTCAGTAATTTCCTTCAGGCTGGTATATTTATATTCCTCGTCTTTTTTCGTAGGAAGTCCGATTTGCAGAAATCTGTTCAGTGCGTCAGATCTTTGCCCGTCGAGAAAACGGTGGCGGAGGTTCTGCAGAAAAGCTACGTGGTTATCTTGTATATTTTCTAATAATGCCATTTTGTTTTGTTTTAAGAAATGAAGGATGTTTGTCGCGTACCGTTAAAGGGAACGTCGGAATTGGTTTTTGAGGCTTAGTTCAGCAACCAATCATATCCTTTTTCTTCCAGTTCCAGAGCAAGGGTTTTATCTCCGGTGCGAATGATTTTTCCGTCTGCCAGAACGTGTACAAAATCTGGCTGAATATAGTCTAAAAGTCTTTGGTAGTGCGTAATAACCAATACTGCGTTACCTTCGTTACGGAAGGAGTTTACCCCATCGGCCACAATTCTCAGCGCATCAATATCAAGACCGGAATCGGTTTCATCAAGGATGGCGAGTTTAGGATTCAGCATCATCATCTGGAAAATTTCATTACGCTTCTTCTCACCACCTGAAAAACCTTCGTTAAGGGAGCGCGAAAGGAAGTCACGCTTAATACCCAGTTTCTCAGAGTTTTCTCTGATGAGGGCCAGCATTTCTTTGGCAGGCATATCTTCCAGGCCGCGGGCTTTTCTGTTTTCGTTCAGCGCTGCCTTGATGAAGTTGGTTACAGAAACTCCGGGGATTTCAACTGGATATTGAAAAGATAGGAAGATGCCTTTGTGAGCGCGTTCTTCCGGTGCGTCTTCGGCAATATCCTCACCTTGGAAAAGGATTTGCCCCTCAGTCACTTCATAATCTTCTTTTCCTGCAATAACAGAGGATAGGGTAGATTTCCCAGCGCCATTCGGGCCCATGATGGCATGTACTTCGCCTGGGTTTATCTGTAAATTGATTCCTTTAAGTATTTCTACGCCTTCTTCAATCTGGGCGTGTAAGTTATTGATTGTTAACATAATATGCTTTCAAATATAGTTTTGTATTACAGGACACGCAATGGTTATCCTACAGAGCCTTCGAGTGATATCTCCAGGAGTTTTTGGGCTTCAATGGCAAATTCCATCGGCAGTTTGTTCAGGACTTCTTTTCCGAAACCGTTTACAATAAGCGCGATAGCTTTCTCGGTATTAATGCCGCGTTGGTTACAGTAGAAAATTTGGTCTTCACCGATCTTAGAGGTAGTCGCCTCATGTTCCAGCTGAGCGCTTGGATCCTTGATTTCAATATAAGGGAAAGTGTGTGCGCCACAATCATTGCCCATCAACAGGGAGTCGCACTGCGAAAAGTTACGCGCACCTTTTGCGGAAGGCATCACTTTCACCAAGCCTCGGTAAGAATTGTTCGATTTCCCGGCCGAAATACCTTTTGAAATAATGGTAGAACGGGTGTTCTTGCCAATGTGGATCATTTTGGTGCCGGTATCTGCATACTGATGGTTGTTGGTTACCGCGATTGAATAGAATTCTCCGATAGAATTATCGCCTTTCAGGATGCAGCTTGGGTATTTCCAGGTAACAGCAGAGCCGGTTTCTACCTGTGTCCAAGAGATTTTTGCACTCTTTTCGCAAAGCCCGCGCTTGGTTACGAAATTGAAGACACCGCCGTTTCCTTCAGCATCTCCGGGGAACCAGTTTTGTACGGTAGAATATTTAATTTCCGCATGGTCCATCGCGATAAGTTCCACAACTGCGGCGTGTAATTGATTTTCGTCCCTGGCTGGTGCGGTACAGCCTTCCAGATAGCTTACATAACTGCCCTCATCTGCAATTACGAGCGTTCTTTCGAACTGGCCGGTGCCGGATTGGTTGATACGGAAATAAGTGGAAAGTTCCATCGGGCATTTTACGCCTTTCGGTATGTAGCAGAAACTGCCATCGGAAAAGACGGCTGAATTAAGGGCCGCATAGAAGTTATCGCCGCGGGGCACTACTTTACCGATATATTTGCGTACCAGATCTGGGTATTTTTGTATGGCTTCGGAGATGGCGCAGAAGATGATGCCTTTCTCCATCAGCGTATCCTGAAAAGTGGTTTTTACGGATACAGAGTCCATTACAATATCTACCGCAACGCCAGAGAGTCTCTTCTGCTCCTCGATGTTGATGCCTAGTTTTTCAAAAGTTTTGAGAAGTTCAGGATCTACTTCGTCCAGACTGGCGAGTTCTGGTTTTTTCTTTGGTGCGGCATAATATTTAATCGCCTGAAAGTCTGGTTTTTCGTATTTCACGTTGGCCCAGTCGGGTTCTTCCATTTTTTGCCAGATCCGGAAGGACTCTAACCGCCATTCGGTCATCCATTCCGGCTCATTTTTTTTGGCCGAAATCATTCTTACGATGTCTTCATTAAGACCGGTAGGGAACTCTTCATACTCGATGTCGGTTTCCCAGCCGAATTCGTATTTTTGATTTTCAAGATCAACCCGTAGGTCGTCTTCAGTATATTTTGACATAATTTATAAACTAAAAGATTCTCCGCAGCCGCATGTTCTGCTGGCATTGGGGTTATTAAATACAAACCCTTTTCCGTTCAGCCCACCGGAATATTCCAGTGTGGTACCTGCAAGATAAAGGATGGATTTTTTTTCGATGATAATTTTGATGCCGTTGTCTTCAAACACCTGGTCTGTTTCATTCATCACGTTATCAAACTTTAAAACATACTCCAAACCCGAGCAGCCGCCGCTTTTCACACCGACTCTGATATAATCTTCGAAAGGTCTGAAGCCGTCTTCTGTCATCAGTTGGATGGCCTTTTCCTTGGCTTCATTACTTACTTTTATCATTGTTTTTATTTAGACTGATTTTAGACTGCAAAATTACTAATAATATAATGAATCTCAAACTTGTGCCGGTACATTTGTCTATGCCTTCGATAGACAAAAAAATTTAACTTTACGCTTTATTTTCCATCTATCATCACATATTGTTTTAAAATGAAAAAAATATCGCTGTTACTATTCGTATTGCTCACCCAATTTGTGTTTTCACAAGCTAACCGATTTGTTTATCAGGTCACTATGAAGACTGATTCTACTGACCGAGGCAACATCAAGACTGAAACTGCCTATCTGGATGTAACCCAAGGCTCTTCTGTTTTCTATAGCGAAAAAAGGGTGCAACGCGATTCGATATTTTCGCGGATGCGGCAAACCGGTACTATGAATTTTGACCGGAATATGATGGAAAACCTGAGGTCTTATATGGATTATACGATTGATAAGAATTCCATAAAAGGAACTACCACATTCACCTCAAGGGTAGGCCGCGACCAGTATTCGTATGAAGAAGACCGCCCACTGGATTGGAAAATCCTGCCCGAAACTGCTACGATTGGCGAATATAAGGCACAGAAAGCCGAAACCTCCTTCGGTGGAAGAAAGTGGGCTGCCTGGTTTACCACCGATCTTCCTTTTCAGGATGGGCCTTACAAATTTGCAGGACTGCCGGGACTCATCATCAAAGCAGAAGATGCCAAAGGCGACTATTCCTTCGATCTTAAGGAAACTAAAAAAATCGCTGCTCTGCCTGAACTTCCGCAACGCGGTAATATAATAAAGGTAAAACGCAAAGATTATGAAAAGCAGGAAAAAGCATTCCGTAAAGATCCTGCTTCATTCATGCAGGCGGCAATGTCTGCCGGCCGTGGCGGTATTTCTGCACCTCAGTTCCGCGTGAATGACGCTGACCGCCGTAAGCAAATGGAACAAAGAATGAAAGAGGAAGCGAAGAAAAACAACAATCCTATTGAACTGTAAATACCCAGCGCACATGCTATTTGTCATGACATCAGGGTTTTCCAGATATTTTAATTTTGTGTAATTTTGCACCGGCATGCTAAAATCATTAAAGATTTTCTTGATTGTTTTAGGTTTGGGGATTTTCATTATTCCCAAGCAAATGCTGTATGCAAAAGCGCCCACTGAAAAATGCTGTGATAAAAGCGGCCAGCAAAAAGATTGCTGCCAGGAAGAAGAGAAATCATCCTGCCATTCAGAAAAAACTGACAGCAAATCCGGTAAAAAAGATTGTGGGAACAGTTGCGCAAACTGCCATACGTGTTCGGTAAATGTAGTCATGACGTACCTGCCGCATCAACCTGTAATCACGTGGCTGTTATTTCATGTTTCCAAAACAGAGGTTTCGACCTATCAGCCTCCTTTTTTCACCTCACGCTTTCAAAACATTTGGCAACCGCCAAAATTGGTTTAATTTATTGATAGACAGCCATTAATTTGTTTTTTGGCTTATTTGATTATAAATTAAACTTACTTATAAATGAAAATTTTATTGAAAAGCTTTGTAGCTTTCACTTTGTTATTCTCCTATTCCATAGCCGCACAAACATTTACAAAATCTACCTTTAAGGTGAAAGGCGAATGTGGCATGTGCAAAGAACGTATAGAAACGACTGCCAGAAACAGTGGCGCCTCGGTAGCCAATTGGAATGCCGTTACACAGCAGCTTGCCGTTGAGTTTGATCCCGCTAAAACCTCAGCGGAAAAAATACTGAAGCAAATAGCCGATGTAGGTCATGATAATGAAAAATTTGCCGCCCCGGATGAGGTATATAAAAATCTTCCGGGTTGCTGCCTTTATCCGCGTCAACCGTCCTTTTTACCGACAGAGATTAGTGGAAATGTAACACCTTCAGTTGCCGCGAAAGCTGAAAATCAGTTCTATGTACGTGGGAATTGTGTTTCCTGTAAAAACAGGATCGAAAAAGCGGCGCAGGCGGCCGGTGCCGGGTCTGCCCATTGGGATGCAGAAACCCAAATCATAACCCTGGGATTCGATACCGCCAAAACCTCAGCGGATGCCATTTTAAAAAAAATCGCAGATGCAGGCCACGATAATGAAAAATACACCGCGACCAACCAGGTTTATGCGGTGTTACCCGCTTGCTGTCTGTACGACAGGGATCTTCCGCTTGGCATCAAGAGCGATCTTGTGCATCTGGAAGAAACCCCGGTTGCAAAGAAAGATTTTGTAGCGCATGCAGATCACGTAGATAAATCCATTGAGGAAGTAAAACTGATAAGAATGGCTGAAGCTACAGCCCTGAATAAAAAAGAAACAGGCCTTACCTTTAATATCAGCTCGAAAGAATTGTTGAAGGCTGCGTGTTGTAATTTATCGGAAAGCTTCGAGACCAATGCTACGGTGGATGTCTCTTTTACAAATGCTGTCAGTGGTACCAAACAGTTGAAAATGCTTGGTTTGGACCAGAAATACACCTCATTAACCAAAGAACTGCTGCCTTCAATCCGCGGACTTGCTTCTCCGTATGGGATGAATTTGATTCCCGGACGTTGGATTGGCGGCATTCAGCTTACCAAAGGTGGTAGCACGGTTACCAACGGCTACGAAAGCATCACGGGGCAAATCAATACTGAACTACTGAAATTTAATGAACAGCCAGAGACTGCAATGAATGTTTTTGCCGACATCAATGGCCGTTTGGAAACCAATATTACGTCCACAAGTTTGCTTTCTGAACATTGGAACCAAAGCCTTTTATTGCACGGTAACGCAACGTTAGGTAAGATGGATGCCAATGATGATGGCTTTCTGGATCAGCCGACAGGAAATCAGGTGAATGTAGCTTATTTACTGAATTATAATGATTTAGAACATAAGGGTTGGGGTACGCATTTTGGTATCAGTTTTGTGAAAGATGAGCGCTTTGGCGGTCAGAAAACATTTGATAAAAACATAAACCCGTCACAACAGGATGCGTACGGAATTGGTATCGACATCTCAAAATTCGACATCTGGAACAAGACCGGCCATATTTTTGAAGGCAAACCTTACCAAAGCCTCGGACTGATGAACCAGTTTACGTATTATCAGCAGGATGGTTTTTTTGGTCGCAGGAACTACCGTGGTGAGCAACGTACATTTTATTCAAATCTTGTATTTGAAAGCATTTTCGGTAATACCAATCATAAATATAAAACAGGCGCTAGCTTTTTGTATGATGATTTTGATGAGAATTACCTCCAAGACCGTTTTACCAGAACCGAAACAGTTCCCGGAGTGTTTTTCGAGTATACCCTTACCGGCACTAAATATACTTTAGTTGCAGGAGCCCGTACAGACTTCCATAATTTAGCAGGTACGCAGTTTACCCCAAGAATCAATTTTAAATACGATCTTACACCCAAAACGATAGTAAGGCTTTCCGCCGGCCGTGGTTTCAGGACAGCAAATATCTTTGCTGAAAGCCAGCAGTATTTTGCCTCAAACAGAGTAATTGAAATCGTCGGCAACGGTGGCGACATTTATGGTTTGAAGCCAGAAATCGCCTGGAACTACGGCGCCAGCCTTCAACAAGAATTTAAACTTTTCAACAGAAAAGCGACATTGATAGCAGATTTTTTCAGAACCGATTTCCAGGATCAGGTACTTACAGATTTGGATGTATCGACGAGCAGAATTGTATTCTACAACCTGAAGGGTGATTCTTATGCCAACAGCTTCCAAACGCAACTGGATTTTTCACCTGCTAAAAACCTGGATCTGCGCGTCGCCTATAAGCTCTATGACGTACAGGCAGATTACGCAAACGGTAGGAGAGCGGTACCTTTTATGGCGAAGCACCGTGGGTTTTTCAATGCGGCTTATGCCACAGGTAAAAATGACCGGGGCGGATTCTGGAGTTTTGATGCGACATTACAATGGGTGGGCAGGCAAAACTTACCTGACCTGTCTGCAAACCCCGTTGCCTACCGCTTGCCAGAGTATTCTCCGTCGTTTGCTACTTTAAATGCACAGATCTCCCGAAATTTCAATAAAAATATTCGTGTATATTTGGGAGGTGAAAACCTGACGGGTTATACGCAAGACCAACCGATAATTGATGCAAAAAATCCGTTCGGAAATTATTTTGATGGCGGTATGGTGTACGCACCTATCATGCCGGCCAATCTATATTTCGGGTTGGATGTCTCCTTTTAAAAAAGAAATATGAAAAAATTAACATTAATGATGTTTGCTTCCGCGGCGCTGCTTCTGTCCTGCGAAACAAAGACAAGCCAGGATGGTCAAACAGCTACCACTACGGAAAACGCTGACAATCCTCCTGCACAGGCAGATAGTTCAGCAGTTGGCACCAAGCAGGAATCGGCACCTGTGGCAAATAATGCGGGGGCCAGGCCAGCGCTTAACCCGCCGCATGGCGAACCATATCACCGTTGTGATATTGAGGTTGGCGCCCCATTAGACAGTCCGGCACCGGTACAGAATGTTGCGCCACAAGCGGTGCAGCCAGCGCCACAGGGTGGTTTTAATACGAACCCAATTTCGCCATCTTTACAGGCACCGGCCGTGTCATCATCACCGGCAAGCGGATCAAAGCCGGCGCTTAATCCGCCACATGGCGAGCCTCACCACCGTTGCGATTTGCAGGTCGGCGCACCTTTAACCTAAAAAAATTGCGGAACTCAAAGGTTCCGCAATTTTTATTTATTTTTCAGAGTCGCCTACGAAATCAAGGCTGACGGAGTTCATGCAATACCGCATGCCTGTAGGTGGCGGTCCGTCATTAAAAACATGGCCAAGGTGCGAATCGCATCTTTTACACACTACCTCAATTCTTTCCATCCCATGCGAAGAATCGCGGTGGTAGGCGACACCTTCTTTATCAGCTTCGAAAAAACTGGGCCAGCCACATGTAGAAGAAAATTTCGAGTCGGAGCGGAACAGATGGTTACCACATACTGTGCAGTAATATTCCCCAAGTTCATCAAACTCGTTATATTTACCTGTAAAAGGACGTTCGGTATCGGCCTCGCGGGCAATGGCATACACTTCCGGTGAAAGTATTTTTTTCCATTCGGTATTAGGTACATTCAGCTTGGTGCGGTCGGTACGCGAGTAATATGGATTGTTTTTTGCCGTAGAATTTTCCATTTTTTGTGAATTTGTGGGTTGTTTTACCTGCGAACACATTTGCAAAGAAGATAGTGCCAGCAGCATTGCTATAAATTTCATGGTTATAAAACTCATTTTCACAGGAAATCGTATAACATAAATGAATTTTGATATCCAAATGTACTAAATTAATCAATAATGAATACCGCAGAAAAAGAATTACAACTCCGTAAATATAAATTTTTTGCCACCGGCCTGTTTGTATTGATGGCGGTGATTTTCGTGGCGATGACAATGCTACAGAAACAAAATTCAGCCGTTTGGATTGGGTATGTACGTGCTTTTTCGGAAGCGGCCATGGTAGGCGCGCTGGCAGACTGGTTTGCCGTAACAGCGCTGTTTCATCATCCTTTGGGCCTGAAAATCCCGCATACCAACCTTATTGAGAAAAGTAAGGAAAGGATTGGTGATAATCTAGGCGAATTTGTAGTTTCAAATTTCCTGTCACCAATAAACATCAGGCCTTATATGGAAAAACTTAAAGTATCAGACTTTGCTGGTGAATGGCTATCTAAGAAACAGCATCAGCAAATGGCAGTACAAGAACTTTCGGCCGTGGTAAAAGACATCCTAAATAAGCTTAACGATGAAGAAGTAGTAAATTTCATTGCCGCTAAAGCCCGGGAAATGACGGCTAACCTTAAGATTAATGTCATGATGGGAAGCGGTATGGAGTATATTCTACACAAGAACGATCACCAGAAAATGATCACCGGACTGGCAAAACAGATTAAGGAATACGTAGCCCAAAACAGTGAAATGATAAAAGAGCGGGTAAAAAGGGAAAGCTATTTCTTAGTTCCGAAATTTGTTGATAATACCATTGCCGAAAAAATTACAGAAGGCCTGGCGGGTTTTTTTGAAGAAGTGGAAGCTGATGCGGAACATAGCTTACGACACGAAATCACACAGAAACTCTATGCTTTTTCCACCGAAATCAGGGAAGATAAGAAATGGGAAGAACAGTTGCAAACCATCAAGAATGATTTTCTGACAGGCGAAAAGCTGAACAGTTACGCAAATGACATCTGGCAATCCGTTAAGAATGCGGTTCTACACGAACTTGATGCAGAGGATTCGGCTTTAAAGAAATATCTGACTAAAAATTTGGTTGATTTATCCCAAAATCTGCGCACGGATCTTACGCTGAAACAGAAAATTGATGGCTGGGTGCGTCATACGGCTTACAAATATATCTTACGCAATACCCATCAGGCTGGCAACCTCATCAGTACCACGGTAGCTACGTGGGAAGGGCGTGAACTTAGTGAAAAACTAGAATTGGAAGTCGGTAAAGATCTACAGTTTATCCGTGTAAATGGCACATTAGTCGGTGGCTTGGTAGGTTTGCTGATTTATTCGGCGGTTCATTTATTCAGTTAACTAATTTTTTAGTTTCATTCAAAATCCGTTCGTTAATATCCCGGATTAGTTTGGGCCCTTCATAAATAAAACCGGTATATAGTTGTACGAGGCTTGCACCAGCCGCAAGCTTTTCCAACGCGTCATCCGCTGAATGAATGCCGCCCACGCCAATAATGGGGAAAGCCTTGTGGCTTTTTTCGGAAAGAAAGCGGATGACTTCCGTGGAACGATTGCCTAACGGTTTACCAGAAAGGCCGCCACTTTCATTCTTGTCTTCGGACAACAGGTTTTCGCGCGAGAGGGTAGTATTGGTGGCAATCACGCCAGCGATGCCTGTATTCTTTACGATATCAATAATATCCAGAAGCTGCTCCTCGGTTAAATCTGGGGCGATTTTAAGCAGGATAGGTTTCGGTTGGTCTTTTTGTCGGTTAATTTGCTGTAGCGTGCCCAAGAGTTTAGTTAAAGGTTCTTTTTCCTGCAAGGCCCGCAGGTTTGGCGTATTTGGCGAACTTACATTAACTACAAAATAATCTACATAATCATACAGTTTCTCGAAACATACCTTGTAATCGTCAACCGCACGCTCGTTCTCCGTAATCTTGTTTTTACCAATATTGCCACCGATCAGCACGTTTTTATTCTTCTTCAATCGTTCTACGGCGATGTCAACCCCCTCATTATTAAAGCCCATCCGGTTGATGATGGCGTGATCTTTTTTTAGCCGGAAAAGTCGTTTTTTTGGATTTCCGGGTTGTGGTTTTGGCGTGATGGTACCGATTTCAATAAAACCAAAACCCAAATCTGAAAGTTCGCTGAACATCTTGGCGTCTTTATCGAAACCTGCCGCCAAACCCACCGGATTCTTAAATCTCAGGCCGAAGACTTCACGTTCCAATCCCGGATCCGAAATAGGTTTTGGAAGTAGAAATTTCGTGAAAAAAGGGAAATTCTTTAATAAAGTAAAAGTAAAATGATGTACTTTTTCAGGATCGAATTTGAACAGGATTGGGCGGATAAGGCTTTTGTACATGGAGAAAAGTTTTACAAAAATACTAAAACAAAACCAGTGAAAAAGCATCAGCAATCAAAAAATCGGTTCCTGGCATTACCTAAGGTTTGAAGAAGAACTGTAAGGCTTAAAAGCTGATGTTAAAGTATTTTTTGAACTGTGGATACAATATGTGATAAGGGAAAAAGATAAAGATTAATCCGTAGATTACACTCTTCCAGTCGGCTAGAACGAAGAATTTGGTGTATAGATGGAAGGAAACTAAAAAGATTATGGTGAAGGTAAGATATCTTCTGCTGAACGCGCCTAGGACGCATAATGCCTGAAGTATTATCCCAAAAACTGTAAGGACCATCCAAAGGTTTTCAAATTCATACAAGTCGGCCATCCAGTTTGGGATAGGCTGCCCAATAATATAGTAATTATAAGCAGAGTTTACAAGTGCGGCATTTCTTTCGTACCAAGATAGGTCTGGTGATTGAAGCAGGATGTCTTTGGCTATCGACAGCAGTTTCCACACGCCTGCTAAACTATAAGTGATTAAAATGCCCGAATACACATACTGAACGTATTTATAGTCTTTTGCGAGGAGTTTCCTTGGCAGTAAAAACATTGAAAAGAAATAAAACAGGATCAGCACATGACTGTGATGTCCCATGCCGCTATATCCCGCAATGGGCAGGTTCACCAAGAAAACTAATGCAAAGGTAAAAAGCGAGATCAAATATTTTTGCTGAAATAACCCCCAAAGTAAAACCGCCGCCAAAAGAACACAATAAGCGCCATAATAATATACAGAAGGAAAGCCCGGAAAAACTATTTGTTGGATCCATACTTGCGGGTTATAAAATACAGGTGCCCTTTGATGATAATCTAGGAAGTATAGCCACTGTTCGAACAGCCAGTATAGGGTAAATACTCTTACCGCATAATAAGAAATCTGATAATTATATACCGTTAGTTTTTTGTAATCCATTAGAAAGCGGTAATAATTGTTTTTGTGGTGCTGAAGTTTCTTTTGCCAATTTCCTGCGCATTGAATGTTTCTTTAACCAAAATATAATAATCGAATCCCGGCGCGGTGATGTCAGCAAACAGCCTTAATTTCTTAAGGTTTTCCTGCTTTTCAGTGTTATTGGCAATATTGTTTCCGTAGCGGTTGATGATTGCGAATTTGATGTCCGCATCATACACTTCAGATGCCGACTTCATTGTGATGGCGAGTGTGTCTTTATTCTGTACACCATATATCTTGAAAACAACATCCTGTTTAGTGGCGCCGAATGGTTTTGAAAATAATTTCCAGCTGTAAAAAGGATAGATTTCGGGCTTGCCCTTTGAGATTAAAAGATAACTGGCTGCTGTCAAGACGAGGCTGATGAAAAATAGATGAGGTGTATATTTTTTCATTCTGCTAAAGTATTATTTCTTGATGATAAATGGCGGTTTACCAATAGAGATGAAAAGCTAAGCACAAAGCACAAAAAAACTCCTCAGCGTACTGAGGAGTTTGTGTGGGTCCTGAGGGATTCGAACCCCCGACCCTCTGGGTGTAAACCAGATGCTCTGAACCAACTGAGCTAAGAACCCTTTTACCAAATTTCGTTTCTCATTTTGGTGTTGCAAATATACAACGTTTTTTTATTTCTGCAAATTTTTTTCAAGAAATTCGCCTACAATAAAGTTGCTTCCGCCTATGAAAATCATCTCGTCTGTTTTAACATGTTGTTTTGCAGAGAGGTATGCTGCCTGAAGTTCATCAAAGATTTTATAATTAATTTTTGATTTTTTTAATTGCTCCTCATAAAATTTTGGGTGCAGCCCACGGTTGAGGTACGGTTTAGTGAAATAGTAGGTGGCATTGCCCGGTAAAATCTGTAGGACTTCGTCTATCTTTTTATCCTGAACAAAACCTAGTATCATATGTTTGTGTTTCGGGATCTCATTCAACTGGTTGAAAACTTCTTCCAAGCCGGCCTGGTTATGGGCGGTATCACAGATCGTGAGCGGCTGTTGCGAAAACTCAAACCAGCGGCCGAAGAAATGGGTGTTCCGTTGTACGTTCAGCAAGCCGTTTTCTATATGTTTCTCGGATATAACTAAACCTTTGTTTCGCAGTTTTTCGACAAGTGCTATAACAACCTTTATATTCTTCTGCTGATAATTCCCCTTTAAATCTGATGTATAGGCCGCATCCACAGTCGTCGCATCTACAAATTCGGCGCCTGTCTGTTCAGCCTGATCTTTTATTATTCTTTTTACAGTCTCCTTATCATCTCCAGAGATGATGGGGATTTGGGCCTTGATAATCCCTGCTTTTTCTGTCGCTATTTCTTCAATGGTGTCGCCGAGGATGTTCTGGTGGTCCAGTGCCACATTGGTAATAGCGGTAAGCATGGGGGAAATGATATTGGTAGCATCCAGCCGGCCGCCCAGGCCTACTTCAATGATGGCATAATCTACTTTTTGCTGGCTGAAGTATTCAAAAGCCATGACTGTAGTAAATTCAAAGAAAGAAGGGCGGATGTCCGCTGGCAACACCTTCAGTCGGTTGATGAAGTCGTATACGAAGTTTCTGTCCGCATTCAGCCCGTTTATTTTTATCCTTTCAGTAAAATCTACTAGGTGTGGCGAATTATACAGCCCAACTTTATAGCCTGCCTCCTGAAGGATTGAGGCCAGCATGTTGCTGGTAGAGCCTTTTCCGTTCGTACCGCCAATATGGATGGTCTTAATCTGATCCTGCGGATTCCCAAAGAATTCGCATAGCCTTCTGATATTATCCAGGCCGGGTTTATAGGCTTTTTGGCCATCGGTTTGGTAGTTGGGAGCCTGTACGTACAGCCACTCCACAGCATTCTGATAATCCTGATCTGTCATGTTGCAAAAATCAAAAAAACTTCGCCAATAGCGTAATTTTCGGGTAAGAAAAGATGGTTTTTTTAAAAAGTAATCCGATAAGTTCCGGTGGAAGAAGTAGCCGCACGTTCCGCTTTCACATATTGTTTTACCCAACTTACGGAAGTGGAAGTCACGCAGTGATCTGAAATCCCGCCCGACCGTCTGGCAGAAATTACATTGCCTGCTTTATCTACCGTGTAAGAAATGTGTATGGTACCACTTGCCGAACAGTTATGGGAAGGTTGTGCGCCACCGCGCCCCATGGTACCGGGAATAAAACCAATCAGGTTTCGGTCTACCCCTATTTTACTGTCGCCATTGCCATCTCCGCCAAGAGGGTCACCCTGGTTTCCGGTGGTGCCCGTCGTACCTTGTGTAGTGTTTTTAGTTCCGCGCCCTTTTATTAAATTGCCTATGGCTGCATTGCCACGGCCGTCACCTGTAGAAGTGGTAGGTTTGGCAACGGCGGTTTTGGGTGTCGTAGCCTTAGGTTTGGTGTTTTTTTGGGTTTCTGGTGTAGGTGTAGTGGTGTTGGCACTTTTGCCAGTAATCATTTTTTCTTTTACAACAGGTTGTGGTGTCTGTACTTTTGGTTCGGGTTCGGTGACTGTTTGCTGTACAGGCTCGGGCACTGCGGTTTCCGGTGCGGCGGAAATGCTGCCTTCCTGGTCGGCGGGTTCTTCTTCCGTAGCTCCTTCCTGTTGGTCCCCGAAGTTGATCAGCATTGTGGTAATCTCTTCAGGTTTATAAGTAACAGTGGTGAACTGATAGAAAAATATGGTTAGAAAGACCAGGGCCGAGAGCAGTGCTGTGATGACGGCACTGTTCCTGCGGTCGCGGTATTCGCTTTTTTTATGTTCGGCAGCAAAACTCATTAATCATTTTGGATGGTTGCGATGGCCAGATTGAATTTATGGGTTTCTGCGATACCCATTACAAATACGACATCTTTATGCTTGGTATTTTCGTCAGCACGAATGGTAAATGAAGGGTTTTCTTCATCTTTCAAAGCGTTTACCAATACATTTTCGAGTTCTTCTTTAGCAATTTCCTCATCATTAAGGTAATACTTGCCGTCTTCTTTAATGGTAACAGTAGAAGGGTCCTGAACGCTGGGGTTGGTAGCATCAGTCTTTGGCAGTTTTACATCAATCGCACTTTGGCTGATGGCAGAACTTGTAATCATAAAAAAGATCAATAACAGAAATATAATATCTGTCATTGAGGCCATGCTGAATTCGGCGTTTACACGGTTTCTGCGTTTCAGTTCCATTAAAGCGGTTTATTTAGGGCGTCCAGAAAATCGTTTACATGGGTTTGCACTTTTAACACCAAACGGTCTACGTTAGTTACCAGGATATTATAGAAAAAATACGCTGGTATGCCTACGAATAACCCGACCGCGGTAGTAGCCATGGCGGTGTAAATACCCGAAGCGAGCAGTTTCGGACTTACGGCGCCGGTAACATTGGAAATCTCAAAGAAAGCCATGATCATCCCTACAACCGTCCCTAAGAATCCCAACATGGGTGCGGCACCCGAAGCGGAAGCCAGGATGTTGAGGTTCTTCTCAAGTTTGGAAACCTCCAGCTGGCCCTGGTTCTGCATGGCGTTTGAAATGTCAGAGATTGGGCGGCCTATCCTCGCGAGCCCTTTTTCTATCATACGTGCTTCTGGTGAGTCGATGGTGCGGCAATAGTCCATGGCGGTCTGTATTTTACCGTCTTGCACGAAATCTTTAATGTTTTCCAGAAAATTAGGGGTTTCTTTTGAGGCTCTTTTGATGAAGAAATACCGTTCAAAAAAGATGTAAACGGCTAAAATCCCCAGTAAAAAGATAGAAACCATGATGGCATTTCCCAAAATACCGCCGCTGAAGAGTATTTCCCAAAGAGAGAAAACGTGTTCTTCAGCCGTGTTGCCAGGCAAAGTTGTGATCTGTAAAAACATTGTTTGGTTTTTAAAATATTAAATGGAACGGCGAAGGTACCGATATATTGTAACATCACCCCAACATTAAAGAATATAAGGAGGTGGGCTAATCTTCATCCTCTACCTGGATGATATCTGGTTTGAAATGGCATTTCAGTTTGAAAGGGATCGGCTCATCAGCGCCGGTGTAAAAATCGCTGATCTCGCCTTTCCAGCAAAGCTGTAGGTCGCCTTCCGCGGTAAGATCGTAGCTGAGTTCATTATTGAAAAGATAGGCCTCTTCGTCATCATAAAGATCTACTTCGGTGTATATTTCGTCATCAGAATCGTTTATCTGGAAGGATTTTCCTGCAATTTCATCACCATCGATCAGAAAATCAGATATGGTAAGCCGCAACTGTGGGAAATTATACTGCAGGGAGTCATCTTCAACATGATCCACTGAATCATCAGTGATGACATCCACTTCCAGAAAGTGCTGCTTATTGCTATAAACGGCTTTACAGTAAGTGCTGCCGAGGTGGTATTTAAGGGTTTCTTCAGGATGGTAGATTTTTAAAATCCCTTTCATTTCTTTTTAAAAAATAGTGTGTTAAATATTGTTGATAAAAACTTCTTCAACAAAGATAAAAAATTGATTGATTGCGCAAAATTATTACTTTTAAAAGATTTCCACACCGAAAATCCCGCCATCTTCACAGAAAATGATATAATTTAGCCTCTTTAAATTTACGCATGAAAAAGTTTCTTTCCACGTCTTGCTTCATCATTGCAGTTTCAGTAGTGTTTATAGGCTGTAAAAAGACAGATTATCCGCTCACCAAGGAAACTCCGTCGGATATAGATACTGTGGCTGCCAATTATTATGAACAGTATCTAAAGCTTTACCCAATGGAGGCCACTTCCCAAGGGGATTTGCGCTACAATGACCAGTTGCCTATAAATATTGATAAAGATTTTATTTCCGGTGAAATTTCTTTCTATAACTCGGTGCAGAATGATCTAAAGAAAGTGGATTATGAAAGCCTCAGCGACGAGAAAAAAACCATCTACGATGTGCTGGATTATACGCTGGCAGATAAAATTGAACGCTACGCCTATCATCCCGAATACATCCCGTTCACCCAGTTTTCTGGCTTGCCGCTGGAGTTTCCTTTGCTCGGCAGCGGCCAGGGCAGCCAACCTTTCCGTACCGAAAAAGACTATAACGACTGGCTGAGCCGGGCAGAGAAGTTTCCGCTCTGGATGGATACGGCTGCGGAGAATTTCCGCCAGGGCATAAAACAGCGCTATGTGCTCCCTAAGAAACTGGTGGTGAAAATGATTCCGCAAATGGAGGCGGAAGAACTTATTTCTGAAGATTTCGAAAAGAACATCTTTTACGGCCCGGTAAGAAAGTTCCCGCCGAAATTCACCCCCGCGCAGAAAGAGAAATATACCGCTTTGTTTAAAGAACTGGTTTTACAGAGGATCATCCCTGCGTATAAAAAGATGGGTGATTTCCTCGAACGCGAATATTTGCCTAAAGCCCGCGATACCGATGGCATCAATGCATTGCCAAATGGTAAGGAAATCTACGCTTATTATACCAAAAGCTGGACGACTACAGGGAAAACCCCCGAAGAAATTAACAAAATCGGCCAGAACGAGGTCGCCAGGATACGTGCTGAAATGGACAAAGTAAGACAGCAAGTCAATTTTGCCGGAACGCTGGAAGAATTCATCGCGCATATGAAAAACGATCCAAAAGCATTCCCCTATAAGCGCAGTGAAGAGATTCTACAGGCTTTTAATTCAGTTTTACAAAAAATCAGTCCGAAGCTGAAAACCATGTTTACGGTAACACCCAAAACCCCTTTTGAAATAAGACAGACCGAAAAGTTCCGCGAAGCCAGTGCCAGCGCGGAATATGTGGTAGGTACGCCCGATGGTAAAAGGCCAGGCATATTCTATATCCCCATCCCGGACCCAATGAAATTTAATGTGACTTCAGGTATGGAATCGCTTTTCCTACATGAAGCTATTCCGGGGCATCATTACCAGATTTCTCTTCAGCAAGAGAATACCGATCTGCCAGGTTTTATGAGATTCGGTTGGTTTGGGGCGTTTGGTGAAGGTTGGGCGCTGTATTGCGAATCATTAGGTGCTGAATTTGGCCTTTATACCGATCCGTACCAGAAAATGGGCTCATTAAGCGACGAAATGTTGCGTGCGGTACGCCTGGTGATCGATACTGGCCTACATACCGGTACCATGACGCGTGAGGAGGCAATTGCCTATTTCCTAAATAATATTTCCTATGATGAAGCCGCCGCCACTGCCGAGGTGGAACGGTATATGGCCATGCCCGGCCAGGCACTCAGTTATAAGATCGGTTCGCTGAAAATCCGCGAATTAAGGGATCAATATCAGCAACAACTTGGCAGCCGTTTCAGTTTGGCAAAATTCCATGATGAACTTTTAAACCAAGGATGTTTGCCACTTGATGTCCTGAGCCGTAAGATGGAACTTTGGGCAAAAAGACAATAATGTTTAATGATTAAACCCTTTTAAGTTTAAATTTTACACGTATTTTATAAAAATTGCGGGTTATGGGTATTAATTACCATTAATTCTTGTAAATAATTTATAGATG
Source organism: Chryseobacterium sp. 6424 (assembly GCF_003692615.1). Classification (NCBI taxonomy): domain Bacteria; kingdom Pseudomonadati; phylum Bacteroidota; class Flavobacteriia; order Flavobacteriales; family Weeksellaceae; genus Chryseobacterium; species Chryseobacterium sp. 6424. The sequence goes on from NZ_CP023540.1 coordinate 66,727, forward strand.
TAAGAATGTATTTGTTAACTTTATCCAGTAAAAAACTATGTCACCCATGGAAGCCAGTTTTCCTTCCTCATCATTTCTCTTGAATCAGCATCTTTACGGCAGCATTCTCCACAAAGCACCGTTTGGTTACTCTTTAATGAATGCCGCTTATGTGATTGAGCATACCAATGAAACCTGGCTGGAGATTGTCGGCAAACGTCAGGAAGAAGTAGTGGGTAAATCAATTTTCGATGTATTCCCGGAAGCTGTAGAGCAGCTTAGCACGATTTTCTCCGAGGATAACCCGCGCGAGACATCTTCTGCGGAACACCGCCTGAAGATCAAAAGAAGTGGCGATGCCGGCGCTGTGTATTTCAATCTCGTATATCAGTCAATTTATGATGAGGTTGGGAATTTTCAGTATTATTCCATCGTTATAATTGATATCACACACCTGGTAAAAATTAAGAACAAGGTGAAAGAGGAAGCAGAGCGCTTGCGGTTGGCCACAGAAAGCTCCTGCACCGGGACTTGGGACCTGAACCTGAAGACGCATGCACTCGTATATTCACCCTCACTGGCAAAGATTTTTGGGTATAATGAGCAGGAAGTGGTTACCCATACACAACTGCGCTCACATCTTATGGAAGAAGACCGCATTAATGTGGTAGACAAAGCCTTTGAAGCCGCCATAAAAACCGGTATCTACCGTTGCGAAGCACAAATAACCGACCGTTTCGGCAACCAAAAATGGATTTTCACCAACGGAAAGATTTTTTACGACGAAGAAGGACTGCCGGACCGAATGCTCGGGATCATGCAGGATGTTACCGAACGTAAACAAAGTGAGATCCGGCAGTTACAAAGTCACCACGAACTAAATACAGCTATTGAAGCTACGAAACTTGGGCTGTTTGAGATGAATCCTGAAACCTTCGAAAAATCAAACTTTTCCCCACGGTTCCTAGAGATTTTAGGCTATGATCCCAAGACAGAAACTGTGGATACGCATGTTCTAGAGCGGCATATTCACCCAGACTTTGTTCATATCCGCACGCAGGCACTTCAGAAAGCCCGCGAAACCGGCGATCTGCACTATCAGACCAAAGTAATCCTTCGCAATGGCAGCATAAAATGGATCGAGCTTTACGGTCGGTTACTTTCTTCTCAAAAAGGCAGCCATGCTTATATTTCCGGCACCATCCGCGATATTACCGACCTTAAGGATTATGAGGAAAAAATAAGCGAAAGTGAAAGGAAATACCGCTTTTTAGCTGATGTAATGCCACAAATAGTGTGGATTCGTGAAGCAGATGGGCAAATGACTTATGTAAACAAATCTACCTTAATCTTTACAGGGCGCCCTTATGAAAACATTACTAAAACCGATGCCTGGGCTGAAATCATACACCCCGAGGATAAAGATGAAAGTCAACGCCTCTGGGAAAAAAGCATTACCGAACTGAAACCGTTTTTTTGTGAACACCGTTTCCGCAATGCCGCCGGTGACTACCGTTGGTTCATGAGCCGCGCCTATCCAGAAGTGGATGAAAACGGCGTCGTGACAAAATGGGTAGGCACCAGCACCGATATTGATGAAATGAAGCGCCAGGAAAGACAGAAAAACGATTTCATCAAAATGGCTAACCATGAACTGAAAACACCAGTAACCACCATAAAAGGTTATGTGCAGTTGCTTAAAAAGATGCGTGGCAATTCTGAAGATCAGTTTCTGGTAAACTCTTTAGGCACTATCGAAAATCAGGTAAATAAATTAAACGCGCTTATTGGCGACCTGTTGGATATTTCGCGGATGGAATCCGGAAACCTGCCACTGAATACCTCGGAAATCTCCATCGTAAAGCTGGTTACAGAAACCATTGAAGATATTAAAGCGTCCGAGCAGAGCCACGACATCATTTTCAGCCTGAGACATGCCGGTGACATCGAAGTGACTGCCGATAAAGACCGTCTTACGCAGGTGCTTAACAATCTGCTTACCAACGCGATAAAGTATTCGCCACAAGCCAATAAAGTGCATGTTGCCCTTTACGTAGAAGATGGGCAGGCCATTGTTTCCGTAGAAGATTTCGGTATCGGGATGGATAAGGAAGAGTTGGGCAAAATATTCCATCGGTTTTACCGTGTATCCGGCGATGATGAGAAAACATTCCCCGGCTTTGGCATCGGTTTATACATCGTGAAGGATATCCTGAAAAGACATGGCGGTAAAATTTGGGTAGAGAGTGAAAAAAACAGCGGAAGCAAATTCTTTTTCTCGCTTCCTGTATCGCAGAAAATATAAATAACAGCGAATATGTATATACTGGTAGTTGATGACAACAAAGATATCTGCCAACTTATTGAGAACATTCTGCTATCAGAAGGTTATCCGGTGAAGTCATGCCGCAATCCGCTGGAGGTAAGCAAAATCATTAGTCAAGAGAAACCAGATCTAATTATTACCGATATGCTGATGTCGGGCTTTGATGGCCGAACGTTGACAAAACAGGTAAGAAACTCCCCGGAAACCCAGGATATCAAGATAATGATGATGTCGGCTCATCCCGATGCCGTCGCTATAAGCGAGCAGATTGGCGTGGATGATTTTCTGACCAAACCATTTGAAATTGATGATTTGGTAGATAAAGTGGCCAGTTTACTTAAATAGTTTGGCTATACACTTTGATTCGGGAACAGCATTTTCGTAATGAAATCTTTTTCCCGGTTGCCGCGCGCAGGCGAATATTCGCGGCCATAGAAGATGATCTGAAGATGAAGGCGGTTCCAGGCAACTTCCGGAAAAATCTTTTTTGCGTCGCGCTCGGTTTCCACCACGTTTTTCCCTTCCGTAAGTTTCCACTGTTTCATCAGCCTGTGGATATGCGTATCTACCGGAAATGCGGGCACGCCAAACGCCTGGCTCATCACCACCGACGCCGTTTTATGGCCTACACCGGGCAGCGCTTCCAGTTCTTCAAAAGTTTGCGGTACAATGCCCTGGTGCTTTTCGATAAGCATCTCCGCCATTTTCTTTAAATTTTTCGCCTTCGTATTGCTGAGTCCGATTTCTTTGATTAAAAATTTAATTTCATCCTCTTCCAAAGCCGCCATTTTAAAAGGGTCGCCCGCCACTTCAAAAAGTTTTGGTGTGATCTCATTCACTTTTTTATCGGTGGTTTGCGCGGAAAGCGCCACCGCCACCAGCAATGTGAACGCATCTGTATGATCAAGCGGAACCGGGACTTCCGGATAGAGTTTCTCAAGTTCAGTCATCACGATTTGGGCTCTTTGCTTTTTTGTCATTTAAATTTTAAATTTGGTCAAAATTAAACATTATGCTAAAGGTTGGCGACAAACTCCCCGAATTTGAAGGTGTAAATCAGGACGGCGAGACAATTAATTCTAAAAATTTTATAGGTAAAAAACTCATCGTTTTCTTTTATCCAAAAGCAAATACGCCCGGCTGTACCGCACAATCCTGCGATTTAAATAATCATTTTTCCACACTTAAAAAAGAAGGTTACCAGTTACTTGGTGTTTCTGCCGATCCGGTAAAAGCACAGAAGAAATTTCATGAAAAATTCGGGTTCCAATATCCATTGCTCGCCGATGAAACCAAAGAGGTCATCGAAAATTTCGGTGTTTGGCAACTCAAAAAATTCATGGGTCGCGAATTCATGGGCATCGTTCGCACGACTTTTATTTTCGACGAAAATGGCGTCTGCACGCGTGTAATCGAAAAAGTAAAGACCAAAGAAGCCGCGAAGCAGATTCTGGAAGAGCAGTAATTAGCTTAACATCCGCTGCGCTTTCCTCACACCTTCAACAAGAATATCGATTTCCTCAAACGTATTATACACCGCAAAACTCGCGCGCACGGTGCCGGCAATTTCGAAGAATGCCATGATCGGCTGCGTGCAGTGGTGTCCGGTTCTTACAGCGATTCCGATTTTGTTGAGAATCATACCGACATCTGACGCGATCCCGATTCCTTCCAGATTAAATGAAACGACGCCAGTTCTGGTCGCTTTTTCACCATAAATTCTAAGACCGTCCAGCTCCAGAAGTTTCTGCTGCGCGTATTCCAGCAAAGCATTTTCATGATTCTGCAAATGCTGGTGACCGATGCTTTCAATGAAATCTGCCGCTGCACCAAGCGCGATGTTTCCGCCTACATTCGGTGTGCCGGCTTCGAACTTGAACGGAAGATCTGCGTAAGTGGTTTTATCAAAAGAACAGGTCGCAATCATCTCGCCGCCACCATGAAACGGCGGAAGTTCCCGCAGGATTTTTTCTTTGCCATAAAGGATGCCCGTTCCCATCGGCGCGTACATTTTATGCCCGGAAAACACATAAAAATCACAGTCGAGTTGCTGGACATCAATCTTAAAGTGCGGGGCCGCCTGCGCACCATCAATAACGATAAGCGCATCCGAATTTTTCCGTGCGAGTGCAATGATTTCTTCTACCGGATTCACTACGCCAAGTGCGTTCGATACATGGTTCACCGAAATCAGACGTGTTTTTTCGCTGAGGTTTTTTTCAACAAAATCAATTTGCAAGATACCATCGCTGTCGATCGGGATTACCTTCAGTTTTGCGCCGGTACGTTCGCAAAGCATCTGCCACGGCACGATATTCGAGTGGTGCTCGAGGTAAGAGATAATGATTTCATCGTCTTTTTTCAGCCAGGCCGTCAGCGAATAGGCGAGCAGATTGATGCCTTCCGTAGTTCCCCTGGTGAAAATGACCTCAAAGTCGTGCTCAGCGTTGATGAATTTCTGGATCTTGCGTCTCGAAAGTTCCATTTCTTCGGTCGCTAACTGACTTAACGTATGAATACCGCGATGCACGTTGGCGTTAATTTCTGTGTAATATTTTTGCCACGCATTTAAAACAGCTAATGGTTTCTGCGAAGTGGCGGCATTATCAAGGTAAACCAGTGGCTTTCCGTTAACGCTTTGATCTAATATCGGGAACTGGTTTCGTATATGTTGAATGTCGAACATTTGAACTTATTTAGAATGCCTCAAATTTACGGAATTTTATCCGGCCTTCAGCTTTAGTCTGTATGGCATCATTACAAAAAAAAGTTCCGGAAAACCTCCGGAACTTTATAATGATGTACTTTTCAACTTAAATCTTAGAAAGCAGATTTCTGAAATTCGTTTTCTCGTCGATGATTCTGCGCAAATCGGCTACCGGAACTCTTTCCTGCTGCATCGTGTCGCGGTCTCTCAAAGTAACCGTGTTGTCCGTCAATGTATCGTGATCGATCGTGATACAGAACGGCGTACCGATCGCATCCTGACGACGGTAACGTTTCCCGATGCTGTCTTTGTCTTCATAAATTACGTTGAAATCAAATTTCAGTTCGTTGAAGATTTTCTCGCCATATTCGCCTAATCCGTCTTTTTTCATCAAAGGTAAAATCGCTGCTTTTACCGGCGCCAACGCAGGCGGAAGCGAAAGGACTGTTCTTTCCGAGCCGTCTTCCAGAACCTCATCTTTCAGTGAATTTGAGAAGATGGCGAGGAAAAGGCGGTCCAGGCCAACCGATGTCTCCACTACGTACGGAACATAGTTTTCGTTTCTTTCAGCGTCGAAATACTGCAGCTTGCGTCCGGAGAATTTCTCGTGCGCGCTCAGGTCGAAATCGGTTCTCGAGTGAATGCCTTCCAGTTCTTTAAATCCAAACGGGAATTTAAATTCAATATCAGCCGCGGCATTTGCGTAATGTGCCAGTTTTTCGTGATCGTGGAATTTGTAGTTTTCTTCGCCCAAGCCTAAAGCCAAATGCCAGTTCAGACGTTTCTGCTTCCACTCTTCATAGAAACCGAGTTCGGTTCCCGGCGGAACGAAAAACTGCATTTCCATCTGCTCGAATTCGCGCATCCTAAAGATGAACTGTCTCGCAACAATCTCATTTCTAAAGGCTTTCCCGATTTGCGCAATTCCGAAAGGCAGCTTATGACGCGAAGTTTTCTGCACATTCAGGAAGTTCACGAAAATCCCTTGTGCGGTTTCGGGCCTCAGATACAGGTCGGTCGCACTTTCCGAGGCGGCGCCAAGTTTCGTCCCAAACATCAGGTTGAATTGTCGCACCTCGGTCCAGTTTTTAGAACCAGTGTCAGGATCGGCGATTTCGAGTTCTTCGATCAAAGCTTTCACATCGGCCAAATCGTTGTTTTCGAGCGATTTTGCCATTCGTGAAAGGATGGTTTTCTGTTTTTGGCGGTATTCCAGAACGCGGCCGTTGGTGGTTTCAAACTCATTCTTATCAAAAGCATCACCGAATCTTTTCGCGGCTTTATCTATTTCTTTCTGGGCTTTTTCCTCCAATTTCGCGCAGTAATCTTCAAGCAAAACATCAGCGCGAAAACGTTTTTTCGAGTCTTTATTGTCGATCAAAGGGTCATTAAACGCGTCAACGTGGCCGGAAGCTTTCCAGATTGTGGGATGCATGAAGATGGCAGAGTCGATGCCCACGATGTTTTCATTCATCTGCACCATGGCTTTCCACCAATATTGCTTGATGTTGTTTTTCAGTTCGGCGCCGTTCTGTCCGTAATCGTAAATTGCTGAAAGTCCGTCATATATCTCACTCGAAGGGAAAATAAAACCATATTCTTTCGCGTGCGAGATCAGTTTCTTGAAAACATCTTCCTGTTTGGCCATCGTAATTAATTTTGCAGCAAAAATAGGGAATTTTTGCCGGATTTTAAGGAGCCGGGAACCTGCTCTCCGCTATATCTTTTGCGGTGATTCCGGCTCCGCTCCATCACCGCAAAAGGATGCCGCTGCGATCAGGGCTATGGGTTCGGTTTCCCTTGGAAGTTTCAGCCAAAAAAAGACGGAATAAGTTCCGCCTTTACGATTGAAAGTCTATTTCTTAGAAATTGTAGCTCAGTGCCATTCCGTTGCCGGCAGTTTCGAGTTTGAAATAGGGCTGAAAAGCGGTGCTTTCGCCGTTTTCAAGTTTTAATGCTTTTTCAGCATTTTTACCTGAAGCAATCGCAAACGGAATCCCGATCGCTACAAGACCGGCACCAATTCCCACCACAGTCCAGGCAGCGCTGGCATCTCTTTTATAGGTCATGCCGTTTCGGGTTTCAGTTTTATTTCCCTGCAATGCGGGGATGATGCCGAAACCAATGGCAAATCCGCCCGTGTACGCGAAAATTTGACCAACCGTGCTGTTGGTTCTGGCTTTACTGAATGCAGTGCGGGCTTCAGGATTACTGAAAACATCACGGTACTTGGAAAATCTGTATTCCTGACCATCTTTAATAAGTCTGTTACTGGAAATGGAAACCTGCCCAACTGCCTGTTGAAAGCACATTGCAAGCGCTAAGAGTAAAAATTTATTCATGTATTATTTTTCGGTGAATCTATTTAAAATTTCTGGATTATCGTGTATATATGATTATCTTCATTTTTATGCGCACAAGATGCTTTTTATAAATGATTCTTTACATATCAATAAATATTTATCGGATAACCGCGGAATGTATAGTTTTTTAGTACTTTTATCTCAAACACAAATTATATGTTAGTGAAAGTCTATGGCAGCGCGATCTTTGGCGTTTCCGCACAAACCATTACCATTGAAGTTAACGTAGATGATCATGGGATTGGCTATCATTTGGTTGGTCTGCCCGATAATGCCATTAAAGAAAGCAGCTACCGCATCTCAGCCGCGCTGAAAAATGTCGGCTACAAGATCCCTGGCAAGAAAATCACCATCAATATGGCCCCCGCTGACTTGCGCAAAGAAGGTTCGGCCTATGATTTAAGCATTGCACTGGGTATTTTGGCAGCTTCGGGACAAATCTTGGCAGAAGATATCGGCAGTTATCTCATTATGGGAGAACTATCACTTGATGGGAGCTTATTACCTATAAAAGGGGTGCTGCCGATTGCCATCAAAGCGCGTGAGGAAGGCTTTAAAGGCATTATTCTGCCAAAACAGAATATCCGGGAAGCCGCCGTTGTAGACCAACTGGAAGTATATGGCATTGTGAATATCAAGGAAGTTATTGATTACTTTAATCAAGGTGTTCCGCTGGAACGTACGATCATCGATACGAGAAAGGAGTTCCAAGAAAAAATCAATTTCTTTCCTACCGATTTTTCGGAAGTCAAAGGGCAGGAAACCGCCAAGCGGGCGATGGAAGTGGCTGCGGCAGGCGGCCACAACATCATTTTAATCGGTCCGCCCGGCAGTGGGAAAACGATGCTGGCAAAGCGTGTACCGAGTATTTTGCCACCGCTTACCTTGCGAGAGGCGTTAGAAACTACTAAAATCCACTCGGTGGCGGGGAAGATTGGTGCTGAAACTTCGCTGATGACGGTAAGGCCATTTAGGAGTCCGCACCATACCATTTCGGATGTAGCACTGGTTGGCGGCGGAAGTTATCCACAGCCAGGAGAAATTTCCTTAGCCCATAATGGTGTCTTATTTCTTGATGAAATGCCCGAATTTAAACGAACTGTTCTGGAAGTGATGCGGCAACCGCTTGAAGACCGTGAGGTTACGATTTCCCGCGCAAAATTTACGGTAAACTATCCAGCAAGTTTCATGCTGGTGGCAAGTATGAACCCAAGCCCGAGCGGGTATTTTCCGGATGATCCGAATAACACTTCGTCTCAGTTTGAAATGCAGCGCTATATGAATAAACTTTCGGGGCCACTGCTCGACCGTATCGATATTCATATTGAAGTACAGAAAGTGGAGTTCGAACAGCTTTCAGACCGAAGAAAAGGCGAGAAAAGTGAGGAAATCCGCAAAAGAGTCCTGAATGCCCGGGCAATACAGACCGAAAGATACCGCGATGCAGACATACATTACAACGCGCAGATGGGTCCCAAAGAACTCGAAAAGCATTGTGAATTGGATGAGACTTCACAAAAACTGATAAAGACCGCAATGGAAAAACTGAATCTTTCTGCCAGAGCCTACGACCGCATCTTGAAAGTCGCTCGTACAATCGCAGACCTGGAGGCATGTGAAGCCATCAGTCCCTCACATATTGCGGAAGCTATACAATACCGCAGCCTGGATCGTGAGTTCTGGAATGTTTAAATAAGCTTTAACTAGTGACAAATGGCTTGATAATCTTTCTATTACGCTCCTTGTTTTCATAACCCAGGTTATAAGAGAAACCAATCCCAAGGGTCTGTTTTAATTGCAGTTTCCGGATCTGGTCATGGTCGTAAAGCAAATCGAGTGTTACAACTGTAGAGATATAGCGGTTGAAGCGGAAATTCAGCGTTCCGTTATAGGCAATATCCACACGTTCTGGATGGTCGATATAATTGCTGAAGAAATTGACCTGATTAACAAGATTGATGTCTTTGTAAATCTTCAAACGGTAAAGTACATTCAACAGTGCACCCAGTTCGGATCTTATGCTTTGCCCGTCACGCTCCAGACCATAACGCCCGGCTTTCTGCAGATAGGGATCTGTGACGATGGTGAATTTGCCATTAACTGGGCGGAAAATCACCTGGAAATTTTCATTAGGATTATAGGAGATACCCAAACCTGCGTTCAGGTAGCCCGGTGCCATAAATCTTGATATGCGGTCCGCAAATGTGGGATCTGGCGTTACGCTGTAATTATAGCCTGGTGAAAACTGCGACAAAAACTGAAAACCCGTAGATAAATAATAGTTTCTGCCAATATCATATCCGTAATTCGTCATGAAGTTAATGTAATCTTCTGTCTTTCTCGAGGATTCTCCTTCAGAAGCTACAAAACCATAACCCAGTTGGATGTGGTTTTCAAGGAAATGCCGGTGATTTTTATAGCTGATGTTGTAATTAACTTTTCCGATGACGCCGATGTTATTATTCCCTCCGGAATTCCAGTTAGAAAATGAAGACTGGTTGAAGACCAAATTGTTCTGCCCGAAATAAAACCAGTGGCGCGGCTGTTTCAATTTAAGGAAATTGTAGGGCGTCACAGGGATTTCTGTAGTGATGTTGGAGATCACCACTTGATCGCGTATTACAATGGTATCTTTAAAATGCACATCAAGATTAATGAGTTTGGGATTGGCCAAACTGTCCAGATCCAACGCGACCGAATCCCAGCGGCGTTGCGAAATAGAATCTATCTCCTTTAAGACCGAACGATGCTCTTGGGCGCTGGCAATACCGAAAATACAGAACGAAAATAGGGTGACAAGCTGTTTCATAGGCTGCAAAGTTAGTTAAAGTATTAAAAACCTTCAAACGGTTATGGTTTCACCTTTTTTGACTGAAAATTTTATCAGGTAATTAAATTTCTGGCCATTTTTGCTTACATTTAAAATTGGCAATGGTTTTGCCAAAAAGAAGCCATGTTTAAAGAATCTCTCAGTTACCATGCTGTCTTATACGCCGCGCTGATGCTGGCTGTCATGTGGCTGGGTTTCGTGCTACAGTCGCTGGGCTTCATCAGTGGCTGTTCGGGCGCCATTATCCCACTGCACCCCGATGGGCTGAAGGGGATTCTCTTCTCACCGTTTCTTCATGGTAATGTAGAGCATATTTTTGGTAATTCTGTGCCGGTTTTCGTACTTGTTTTTCTGTTATTTCAGTTTTATCCTTTTATCGCACGTAAAGTTTTTTTTCTGGGGTGGTTCTCATCATTGTTTTTAGTATGGCTTTTACCACCGATTAATATTTTTACAGGGAACTACGATTTTGTGTGTATCATTGGGGCAAGCGGTATTGTATATGTGCTGGCATTTTTTATTTTCTTCAGTGGTTTATTCCGTTGGAATATGAAGTTGTTTTCCGTATCAATGGTGGTCGCACTGTATTATGGCAGTTTGGTCTGGGGCATCCTCCCGGAGGAATTTTTCTCTCAGCTGGAAGAGCCGAGCCGCATTTCTTGGCAGTCGCACTTGTCGGGCGCGGTCGTAGGCGTAATACTGGCCTATGTTTTCCGTAAAAGTGGTGATAGGAACAAGCGTTTTATTTGGCAATATCCCAATTATTACAGCGAAAAAGATGACAAACTGTGGCAGGATTACAAAGAAAAATATCCAGATGACTTCTCGGAACTGCCTTACCGGAAAAAAGATGATGCCTGGGACAGGCTTGATGAAATTCGGCGGAAATAATTTACCTTTGAAAGGATTAACACTGTACACAAATGTTCTCTGAAGAAACCCTCTATTCCATAGCCCTGCGACGCTGCCCGCTTATTGGTGATATCGTGTTCCGGAAATTGGTAAGAGAGGCGGGCTCGGCAAAAGAAGTCTGGGAACTTTCAAAAACCGGGCTGAAAAACATCCACGGTATTGGGCAGAGAATTTCACACGAAATTGGTCATGATGACCACCTGAAATTCGCGGAAAAAGAACTGGCTTTCTGTGAAAAAAATCAGATTAAAATCCTGCTCCGTCACCAGAATGAACTGCCCACATTGCTTGCGGAGTGCGACGATGCCCCTGCAATCCTTTATCAGAAAGGTGATTTCAACCCACAGCTAACACCCATCAGCATTGTTGGTACCAGAAACATGACGGCTTATGGGAAAGCATTTATCCACCGTTTTCTAGAAGAATTACCCTCACAGCCCGTTGTTACAGTAAGTGGACTGGCCTTAGGCGCAGATACAGAAGTGCATCACATCTCTCTTGAACAGAACATCCCTACCGCGGCTGTGCTGGCGCATGGCTTTCATATGTTGTATCCGGCAAAGAACCGTCGGCTGTCCGAAAAAATCTTGGCTGAAAACGGTGCGTTGTTTACCGAATTCAATTCTTCACAAAAACCCGACCGTGAAAATTTCATCCAGCGAAACAGGATCATTGCCGGTCTTTCGCCTGCGACAATTGTGGTAGAAACTGCTTTCGGTGGCGGCTCTATCAGTACCGCCACTTTCGCCCACCAGTATAACCGCGATGTCTTTGCCCTGCCGGGAAGGATCACTGATAAATACAGTCAGGGTTGCAACCAGCTCATACAGTGCAATAAAGCGGCGGTTATATCTACCGTCTCCGCTTTGAAGGAACAATTGGGTTTGAATAATAAAGAAACGGTAGCTGAGTTATTCCCAACATCTGAAATCAGGAAGCAATTGAATGATAACCAAATAGCTATCATGAATGTGTTGGATAAAAATGTGGCCTATACGCTGGATGAGATTTCGGACCGTATGGGAGTCGCGTCTTACAAAATACTGCCCGATTTGCTGGAACTTGAGATTTCCGGTTACATCAAAGCACTTTCGGGAAGGCAATATCTGGCACTTTAAAAAGATATAATTTTTAAAAATTTATAAATATTCAGTTAACATTCAATTATTATTATATTTAATGCATAAATTGTTAAATTAATAAAAATAAAGTGCTAAATTGTTAATATTTTATCAATTATTAAAATATTTATTGCAAGTTTTGAAAAAAAAATTAAATTTGTTGACAATAATACTCAACCTTTATGGAACACTACAATGCAGAACAAAAAATTCAGGATTTTATCGCCGAGATAGAAGCCAGAAACCCTAACGAACCGGAATTTCTTCAGGCAGTGAAAGAAGTTGCAGTTACTGTAATTCCTTTTATCGCCACTAAAAAACAATATGACGGGATGAAACTCCTAGAGCGTATGGCTGAGCCAGAGCGTACCGTTATTTTCCGCGTGCCTTGGGTAGACGATAAAGGTGAGATTCAGGTAAACCGCGGTTTCAGGATTCAGATGAACTCTGCGATCGGGCCTTACAAAGGCGGTATCCGTTTCCATCCTACCGTTAATTTATCTGTACTGAAGTTTCTTGCATTCGAGCAAACATTTAAAAACTCGCTTACCACATTGCCAATGGGTGGTGGGAAAGGTGGTGCCGACTTCGATCCACAAGGGAAATCTGATATGGAGATCATGCGCTTCTGCCAGGCTTATATGACAGAGCTTTGCAAACATATCGGCCCAGAAACCGATGTGCCGGCTGGCGACATTGGTGTAGGCGCCCGCGAGATCGGATATCTTTTCGGACAGTACAAGAAAATACGAAACGAGTTTACCGGCGTACTTACCGGTAAAGGACTAGCATATGGTGGTTCCCTTATCCGTCCGGAAGCTACAGGATATGGCGTAGTATATTTCGCTGAGCAGATGCTGAAGACGATCGGGCAGGATTTTAAAGGAAAGACAGTCGCCGTATCCGGCTTCGGAAACGTGGCGTGGGGTGTAGTGAAGAAAGCTACCGAACTTGGTGCTACTGTAGTTACCATTTCAGGGCCAGATGGTTATATTTATGATAAAGACGGCATCAGTGGTGAAAAAATAGACTTCCTGCTTGAGCTGCGTGCTTCCGGAAATAACAGAGCGGAGGATTATGTTAAAAAATTCCCTTCTGCTGAGTTTCATGCAGACAAGCGCCCATGGGAAGTAACATGTGATGTTGCGATTCCAGCAGCTACACAAAACGAACTTTTCCTTGAAGATGCGCAAAAGCTGGTAAATAACGGTGTGATTTGTGTGACTGAAGCGGCCAATATGCCATCCACACTTGAAGCGATTAATCACTTCCTGGACAATAAAGTGCTTTTCTCTCCAGGAAAAGCCTCTAACGCCGGTGGTGTAGCCACTTCCGGTCTTGAGATGACTCAGAATTCAATCCGTCTCAACTGGTCGTCTGAGGAAGTTGATGCACGACTGAAAGAAATCATGATCGGAATCCACAAAGCCTGCCGTGATTACGGTACAGAGGAGGACGGATATGTAAACTACGTGAAAGGTGCCAACATCGCAGGTTTCGTAAAAGTTGCCGAAGCCATGCTCGCACAAGGTGTCGTATAATATAAAGCCGGATTGTCTCCGGCTTTTTTAATGATATTCCTGACCCGGGATTTAGGGTAAAAAGTAAAATGAAGGGAAAAGCGCTGATATTCAGTGCTTTTTTATTTTTTATGAAGCTGTTGCTGCATCTGTTCTACAAATTCGTAGGCTGCCGGACAGATGAGGATGTTCTTAATAGTCAGGTGGTTGATTTGATAGATTTTCTTGCGGTCGGTGTGCGGAAATTCGCGACAGGCTTTGGGCCGCACTTCGTAGATGGAGCAGGTGTTATCCGTATTTAAAAACCAGCAGGGCAGGGTTTGCAATACCTTATCAAGGTCTTCATCTGTACGCAGATATCTTGCCTCGAAATCGGCTGGCTTCATACGCAGTGTTTTTGAAATGCGCTCGATATCTTTTTCGGTGAACAATGGGCCGGTGGTTTTGCAGCAATTAGCGCATTGCAGACAATCCACACGGTCGAAAACGCGCTCGTGGGCTTCCTGCACGGCATAATCGAGGTTTTTAGGCGGTTTCTTTTTCAGGTTTTCGAGAAATTTTTTGTGTTCTTTCTGTTTTAAACCTGCCTGGGTTTTGTAAAACTGCAAATCCATGGTGCAAAAATAGCGGTTTCTTTATTACCGGTGTTACAAATATTACCTGCCCCGCAGCCCCGATAGTAACGGTTACCCCGCAGGGAGGCGGCGGAGCGAAGCGGAGCCGCCGACCGAGGAGTATGAGTGGATAGCGGGAATTGTCTGCCCAAAGAAATTAATACTAATTTTGTGTCATGAAACAACTGCAAACACGTGAGGATATAGAGTTGCTGGTCAACAGATTTTATGAAAAAGTGGCTAAAGATGACACCATCGGTTTCTTTTTCACCCAAATTGCTGAGGTAAAGTGGGAGCATCATCTGCCCAAGATGTATGCCTTCTGGGAGTCGCTGCTTTTCGGGCAAGCGTCATATAAGGGAAATCCTATGGCGGTACATTTCCCGATAAATGAATTAAAGGCAATTGAAAAACATCATTTCGAGCATTGGCTGCGCCTCTGGACTGAAACGGTGCAGGAAAACTTTTGCGGCGAGATAGCCGAAAATGCGGTGTACAAAGCCACAAATATTGCCAACCTGATGGCTCATAAAATGGCTATGGCGCGCCGGTAATCTTTACGGAAATATTACTGTAAAGATATACGCTGCCAAATTCACTAAAAGTACAGTCCCGTAAAGGTGGTTGGTCTTGCCCCGACTTAATGAAAGCATGACGATGAATATGGATAAAGCCAGCAGAATGGTAGATTTTAGATCAAGTCCCAATACAAACGGAATGTCGAAAATAATACACATTAAAGCAACTGCTGGAATGGTGAGGCCCACACTTGCCAAGGCAGAGCCCAAGGCAAGATTTATAGAGGTCTGAATTTGGTTTTTTGCTGCCGCGCGAACCGCCGCAAGACCCTCGGGTAACAAAACGACCGTCGCAATAATTACCCCAACTAATGCACGGGGAGCTCCAATACTTTCAACAAGATTTTCAATTACTGGTGAAAGTCCTTTCGCAATGAAGATTACTGCGGCCAAACAAATCACTAATAAGACCAGGCTTATAACTGTCTGAAGATTGCTTGGCGGATCGGCTTCATGGGTAGTCTCGTCTGCCTCTGTTATGATGAAGTAGTTTCGGTGCCGAACTGTTTGAAACATCAGGAACGCACCATAAATTACCAGACAAGCTAAGGAAACAAATATAAGCTGTGGACTGTTATAGAATGGCCCCGTAACACTGGATGTGTAATTTGGTAATATTAATGTTAAGACCAGAATGGCTACTAAACTTACCAAATAAGTGGTAGCAGAACTTCTACTAAGGAACTGCTCGCTATATTTACGGCTTCCTACAAGAATACAAACTCCTAAAATACCGTTTAGGATGAGCATCACGGCCGCAAAAACCGTATCTCGCGCGTAGGTAAGCGCACCTTCGCTGCCAGAAAGCATAAAGGAAATAATAAGTCCGACTTCTAAAATGGTAATACAAATTGCGAGAATGATGGTACCGTAAGGTTCGCCTACTTTATGAGCCACGACTTCAGCATGATGAACAGCAGAAAGTACTGTTGCGAACAACAAAATAGCCCCGAGTATATTGGTAATAATGGTGTTATTTAAAAATCCGCCCAAGTAGAATATAGCGGCGATGATGGGGAAGACGGTATGCCATTGTAGTAGTTTTCTGTATTTCATAAAATGCGATTTTCACAATAATACAAAAATCATCTTAAAAAAACTATTCTGGCAGGAAGAAATTTATCTTTTTATCACTTCCAAAGATAATAATTCTGAAAATCAGTTAGCATGTGAAGAAATAATCCGAGTGATACAATTCTGTATTTACCTTTAAGAAATAGTGTACCAAGAAAATATAATAAAACCATCGGATACGTATGTAATACATGAAAACCAACACTGCCGCGGTTAGGATCAAAGATAGGATTGGCCAATAAATGATCTGCATCTACCAACATGGTGCCCAACATCAGCAGATATGCGCGCCGCCAGTTTTCCCTGAAAAAGATGCTGGCGATGAAATAAGGGAAAATAAAATGTAGGAAATAATGAACCGATTCTCGGAGATAGAACAGCTGTTCCATTAAAAATTTCCTTTTAAAAATTTTTGCCTCAGTTCATCATCAAATCTTTCAATCGCATACCGAAGCGTGGTGCGTGGCATGTGTTGATAATGTTCTTTCAGGAAATCAATAAGTTCGTGCTGGTTTTTTTTGCCCATTTCGCGCAACAGCCATCCGTTTGCTTTATGCATCAGGTCGTGTGGGTGCTGTAAATTATTAGTAACTAGCTCTTTAACTAATGGAAAAGAATTCTTTTTGATATGATACATTGTAGAGACTACCGCTATTCTTTTACTCCAAAGATGGTCTTCATGAGCCAACTTCCTTAGAATATCATCTTCATGGTTTTCATAGCAATATCTACCCAAAATCTTATAGCAGGAGTTATCTACCAAATCCCAATTATTAATGAATTTTTTGTGCGTAAGATAAAACTGTATAATTTCTTCCTGATTCTGCAGATCAATTGTTTTTTCAAACTTTTCCACCAGTATCAGTAAAGCAGTAAGCCGGTGTTCATGTATTTCTGAAGATAAAAGAAGCCCCAGTTCTGGCAAAGTGATTTTATCAGAAAACTGTTTTACAACTTTTCGCTGATGGGGTACCGTTACCCCAATAAACTGGTCGCCTTCCGCATATTGGCCGGGACCACATTTAAAGAATCGTGGGAGATAAGCGGCTTTTTCAGGTTCGGCTAAAGCACCCAACGCAGTTTTTATCTCATGCACAGTACTCATCTTTACTCAGGGTCATTATCGTAATATTCGAACAGAAAATCGTTATAAGGAAATCTGGAGATGTGAATTTTGAGGACTTCATCATAAATGAGTTTCTTCATTTCCTCGAAATTTTCTTTTTTAAGCGCAGAAATAAATACAGTCGGATATTTAGATTTTGACATCCATGTCTTCTTCCATTCATCAAGAGAGATGTTTTCACGCGTTTCTGGCGTAAGGTCATCCTCAGCCTTTTTCACATAGGTGAACCCGTCTATTTTATTGAATATCATGATCATGGGCTTCTGATGTGCGTTGATCTCCATCAGAATTTGGTTAACCGACTCGATATGATCCTCAAAACTTTCATGCGAAATATCCACCACATGTATCAATAAATCTGCCTCGCGTACCTCATCGAGGGTTGATTTAAAACTTTCTACCAACTGTGTCGGCAATTTTCGGATAAAACCCACGGTATCAGTAAGCAAGAATGGCAAATTACCGATGACTACTTTTCGAACGGTGGTATCAAGTGTAGCGAAAAGTTTGTTCTCCGCGAATACCTCAGATTTTGAGATGGCGTTCATCAGTGTAGATTTACCCACGTTGGTATAGCCAACCAGCGCCGCACGAACTACTTTGCCGCGGTTATTGCGTTGGGTAGCCATTTGGCGGTCGATGGTCTTCAGTTTCTCTTTTAGCAGGGAAATTCTGTCACGGATGATTCGGCGGTCGGTTTCGATTTCTGTTTCACCGGGTCCGCGCATACCGATACCCCCTTTTTGCCGTTCGAGGTGGGTCCACATTCGGGTAAGCCTTGGGAGTAAATACTGGTATTGTGCAAGTTCCACCTGTGTTCTGGCGTATGATGTTTGTGCACGTTGAGCAAAGATATCCAGAATCAGGTTGGTGCGGTCGAGGATTTTAACCTCTATCTCACGTTCAAGATTTTTTAATTGGGAAGGCGAAAGTTCATCATCGAAAATCACTGTACCGATATTGTTTTCCTTTACGAAATCGCGTACTTCCTGGGCTTTTCCGCTTCCGATAAATGTTTTGGGATCGGGTTGGGTGAGTTTTTGGGTGAAACGTTTCACTACAGTTGCGCCGGCCGTGAGCGCCAGAAACTCAAGTTCGTCAAGGTACTCGGTGAGTTTGTCTTCGTCCTGATTTTGGGTAACGACACCGACTAATACGGCGTCTTCATATAAATGTTCTTTGTTTTCGAGCATAGTGTATTTTTTCGCTGGGGTTAGACAAAATTAGGTTTTTTCTCCGTTATAAATGAGTTTACAGATGATAAGAATAGTCGTCGCGATCACTGCGATGCTGTTGGTGACCATCATAGAAATGTGCTCTTGTATGATCCCGTACCAAAGCCATAAGCCAGAGCTTACCACGCCGATGATGCATGTTACCAATGAGATCTCCACAGCAGATTTCTCTTTTAATATCTTGATAATCTGTGGGATGAAGAGTGAAGAGGAAAGCCCACCGGCGATAAAACCTATAATTTCGGGATTGATGTCCATTGATTTTTTTAAAGGGTTTTATTCCATTTTTATGCCGTGATTCATTTACCTTTGATCATAAAATAAGGTTGATGAGTATAGAAATAATATCAAATTCATTAGAAACTGAACGTCTGAACTTAAAACTTGTGGATATAGAAGATGCCGGGTTTATTTATGATTTGTATAATCAGCCAAGGTTCTTACAGTTCATAGGGGATAGAAAGATACGTTCCGTACAGGATGCGGCACGGTATATCATAGAAAAATTCCGGCCGCAGATTGAAAGTTTAGGCTATGGTAATTATGTCGTCATCCGGAAAGAAGATGGTACGAAACTGGGCTCTGTAGGCGTATTTACAAGGGATGGGCTGAATGTTCAGGATATTGGGTTCGCAGTGTTGCCACAGTTTGAAGGTTTTGGCTATTTTACTGAAGCGGCCATGAAGGTTTTAGAAGTGATACATGCTCAGTTTGGGGTATCAAAAGTTTCTGGGATTACGGCTTTAGATCATTACGCCTTACAAAATGTTTTACAAAAGCTTGGGTTGAAATATATTAAATTAATCCGACTGTCTGGTGAAGATGAAGATTTGATGTATTTTGAAGGATTGGTGCAGCATTGTATTCAATAAAAAAGGAAGCCTGCTGCTTCCTTTATATTAATTAATGTAACTCTTTGGCGCTCGCTTCGCTCGTGCCAAAGTAACATTTACTCCTTCCAGTCAACTACCGCACGGATGAACGCCTCGGCGTTTTCAAGCGGGATATCGGGCAGGATCCCGTGGCCTAAATTTACAATATAGCGGTCTTTCCCGAAGCGGTTGATCATTTCTGTTACCATTTTTTTTATAGTTTCTGGCGAAGAATATAGCCTTGAGGGATCGAAATTCCCCTGGAGGGTTTTATCGGCTGTTAATTGGCGGGCGTGTTCGGGCCGGATTGTCCAGTCTACACCGAGCGCAGAAGCTTTTGAAGCTGCCATTTCTTCCAGGGCAAACCAGCAGCCTTTACCAAATACCACCACGTGCGTCAGTGGGCTCAATGCCTGTACAATTTGGTTGATATAAGGCCAGGAAAACTCCTGATAATCATAAGGGGAAAGCATGCCGCCCCAAGAATCGAATACCTGTACAGCAGAAACGCCTTTCTCAACTTTACGTTTAAGGTAGGCGATCGTGGTATCGGTAATTTTCTGTAGCAGCAGATGCGCGGCTTCAGGGTGTTGGAAGCAGAAACGTTTGGCTACATCAAAAGCTTTCGAGCCCTTGCCTTCCACACAATAGCAAAGGATCGTCCAAGGTGAGCCAGCAAAACCGATGAGTGGGATGTTGTTATCAAGTTTCTGAAGTGTGAGCTCGATGGCGTCGAATACATAACCCAAAGTATCATTAACATCCGGAACCTCTATGTTCTGTACCTGTTCCAAAGTGCGGACCGGCTTTTCAAGCCACGGGCCAACACCTTCGCGCATTTCAAAATTAAGGCCCATCGCTTGCGGAACTACCAGAATGTCAGAGAATAATATGGCTGCATCTAAAGGATATCTTCGGATCGGCATCATGGTAATCTCCGCGGCAAGTTCTGGTGTTTGGCAACGGGTGAAAAAATCATATTCATCGCGAAGCGCACGGAATTCCGGCAGAAATCTCCCTGCCTGTCTCATCATCCAAACAGGTGGCCTTTCTACAGTTTCGCCTCTTAATGCTTTTAAATAAAGGTCATTTTTAATCATATCTAAATTTTTAGCCAGCTATCGGATGCTGTGTGCTGAGATAAGTTTCAGCAAGTCATCCAGGTTGCTTTCTGTGCTGGTAATAATAGGGTTTTTTGTAAATTTCCTAAGTTCGTTTGCGGTAGTTTCTCCGATTGAAAAAATCTGTAAGCCATCCAGTGAATTGAACTTCGCAAAACTACGAACTCCGCTCGGACTAAAAAAACACACGGCGTCATAATTTCCTGGAATATCGGGATATAGCAGCGTAGTTTCGTAAACGGGGATCTTACGGTAAGAAATATTCTGTAGCGGTAACGTATTGTTCAGTACATTCAGAGCCAAATTCCCACAGAAATGCAGGAAGCGCTCCTTAGAACTGTTTTCTATAATAAACTCTGAAAGTTCCTTGGCGTGTCTTGTAACTTTAAAGGTACCGAAACCGTTTTTACGCACTTCCTTTTTAGTAGCAAGTCCTACAGTGTATATTTTATTGAAGTTTTTGCTGGTGAAGTTTTCATCGGGTACAAATCCGTTCTCAAAAAAACTCCGTACGCCATTTACGCTGGTGAAAATCAGTGAATAATCTTTAAGGTCAAATGGTGAAACCTGCAAGGGAGAAGTCTTGATCACTTCCACGAAATCATAAGAAAAATGACTCCCTAATTTTTTGGAAATCATCAAGCTATTGAACTTTTTTGTAAACAGGACCTTCATTTTCAGCTGTGCCGGTTAAATACTGTTTTTAATTTCTTCCATTAAAGCTTTGCCGCCGTTAGCCAAGATCTTTTCTGCCATTATTTTCCCATGGTCTACGCCGGGTTCCCAATCAAAAATCTCATCAGTTTCGATGCAGTTTTGCCCATCCAGCGAACACAGTCGCCCGATGAATCTCACCTGTCCCTGTTCGTTGATTTCTGCAAAAGCACCAATTGGCGCAGTACAGCCGCCTTCAAGGGTGTTCAGGAAGCTACGTTCGATATTGATGCAGATGCGGGTTTCATGGTGATTGATGTCTTCAAAAACGGCTTTCAGTTCCACATCATCCTTACGTCCACAAATGGCGACTACGCCTTGCGCGGGTGCGGAAACCATCATCGGAAGGTGTTCGTAATCAATTGATAAGCCCATTCTTTCAATGGCTGCGAGAGAGAATAAAGTAGCGTCGAAATTCTGTTCCTCGAGTTTTGCGAGCCGCGTCTGTACATTACCGCGAATGTCGGAAAACGCTGTCTCCGGGAATTCTTTCAGCCAGAAGGCACGGCGGCGCAGGCTGCTGGTGGCGATTTTCAGTTTATGAAGTTCGAGGGTGGCCGCATCTTTTCTTCTTACCAGCACATCCTGCGGATAATCGCGTTCAAGAACCGCGAAAATTTCGATGCCTTCGGGCATTTGGGTGGGGATGTCTTTTAGGGAATGTACGGCAATATCTACTTCATTATTCAGCAGGGCAATATCCAGGTCTTTGGTGAAGACGCCTGTAATACCCAGTGTATAAAGAGGTTGGGTAAGGTTTTTATCACCGGTGGAAACTACGGGGGCAATATCGGTCAGCAGGTTCTTGTTCTGCAGATGTCGTGCTACTTCGCGGGCCTGCCACATTGCGAGCGGGGAGTTGCGGGTCCCTATTTTAATGCTTTTCATTGAACTCGTTATTGGGCTGTTCTACTAATATCTCGTGCATCAGGCGGCTGACTTCCTCCGCTTTCCACGGATTGTCGATGATGTATTTGGCAAACCTGTTGGTGATTTTCTGGATCATCTTATCAGAAAGTTGCATGTCGTACACATCCACATATTTATGTTTTTTGTGGATGTTGTGCATCTCATTACGCTCCATGTTTTTTAGCACGGCCTTGAAGTGATGGATGTTGGGCGCGAGCTTGCGTTTCTTTTCCCACTCCAGGAAGTCCTTGGTCATTTCACGGATGATTTTTTCGGCTTTTGGGATTTCTTTTTGGCGCGAAGCCATGGTTTCATTGATTTGGCGCGAGAGTTCATCTACATCCACCAGTTTCACGTTTTCGTTTTCGGTAATGTTTTTCTCCACATTATTGGGGATGGAGAGGTCAATCACCAGCGTTTCTTTACCGTTTGGGAAGTGGGTTTTATTGATAATCGGGTGTTGCGCGCCTGTGGCGACAATTAAAATATCGGTTTGCGTAAGTTCTTGTGGCAGTTGCTCGAACCCGATGTGGGGTATTTTATATTTCTCTGCGATTTTCTCTGCTTTATCGGCGGTACGGTTGGCTACTTTTACTTTAGGTTTGTAAACGTGTTTTACCAGATTTTCTACCGTATTCTGCCCAATTTCGCCTACGCCTAAAAGCAAGATGTTTTTTTCAGCGATCTTCGGCTGATTTTTAAGGATGTAATGCACTGCCGCGTATGATACCGAAGCGGCACCGTTTGAAATGCCCGTCTCGTTCTTGATTCTTTTGGAAATTTGAATGGCGGAATTGATGGCGCGTTCCAGATAAGGATTTGCGTTTCGCTTTACTTTTTTGAACCGATGGTACGCGTTCTTGATCTGCCCAATGATTTCGAAATCACCAATAATCTGGCTTTCGAGACCGGCGGCAACTCGGAAAAGGTGGTTCAGTGCTTCCTCATGTTTTAGGATATTCACATACTGCATGAATTCTGTAAGGCTTACGCCTACGGTTTTGCAGTAAAGTTCGGCAATCAGCAGGTAGTTTGGAGAGGTAGTGTAGATCTCCGTACGGTTACAGGTAGAAACTACAAAAGCGTCACCCAGGTTCTTTTCATGAATTTCATTCACAAAATGCTTGATATTCTCATCAAAAAATGAAAATTTGCCCCGCGTTTCGGCATCAGCTTTTTCAAAACTGACACTCAGAACGGAAAAATTAGCGGTTTTGTGAATGTTTGAATCGTGGTTCATAAAGCAACCGCAAATTTATGATTTTTAATTGAATTGGCGAAAGCATAGGCTTTTGGACCTCACGTTTTATAAATGAACTTATTTGCTACAACAGCCGAATATTTTTATGGGATAAGAAAATAATAATCAGTTCTTAAAGTTATGAAAGATAATATGGTTTTTAATAAAATTTTAACCAAAAATCGACTTTGGTAATTCTTAGAACTGTTCTAAATTTATATCTTTGTACACTTAAAAAAATCACGAGAAAAAATGGGTTTATTCGATATGTTCACGCAGGATATTGCGATTGATTTGGGAACTGCAAACACACTGATTATACATAATAATAAGATCGTGATCGATCAGCCATCAATAGTGGCGATTGAGCGTTCCAGCGGCAAACCGATTGCAGTAGGCGAACAGGCAAAGCACATGCAGGGGAAAACCCATGAGGATATTAAAACCATCCGCCCACTGAAAGATGGGGTTATCGCAGATTTCCACGCTTCCGAGCACATGATCAAGGAGTTCATCAAGCAGATCCCGGGGATTAAAGGGAAACTCTTTCAGCCAACTTTGAAAATTGTAATCTGTATCCCTTCCGGCATCACCGAGGTTGAAAAACGTGCGGTAAGAGATTCTGCACAAAAAGTGAACGCGAAGGAAGTAAGGCTGATTTATGAACCAATGGCTGCGGCAATTGGGGTAGGCATTGATGTGCAGAAGCCTGAAGGTAACATGATTATCGATATAGGAGGAGGGACTACCGAAATCGCCGTAGTAGCGCTTGGCGGTATTGTATGTGATAAATCCGTAAAAATCGCTGGCGATGTATTTACCAATGATATCGCTTACTATCTGCGCACCCATCATAATCTTTATATTGGAGAAAGAACCGCGGAACGTGTAAAAATTGAGGTAGGATCCGCCGTTGAGGATCTGGATGTGGAGATGGAAGACATTCCGGTGCAGGGCCGTGATTTGATTACCGGTAAGCCAAAGGAAATTATGGTGAACTATAAAGAAATCGCACGCGCCCTTGATAAATCAATTATCCGTATTGAAGATGCGGTGATGGAAACCCTATCTCTTACGCCACCTGAACTGGCCGCCGATATTTATAAGACCGGTATTTACCTGGCTGGAGGCGGCGCGCTACTGCGCGGTTTGGCAGACAGGCTGCATAAAAAAACGGGCTTGCCGGTTTTCGTAGCGGAAGACCCACTAAGGGCCGTAGTACGGGGTACTGGTATCGCACTAAAGAATATGGATAAATTCAATTTCCTTATTAAATAAATTCAATAATATTTCAATTCGCTGTTAACTGATGGGTTTTTTGCTGCGATTATTTTCGAAGAACGGTCTCTTCGTTTTCTTTGTGTTTCTGCAGCTGGTTGCTTTAGTACTAATTTTCAGCCGTAATTCCATGCAGCAATCATGGTTGGCGGGTCAAACCGCGGCCTTCAACTCGTGGGTTTCGGGTTATATTGACGAGGGTGCTTCTTATCTGAAACTCAAGCAGATTAATGAGCAGCTGGTCTTGCAGAACAAAACCCTGATGGAACAGGTGTATGGTAAGAATGCAGCCGAAATACCTGTGTTCCGTAAAGTACACGATACCATCGGTGGCGGGCAAATCTATACTTTTGTAGATGGGGAAATTGTATTCAACAGCATTAACCGGAAAGACAATTATTTTACCATAAACCGTGGACTGAGAGATGGCGTACAGGCGCAGATGGGCGTAATGGCGCCCAATGGCATTGCCGGTATTGTGATAAACGCGACTAATTCTTATGCCTTGGTCCAGTCAGTTCTAAGTGTGAATAAAATTAAAATCAACGCCTCATTGAAGAAATCAGGCTATTTTGGGACGCTTACCTGGCGAGGTGATGATTCGCGCATCATGCATCTTTCAGATATCCCTAAATATGTTCCGCTACAGGTTGGCGATACAGTAATTACAGATGGCAAATCGGCTATCTTCCCGCAGGGGATCATGATTGGGCGTGTCGCGGGATATGAAGTGGACAGTAAGACTGGTTTTTGGGATATTTCTGTGGAACTGAGTGAAAAAATGGGCAACCTGAGTAAAATTTATGTAGTAAAACACCTTAAAAAAGCAGAAGTAAAACGCATTCAGGATACATTGCAGGCCACCATAAAAAGAGAAAATGATTAGCAGAACGCTGTTTACCGATATTTTGATGATTGTATTGTTGATCGCATTACAAATCTTTGTGCTGAACCGTATTACGCTTTTCGGTAAATATACGCCCGTGCTTTATCCGGTTTTTGTAATGTTCTATCCCTTCTTCAGAAACCGGTACCAGTTTCTTGGGTTGAGTTTTCTGTTAGGGTTGGGCATTGATGCATTTCTTTATACCTGGGGGATTAATGCTTTTGCCACTACGCTAATTGCTTATTTTCGTACGCTGATCTTCCGAACATCTACCGATACTTCTACGGATTTCTTCTCATTTCAGTCACTGCAATGGTCGCAGTATTTGTTTTTTATTCTTTCCAGTATTTTTCTACATCAATTATTGGTTCAGTATATTGAGTTTTTCAAATTCAGCCGTTTTCTAGAGATTTTCCTCAATGTGGCTGCAACCAGTGCCATTTCATTTGTATTCATTATATTATATACCTTAGCGTTTAAAATCAAACAGAAAGTTTGAAATCACAGTATCTTAAAATTACTTTTACACTGGCCATAATTGCAATAATCTTCATTGCGAGGCTTTCCTATTTGCAACTGTTTACCGATCGTTACGCGCTTAATGCGGCGAACACCTCCATCAAAACAGAATACATCATCCCACAGCGCGGCATTATTTTCGACCGCAACGGTAAAATCATGGTAGGCAACCAACCGTCCTATGAAATTTCTTTTACAGAAGCACTCATCCGGCCAGATTTTGATACGCTGGCGTTCTGTAATCTCATGAGAATCACCAAAAGTGATTTCATTAAGACGGTGAATGGCATTAAGAATGAAAAATATTACTCAAAGCTCACCCCCATGACTTTCATGAAGAACCTGAGCCGGGAGGATATTGCAAGAATCCAGGAAATCATCTTTAAATATCCCGCCTTTAACATTGTTTCCAGACCACAGCGCCAATACGAGGTTTCTACCTCAGGGAATCTCTTGGGTTATACTAATGAAGTGAATGAGAGAGACATTAAAAAAGAT
The DNA here is from genome assembly GCF_003692615.1 of Chryseobacterium sp. 6424. Classification (NCBI taxonomy): domain Bacteria; kingdom Pseudomonadati; phylum Bacteroidota; class Flavobacteriia; order Flavobacteriales; family Weeksellaceae; genus Chryseobacterium; species Chryseobacterium sp. 6424. The sequence continues at coordinate 93,149 of NZ_CP023540.1, forward strand.
TCCCTGTATTATCTTCCAGGCGACTTCATTGGCAGGTCTGGGGTTGAAAAATCCTATGAAAAGGTGTTGCGTGGGGAAAAAGGCATACAGTATATCCAAAAAGACATCCGCTTAAAAAGTATCGGTTCCTATAAAGGTGGCGCGCTTGATAAAGAAGTGGTTACGGGGAAAGACATCACACTGACTATTGACTATGATTTGCAGCGGATAGCCGAAGAAATGTTGGTGAACAAACAAGGCGCCATCGTAGCGCTGGATCCTACCAATGGCGAAATATTAGTGCTCGCCACCGGCCCGGATATTGATCCTAACCTGTTTACCGGCCCCAATAAGACCAAGAATCTCTATCGCCTACAGATGGATACTATTTATAATAACCGGCCTACATTCGACCGATCAATCCAGGCAGCATATCCACCAGGCTCCACCTTTAAATTGCTTACGGCTGCAGCGGCCATGCAAATGGGCGTGATGGATGAAAATACCATTTTCCCCTGTGGTGGCGGTTTCAATTACCGTGGTTTAAGAGTGAAAGGTCACGGTGGTGCAGATCCGCTGATCCCGGCCATTCAGGTGTCCAGTAACTGTCATTTTTCGTATGCTTTTATCGCGATTATGAATAAATACCCCGGTAATCCCAGCAAAGGGGTAGATGAATGGAAGGAAATCATGAGCAGTTTCGGGTTGGGTGAATTTTTAAATAATGATTTGGCTGTAGGCGCACGCGGCAGAATCCCAAGTGGTGCTTTCTATGAGAAAAGAAGTGGCAAGAAAGACTGGAGTTCTGCTTATACGATGAACGGCTCAATATTCAACGGAATGGGGCAGGGTGATGTTCTGCTGACGCCTTTGCAAATGGCAAACTCTATAGCGGCGATTGTAAACAAAGGTTGGTATTATACGCCACATATCGTGAAGTCTATTGACGGGAAACCAAACCCCGATCCCCGTTTCAAGGTAAAACATAAGACCTTGGTTGACCCTAAACATTTCGAACCAATCATTAAGGGGATGGAAGCTGTGGTGCTTAATGGTACCGCACGGGGGTTGAAATCAAACGATTTTACCATGCTTGCCAAAACAGGCACGGCACAGGTCCCCCAGGGAAAAGATAATTCTATATTTGTACTCGCGGCGCCGGCTGACAAGCCAAAGATTGTTATTGCTGCGGTGATGGAGCATGCCGGTTTTGGCGCTACTTGGGCTGGCCCGGCGGCTACGGTGATTGCCGAAAAATATCTTACCGGTGACCTGAAACGCGAACATCTATATAACAAGATGGTAAACGCGAGTTTCATGCCCGAGTACCGACGCCAATGGGTGGCGGAACTGAAACGTAAAGGCCTCTATAAAGAAACAGATAAAGATGTTGTAGCCCTGGAGCAGGTTCAGGATAGCCTAAAGTTCATTAAAAGTGAAGTGCTGCGCAGCAAACTAATCCTCAAGAGAGACTCTATCCAACGCAGACTACAAACCAAAACAAAAGCAAAATGAAGTGGGCAGAAGGAATTGATAAACTGAGTATTTTTCTTTATCTGGCAATTTCTGGTTTTGCAGTAGCCAACATTTATAGTGTTGACCAAGGCTTGGGGCAAAAGCAGTTTATATTTTTCTGTATTTCGCTGATTGTGGGCTTAATCATCTTTTTGATGAGGACGAAGTTTTTCGAAAACTTTGCTGGCATATTTTATTTCTTGGGTGTCATTCTACTGATCGGGCTTTTCCCGTTCGGCACTGAGATTCTGGGACAGAAGAACTGGTATAAAGTAGGCGGATTCACGATGCAGCCGGTGGAGTTTGCGAAGATTGGCGTAGCGCTGATGCTGGCTAATTACGTGTCGGGCGGTGACTTTAATCTGAAATATAAGAAATCGCTCTATGCATCGCTTGCCATCATCGGGGTGCCAGCGCTGGTGGTGCTTATCATACCTGATGTAGGTTCTTTACTTGTCTTTACGGCTTTCTTCATTGCGCTTTATCGTGAGGGTTTGAATGGTTGGTTTTTTGGTGTCGGGGCAATCTTGGCGGGTGTTTTCCTTATTGCATTGGGGGTGAATCCGTTATATGTAATCGCGGGCTTAGCCATTATTTATCTGCTTATTGTTTTCTTTAATAATAACAGAATTCATTGGAATGTTGTTTCTGTTTCTGCGATGGTTGCATCTTTTCTGTTATTAGCAGGCTTGGCATACGGTGCGCCGACCATCCTGGAAAAACTGCCGAAACACCAGCGCGAACGTATAGAAGTGCTTTACAAAGGTGAAAAAGCTTTTCGCGATACCTCAGGTTACAATCTATTATATTCTAAAACAGCGATTGGTTCTGGCGGTTTCTTTGGTAAGGGGTATATGGAAGGCTCCGTAACGCGTGGCAAATTCGTGCCTGAGCAGGAAACGGATTATATTTTCTGTACGGTTGGCGAAGAGTGGGGCTTTTTAGGCGCATCTTTATTGGTTGCTTTTTATGCGATCTTCATCGGCAGAATCTATTACCTGTCCGAGAAGCAGAAGTCTGCATTTAACCGTGTTTTTGGCTATAGTTTCGCGTCTATTCTCTTAATGCATTTCGCGATCAATTTGGGGATGGTGATGGGGCTGTTTCCTACGGTAGGTATTCCTTTGCCTTATTTCAGCTATGGGGGAAGTTCTTTCCTGGCATTCTCGATCATGACGTTTATCTTCTTTAAACTGAACTACACCGACCGTAACAGTCTGGTATAATAAAAGGCTATATTCATTCTGACCTCATAGGTACTTGTCGTCAAAAACATTGATATCGCCTGTATCTGCTATTTAATGGATATGTTTTAGCCAACATATGAAAACTTAAATGCACAAAAAAAGCTGCTTTTACAGCAGCTTTCGATCGGATCAATTATTATTTTTAATTATTTGCGAAATTTATATTTACAGAGTCTGGGTTGATTACCCGTTTTGCGAAACGGTATTTTGGTCCCCAGTAAGAATCATTCAGCGATGAAATCATTACCCCGCGGGAGGTGGCAGCGTGAATGAATTTTACTTCTCCGTCAGCAGTTACGTTTTCCACGATTCCTACGTGAGAGATACGGCCTCTACCTTGCGAAAAGAATACAAGGTCACCTTTCTGTAGGTTTTCTTTCTGTACACTTTCACCTTCCTGTGCTTGTGAAGCGGCTACCCGTGGAAGCGTCATACCTGTTACCGTTCCGAAAACTGAAAGTACGAAAGCTGAACAATCAATCCCGCTACGGCTCATTCCGCCATATTTATAAGGAGTCCCTAGGTACGTTTCGGCTTCAGCCAGGATGTCATCAATCCTTTTGGTAAACCGGATGGTTTTGGCGATTTCATCATTTTTCAGCGTAGCTTCCATGGTTCTGGCAGCGGCTAATTTTTCTTCTGCGAAATTGCTTACAAGTTGAGATTTAGCGACTTCTAATTTTTTATTTTCAATAGATGCAAGTTTGGCACCTGATTTGTATTGTTCTTTGTAGGTTGCCGGAGCAGATACTACATAATTTGTTACACAAGACTGTAAAGAAAAAACAGCGGTAATAGCAACTAAATAATACAGAACTCTTCTCTTCATATATATTTGATTTTCTGTGTTAATAACTGATACTTCGTTTTAAATGCAAAGCAAAATTAGGTATTCAGGCTCGCGTAGGGGTTAAAACACCCTTTATTGAAAGCTATTTTAACACATTTTAACACTATTTTTTGTATTGTTAAAAGAAAAGAAATTGCAACTCCCTTATTTTAGGGGGTTGCATTTTTGTTTGTTTTAAGATTTGTTAACATTTAAAGTTTCTATATAAATGATTATTGATTTCTATTACACAAATTTTTAACGGTCTTGCGCATTAAAAACTCCGGACGCAATGCCGGAGTTATGATTGTATTAAACTTATCTATCTGGTAAATAGCAGTTCACGGTATTTTGTCATAGGCCAAAGTTCATCATCAACCATCATTTCCAACGCATCAGATGACTCGCGGATGACCTCGAAAAACGGTTTTACGTCATTACAGAACTTTTCCGCCATTTGTTGAGAATTTTCGCTGTCTTTTGCAATCTTTATTGCTTCAAGGAGGTTTTCCACTTCTAATTTAATGACTGAAACATGCGTAGATATCTGCGAAATCATATTCATCTGTTCCTTGGCCAGGTCGCGGAAGTCTTTTTCACCAAATATTTCCTTTAAACCTTTTACATTTTCAATAAGGCGGTTCTGGTAGTTCAGGGCGCATGGGATGATGTGGTTGCGGGCAATATCTGCCAGCACAGTAGCTTCAATCGCAATTACGGTAGCGTACTTCTCTAATTTTACTTCGTTACGGGCTTCAATTTCACGGTGTGTGTAGATGCCGAGTTCTTCATAAAGCTCGATGAATTTCGGATCGAGTTCGCGGCCCAGCGCTTCCGGAGTGGTCTTTAGATTGTTTAGGCCTCTTTTCTGAGCTTCTTCAGCCCAACTGTCAGAATATCCATCACCTTCAAACATAATGTTTTTTGACTCCTTTATATATTCACGAAGTATATTGAAGATCGCTTCGTCTTTTTTAAGGCCTTTCTCAAAAATAAGTTGATCCACCTCTTTTTTGAAGGTGCGGAGTTGTTTCGCCATGATGGAATTCATCACAGTCATTACTTCCGCGCAGTTTGCCGAGGAGCCTACCGCCCTGATTTCAAATTTATTTCCGGTGAAAGCAAAAGGGGAGGTTCGGTTTCTGTCTGTGTTATCCAGAAGGATTTCCGGGATTTTGCCTACGACATTCAGTTTGAGCTCCGTTTTTTCCTCGGGTGATAACTTGCCATCAGTAACTTTTTCTAATTCCTCTAAAACACTGAAGAGTTGTGTGCCGATAAAGGCAGAAATGATTGCCGGTGGCGCTTCGTTCGCGCCTAAGCGGTGGTCGTTACTTGCCGATGCGATGCTGGCGCGCAGCAAATCTGCATAATCATGAACCGCTTTCAGTGTATTTACAAAAAAGGTAAGGAACTGTAGGTTTTTCTTTGGGTTTTTCCCCGGACTTAATAGGTTTTCTCCAGTGTCGGTGGCTAGACTCCAGTTGTTGTGTTTTCCGCTTCCGTTTACACCGGCAAAGGGTTTTTCATGGAAAAGTATATGGAAGTGGTGTTTGTGCGCAACCCTGGCCATGATGTCCATTAATAGAGAGTTATGGTCTACCGCTACATTTACTTCTTCGAACATGGGGGCAAGCTCAAACTGGTTTGGTGCTACTTCATTATGACGGGTAGTTACAGGAATGCCCAGTTTCATCGACTCGATTTCAAGTTCTTTCATGAAGTTCATTACCCTGGTTGGGATAGATCCAAAGTAATGGTCGTCAAGTTGCTGTCCCTTTGCGGGGGAATGCCCCAGAAGAGTTTTCCCGGTAATCACCAAATCTGGCCGAGACTGATACAGTGCGGAATCTACCAAGAAATATTCCTGTTCCCAACCCAGTGTTGGGGTTACCTTGGTGACATTTTTATCAAAATAAGATCTGCAAACATCCGTGGCGGCTTCGTCAACGGCATGGAGTGCACGTAATAACGGCGCCTTGTAATCAAGCGTTTCACCAGTGTATGAAATAAAAATAGAAGGAATGCAAAGCGTGGTGCCCATAATAAAAGCGGGTGAGGTCGGGTCCCAGGCAGTGTAGCCTCTTGCTTCAAAAGTGTTTCTTATTCCACCATTAGGGAAGGAGGACGCGTCCGGCTCTTGCTGAATAAGCATGTTACCGCTGAATCTTTCAATGGCTCTGCCTCCACCGTCTTCAATAGGTGTGAAAAATGAATCGTGCTTTTCGGCGGTGGAACCTGTAAGTGGCTGAAACCAGTGTGTGTAGTGTGTGGCGCCTTTCGAAAGCGCCCAGTCTTTCATGGCAACCGCTACCTGGTCAGCAATGTGACGTGGGATTTTGCTTCCTTTTTTAATGGCGTCCATAATGGATCGAAACGCTTCCTTCGTCAGATATTCCCTCATGGTTTCTTCAGAAAAAACGTTGGCGCAGAACAGTTCTGACAGTTTTGCCGGTACAGTGACCGCATTGTCTTGTCTGAAATTTTTGAAAGACAGGGTTTCTAATGCTTTAAATCTTAAATGTGACATGGTTCGGTGATTTTTATGGGGGTAAATGTACAAAAAAATGCTTTTTCACAATAAAAAAGTTTAAAAATATAGGGGGTGATAAATAATATCTGTTTCTGGTGACTTTTTTGTGCTTGTATAAACCTGCTTAAAATCAGGTCTTATGGAAATTTCGGGGATATGTGGTATCTTTGCCAAAAGATACACTATGGTAAACTCTCGTGCTCGCGAAACTACTGAAGCTATTGAAAGGCTCTATGTTTCAATGCGACATTTATTCTATCGCGGTTTTTTCAAGCCATCCGGCATCTCCGGCGAAAGTCTCCGTTCACTGTTAATGACGATCAACCCAGAAATCTACGGAACAATGGGTGTCCCGAACAAAATAGAACTAGATGGGTTATTGTATGTGCTGGACCGTCTGCCCGAAGGCATTGAGGAATGTTCATTCATCCACCTCACTTCTGATGAAGGTTTTGAGAAAGGCAGTTTTGAAGTCATTGTCCCCAAGAAACGCCGCCGCAACTGTTACCGGATTGATGAGCACCAAATGAATATTGAGGTGCTTTTGGGCCGTTCCGAAATCTATGATATCCTTACACACCTTACCTTCTTATATATAGAAGCCGATAAAATTCGGGAACTGGCCTTTGTGGCTGACGAGAACGACCGTCCTACGCGCGCCTGGAAAATCATTGAGGAAGTCGCAAAAGGCAGCAAGAAATACAGCCGTAAAGAAAAGGAAGTCGCGCTGATTCACCTTTCCTCATTACTAGGAAGAACTTTTGATGAAACACTGAACGCGTATAATAACTTCGGTGATGATGCCAACCCAGACAGGTTATTTAAGATCATCTATCATCTCGGGAACGAAAGTTTCAATGATTACAAGAAGATCCGTGAACGCGAGGTGCACTTCTCGGCCATCCTTCGCGAACGTGTAGGCCATCATTTCTTTGGTGAAAAATGGGCGAACAAAGTAAAAACCGTATTGGCGGAAAATAACCTGCACATGCGGCCGCTGCATATTATCTCCGCAAACATGCATTCGGTGAAAAATATGCTGTACGCAAATGATGCACTGGATAAAAAACTTTCAAAGACAGTAGATTACAAACTCTACGAAGAAATTTCAAATAAAAAATCATTACAGGAAAAAATACTGGTGCACAGCCAGAAGGCAGGCCTGATATATATTGACGACCAAAGCGGTAGCAATATCGATGTACAGATCATTGACCTTGCCAAGACAGATCTTACAAACACCCCTTTCGGTGAGCTGGGCTTCCAGGGGGAAGATGTGGTGATGGTGTTCGACTATGCTTTTGGTGAGCAAGCCTATGAAATTATGGACGAATTGCTGCGTCCTTATGATTTTAATGAGGAGATATATACCATGAAGGTGAAGTCGATCTCTATTATGGGGAAAGCCGGCATCCTGATGGGCGGCAAAGGGGACATCATGATCCCGACTTCACACGTCTTTGAAGGAACCGCGGACAATTATCCGTTCGAAAACGCGCTTTCACTCGCAGATTTCGAGGATGATGAGCTTCAGGCTTTCGAAGGAGGCATGGTAACCGTACTGGGCACTTCGCTACAGAACAAAGATATTTTACGCTATTTCATGGACACGTCTTGGAAGGCAATTGGCCTAGAGATGGAAGGTGCGCACTATCAGAAAGCCATACAGGTCGCTTCGAAGATCCGTCATCACATTTCAGAAGACCTCTTCGTAATGTATGCCTATTACGCTTCCGATAACCCGCTGGAAACCGGCTCTACGCTTTCATCAGGCGGTTTGGGGCTTACCGGTGTAAAGCCAACCTACCTAATCACCCTTAAAATTCTCGAGAAGATTTTAAGCAGTGGCAAACCACCGATGCCTCAATAGCATTTTTTAAAAGAAAGACCTTTTTACTTTGCAGTGAGAAGGTTTTTTTATGGTGCTACCGCGGCCTCCAGATAAAAATTCTTATCTTTCAGCTCCAAAAAAATAATTTTAAAGATGAAGAAAGGCTTTCTTTTAATGCTCTGTTTTGCTTACGGATTGTTTTCGGCGCAGCAAGGTCCTTATTATCAGCAATATGCCAAATATAAGATGGATATTGATGTAGATGCGGCAAATTTCACATACAAAGGCAACCAAACCATCACTTATACCAATAATTCACCAGATGAACTGAAGGTGGTTTACTTCCATCTTTATTGGAATGCCTTCCGGCCTGGCTCTATGATGGACCAAAGAGTACAGAATCAGGGGAAAAACGGGGATTCCCGGTTGCAGCGTGACGGTATTTCGCGCCTAGCCTCGATCCCAGAAGGTGAAGAAGGCGCCCAGAATATCCGTTGGATCAGACAGAATGGTAGGGACCTGAAGTTTGAAATCCAGGAAACCATCATGAAAGTGGTGCTTAACACACCTTTGAAACCCAATTCATCCACAACTTTTACAATGGAATGGGATGCGGTAATTCCGCACCAAATTCGCCGTGCAGGCAGAAATAACCGTGAAGGGATTGATATGACCATGACGCAGTGGTACCCTAAAATCGCTGAGTATGACTATGATGGCTGGGCTACATTCGATTATATCGGCAGAGAGTTCCATGCACCGTTTGCTGATTTTGACGTGACCATTAAAATTGACAAAGATTACGTAATTGGTGCCGGCGGAACATTAGAGAATCCTTCTGAAGTTAAAGGATACCAAGCTAACGCATCTGTTAAATCTGATAACAGGAACAAAGCTACATGGCGCTGGACGGCTAAAAACTTGCTTGATTTCGCCTGGGCAGCCGACCGCGACTATACCGTAGAGGAGTTTACAATCTTAGACGGTCCGAAAGTATATTACGTATATCAGAAATCTGAGCGTACCGCACTTTGGGAACAGACAAAACCCTATGTCACCAAATTCTTTCAGTTGATGAATGCGACCTTTGGTCGTTACGTTTATCCATCATACTCCTTTATACAAGGCGGCGACGGCGGTATGGAGTATGGGATGTGCACGATGATTCTGGGTGAAGGCCGCTCACTGGAAGGTTTAGTAGGCCTCATGGTGCATGAAGGCGGGCACTCATACAACCAGCAGATCCTGGCATATAATGAAAGCGTAAGACCTTGGATGGATGAGGGGTTCACCAGTTATTACGATGATTATGTGATGCATCAACTTTTTCCACCGGCAGAGCCAGTGGCAAACCCGTTTGTAGGCTCCATTAAATCTTATGTGAATTTTACCAAGACAGGTAAAGAAGAACCGGCGGTTTGGCTGGCAGACCATCATGATAACGGCAGCGCCTATTCGATCGCGTCTTACGTAAAAGGAGACCTTTTCCTAGTGCAACTTGGGTACATCATGGGCGAGCAAAATCTTTCTTTAGTAATGAAAGAATTTTACAATCAATGGAAGTTGAAACACCCGACAGACCGTGATTTTATGCATATCGCACAGAAAATTTCCGGGATGGACCTGAAGTGGTTTCATCATTATTGGATCAACACCACCAAAACCATCGATTATGCCATTAAAAATATAGAATATGGCCCCGAATCCACGACTATTACCCTGGAAAATAAAGGGCAAATCCCGATGCCGATAGATTTCTCGGTGATGACAAAGGAGAAGAAAGTGATCAATTACCATATCCCGTTGAACATGACGCATACCTGGAAGACCAAAGACATCTACGGAGATTTCTCTACGCTTGCTTATTGGCCCTGGACCCAGAAAGAATATCGCGTGACCGTTCCTTACACAAAATCTCAACTTTCTGCCGTAGGCATAGATTTCTCTCAACGTATGGCCGATGTGAACCCTGAGGATAATTTTGTAGAAACAGATAAAGATCCGAAACCGAAAGCGAAATAGTGCTATGACCACGATTGTAATCAACATTGGGAATACGAATATCCGTTTCGGACTTTTTAATGACGATACCTGCGAAATTTCCTGGATTCTCAATACCAAACCTTATCGTACCAGTGATGAGCTGATGATTCAGTTCATGATGATGTATCAGACTCATAAGATTGATGCTGAGAAGGTCGATAGGATCATTATCGGTTCCGTAGTCCCACAGCTCACCCATGATGTTGGCAGGGCCATGCAGAAAATTCATGGTAAAAAGCCTGTAGTTGTAGACAGGAATACACCTTCCGATGTACAGCCCAAATCACGGCAAATGGGTACGGATATTTACGCAAATCTGGTAGCCGCACACCACCTTTACCCTAACAGGAAGAAGATTATCTTTGATTTCGGTACTGCACTTACCGCAAGCTGTATTGATGAGCACGGAGAAACACTGGGAGTCATTATCGCCCCCGGCATCATCACTTCATTAAACTCCCTGATCCATGATACTGCCCAACTGCCGGAAATTGAATTGGTGAAACCGAAACAAGTGCTGGGATTAGATACGGTTTCATGCATGCAAAGCGGCATGGTATACGGTTATTTGGGGATGGTAGAAGGTTTTATAGCGCGTATTAATGAAGAAGTGCAAGACAATTGCTATGTCATCGCTACCGGCGGTGTTTCGCACGTTTATAAGCCACTTACCGAAAAAATTCACATGGCTGATCGCCTGCATACGCTGAAAGGACTCTACTTTTTAGGTGAATCTGCTTCTCAATGAATTGCTGTGCGGATGGTAAACCACTTTGCGTAAATGAATATGGTTTTTAGAACACTCAACGCTTAATTATTTTGTCTAAATACCTTTAGGAATGTACTTTACAATAATTAAGATAATTCGTTAAACGAACGTATCATCTTTTACTTTTGAAGAAATCTTTCACCAATTGTGAACATTCGTCCTCTAAAATGCCCAGTACAATTTCGGTTTTTGGGTGAAGTGACAGGTTTTTATTGATGAAGCCGCGCTGTTGGTCCCGTGCGCCAATTATTACTTTCGAGATTTGCGACCAACTGAGTGCCCCGCTGCACATCACGCAAGGCTCCATAGTTACATAAAGCGTGCAGTTTTGCAGATACTTACCACCCAGATAGTTGGCTGCCGAAGTAATGGCCTGCATTTCCGCGTGGGCTGTAACATCATTTAGTGCTTCAGTAAGATTGTGGGCTTTGGCGATAATTCTGTTGTTTGATACGATGATGCTACCAATCGGTACCTCGTCTTTCTCTAGTGCATGATAGGCTTCCTGTAGCGCAATCTTCATAAAATATTCATCCGTAAACATAGGCGAATCAAGTTTTCAAAGTAAAGCTGACCGAAGAAATTGAAAAAGTTTTTCTAAAAGGTAGAAAGTAAAGATTTCTACTCCAAATCCATACTTATCGGAAGCCGGAACCGATAGCGGACTGGTGTGCCGTTAAGTTTGGCCGGTGTAAATTTGTTTGGCAGCAGATACATGGCAATTTCAGCTTGCCGGTTAAATGTAGAATGATCTCCTTCTGCCTGGACTTCGGTGATGCTGCCATCGCGGTCCACCACAAATACCAACTGTGTCTTAAATGTTTTTGCTTCGGGCAGTATGGCGTCATGATAAAATAAATCAGCGATCTGTGTACGCAAAATCCCCAGGCCACCTGGGTATTGCGCTTCGTAATCAAGCGATTGCCTGTCGGGGTTTTTTAAAGAAAGATTTGGTAGTTGCTCCCCTTGTATTCGGGCTAAGTCTTCCCGGTTTTTCACTTTAATCAAGGTATTGATGTAGGCGGTGTTTTCTATGCTGTCGAGTTTCTGCATGAACTCGGTATAGTCTTTCCTAATGGCAGGTTTGCGGTCTGCGGGTTCTTTGTCGTATTTTTTCCGGAACTCTCTGTCGAGCATCAGCCGCTGATAGTCAAAGAACTGTTTGGTGGCACGGAACTCTTCGTTTTGTTGCGCTGCCAAAAAGCTGCACCACAATAATGTTATCAATATAAAGTTCCTGTAAAACAACGTTTGAAAATTTATTAAAACATCCCCAGTTCAAAGCGGGCTTCCTCGCTCATCATATCCTTATTCCAGCTGGGTTCGAAGGTAAGCTCCAGATCTACTTCGCGTACGCCTTCCACTTCCGATACTTTTTCGCGCACCTCAGCCGGTAAGCTTTCGGCCACAGGACAGTTGGGGGTAGTTAAAGTCATAATTACCTTTACATCGCCCTCCTCAGAAATCTGTACGTCATAAATAAGCCCAAGTTCGTATATGTCAACAGGAATCTCCGGGTCATATACCGTTTTCAGCTGTTTGATAATATTTTCGCCAATATCGGCTATCTGATCGTCTGTATAAGTCATGCTAAATATCTTTTGGGTAAATAAGTTATTCCAGCCGTTGCAGAAGAGGTTCTTGTCGCATCCGGCGGAATATGTTTGCCAAAGTTAACACATCTTTTTCACAATATTGAACAATTCTAAATAAGTCTTTTTCTATATGATAGATTGATGCTACCATTGAGCCATCTATGTCATCTTTCGGTGTTGGGATCTGGAAGACGTGCGCAAGTAATTCAAGCGAGATATAAGATTTGTAATCACCGAATTTCCACAGTTCCATCGTGTCCAAATGTGGGATTTCCCAGGGTTTTTTACCAAACATCTGGAAGGGTACCGGTGGCTGCATTCCGTTGATTATGAAACGCCGCGCTATCCACGGGAAATCGAACTCTTTACCGTTGTGGGCACACAAGATCACATCCCGAAGCTTCGGCCGGTTAAAAATCTGTCCAAACTCGTCCAAAAGTTTGGCTTCATCATCTCCATAGAAGCTTTTGATCAGCAGTTTTTCGCTTTTATCTAACATCCCTACACTGATGCAGATGATCTTGCCGAACTCTGCCATAATGCCGCCACGTTCAGCATAGAAGGCTTCGGCAGTGTAATCTTCCCGGCGCTGCACCTTGGTCTTTTTGTCCCAAAGCGTTTGTCCCGCCTCACCAATATCTTCCCAATTGCTGTATTGCGGAACGGTCTCTATATCGAGAAATAATACTTTTTCCAGCGGAATATGATGCAGCATGATATGTGTTTTTGGTGATTACTCTGTTTTGGTTTCCTGTGCTTTTCGTACAGAAACTACATAATTATAAGTCAATTCATGTTGTTCATCTGTCAACTTGGCTTTTGGCGCCATACTGTTCATAATACCTACCCAATCCTGGGCGGAGTAAGCAGCGGGATTTGGCAAATCATGGCAGCGCGCGCAGGAGTTTTCAAAAATAGTTTTTCCCATCGCCAGGTGTTCGGCGGACAGGGTTTTGCTGTCCTCTACTACCTTAGGTTTCGGCGTACACGATACAGTGAAGATGATCACTAAAATTGATGATGAGAAGACGGCTTTCTTTAGTTCTTGGATACTAGGATTGGTCATAGAATGTTCGTTTCATTCAAAAATAAACAAATTTCCTCAACAAATCTTTAAAGCAGTTATTCATTTTAAATATTTCAGGCAGCGATCAGCACAACTTTATATCACATATTTTGTATTTTTGGGTAATGACATCTTTTTCAATACCACAACTTGTACAGGGGATCCTTAGCGGTAACAAACGGTTGCTTGCCAAAGGCATCACGCTGATTGAAAGTAAAAAAAGCGAGCACCGCCAGCTCGCTGATGAGCTTTTGCATGAAATACTGCCACATACAGGAAGTTCGGTAAGGGTAGGTATTACCGGCGTACCGGGCGCGGGTAAATCAACATTCATTGAAAATTATGGTAAACTTCTGCTTGAAAATGGCAAGAAAGTAGCTGTTCTGGCCATAGATCCCAGTTCATCGATTAATAAAGGCTCTATCTTGGGTGATAAGACGCGTATGGAAGAGCTGGCCAAAGAAGTCAACGCGTTCATCAGACCTTCCCCAAGTTCAGGATTTTTGGGTGGTGTCGCAAATACTACTTTTGAAACCATGCTGCTCTGCGAGGCTGCGGGATATGATTATATCCTGATAGAAACCGTCGGTGTGGGCCAAAGTGAAGTGTTGGTAGCAGATCTTACCGATGTGTTCCTGTTTCTGAAAGTCATTGGCACGGGTGATGAACTGCAGGGAATAAAACGTGGGATCATGGAAATGGTGGATGTCGTCTTCATAAATAAGGTTGAAGAAAACAACCTGCTGAAAGCTAAGAATACAAAAACAGAACTGCTGCGGGCGCTACATTTTCTGCCCGAAAAGGAAAAAGGATGGAAGGTACCGGTGCTGCTGGGCTCAGCTTTGAACAATGAAGGTTTGAATGAAATCTATCAAAAAGTGAATGAATTTGTTAACCTAAAAAACGCAAATGGCACTTTTTTAAAAGTACGTGAGCAGCAGGCTGAAAAACGTTTTGATTATTGGGTCCACGAGTATATCCTACAGAAGGCTCGAAGTGAAAACTCGGATGAATTTTACCAGAAGCACAAAAAAAATGCTTCATCCCTGGCATCTAATCCCAGTTCTGAAGCAAAAAAGTTTGTCGAACGTCTTTTAGGCAAACCGGCTACGGAGTAACAGGGTTCTCCATGATATACCCATCATAGGAAATAGGTTGCCGGTCGTTCGAATCTATCGATACATAGGCTTTGCCGTTAGCGAAAACTTCGATAATTATACGTCGCACCTCATTGTTGTCGTTAGGAGAGATGGTATAGATGCGGCTTCCTTTCTTACCCTCGGCCTGCACTAGCGAAAAATCTTTAGAAGTAAAGCGGTAAGAGTTTTTACTGGTATCATAACTTGGGGTGTACATTCTGCCAAAGTAAGGCAATTCAACCAGTAACTCATTACTCTTTAGACGGATTGTATAGCCATAATCCAACTGAAGCATCCGTGTGGAACTTGAGTTCGGTAAAGAATTCATTACATTCACTACATCAAAATTGGTAGGAACGGCGCGCTGTGCCATAAAAGTAAACTCCCCGGACTGTAAAAGTGCATTTACTTTTTCTCGCGGGATGTTAGTGGTTGACCCACAGGCTGATAAAAGCATCAGCATCATGACTGATAAATATAAGGTTAGGTTTTTCATCATCTTTTTTAATACATTTAAAGCAAATATAATGCAAGGCGCCAAAAAATAGCTTTTTAATTGGAATAAAAATTGTAAACAAGAAAAAAAACAGAAATTTAAAGTTATGAAAAACGTAAATAAACTATTAGGGATCGGGTTTTTGTCGCTTACCATGTTGGCATGTACTACAAACCCGATTACCGGCAGAAAATCTCTACAGATAGCCAACGATCAGGAGATTTCGGCTATGGCATTACAGCAATACCGCGAAACGTTATCAAAATCTAAAGTAATATCCGGCACCAGCGCCGCAAACAGTGTGAAAAATGTAGGCGCTAGAATTAAAAATGCAGCCAATAATTATTACCGAAGCATTGGTCGGGCTGATGATATGAACAACTATCAGTGGGAATTTAATCTTATTGATGATAAACAAGTTAATGCCTGGTGTATGCCCGGCGGAAAAGTAGCTGTATATACCGGCATATTACCCATTACCAAAAATGATACTGGTTTAGCAGTGGTTATGGGCCACGAAATTTCTCACGCGCTCGCAGGTCACGGCAATGAAAGAATTTCCCAGGCCATGGCTGCGCAGTATGGTGGCGCCATCTTAGGAGGGGTAACAAGTGGCCAGATGGCTACCATCTTTCAACAGGTTTACCCTATCGGAGCACAGGTCGCATTGTTAAAATATGGCCGTGCACAGGAACTGGAAGCCGATGAAATGGGACTTTATCTAATGGCAATGGCCGGATATGATCCACGGCAGGCGCAACCGTTCTGGGAAAGGATGGAGGCCTCAAGTGCCGGTAACAGACCTCCGGAGTTCTTATCAACCCACCCAAGTCCTGAAAGTCGACGTTCAGACATTCAAAAAAGGCTTCCAAAAGCATTAGAGTATTATAAAGCCGCAGGCGGTAAAATATAGAACAGACAGTAACACTAAAGCCTTCCTGAAAATTAATCATTCTTGGGAAGGTTTTTTAATCATCCATAAAATGAAAAATTTACACTTTATAGGTTTCCTGCTATTGGGACTTGCTTTTTTGCTGTACTATCTGCTACCGGAGTTTTCTTTCGTGAAACTGTTTGAACCCATCAGTCTGATGGGGATACTTGCCGGTATCGGTATCGGGCTGATCATCGGGGGTATCGTAGGCTATGTAAGTAAAGGTTCGGCGCTGAAGGAAGAACATAGACGCCGTGAACTTGCCCAGCTTCGGAAAGAAAAAGAAGAACTGGAAAAACAGGCACTGGCTAACCAGCACGCTGCTGAAAAGCTTAAAAACGAAAATCCCCAGAATTTTTATTAATCTGAGGATTTTCTTATTTCTATAAAAGAAGTGCTTAAAACTTATAGCCAAGGCCTAGCATGAACAGGCTGGGGCGGTTATCATACACTATTTGTTGGTTCTCATCTGCGACAGTCGTTACAAATTCTCGTTGGTCCTTAGAGAAAGCTCCTTCGTATTTGGCTGAAACGATCAGGTTTTTAAGTTCGCTTTGCAGACCAAATTGATAGCCCACTGTGAAGTCTTTGGTTTTTACCTGTTCTACAAAACTACGGAAATTATCTCCTTTGCTTAAGTTAAAAGTACCAACGGGTCCTATAAAAGCGCTTAATGTATTCCCCAATAATCTGTACCCTAACAAAACGGGTACATCAATTCGGTTTGTTTTGGCTTCCAGGGTAGTTTCCTGGCCCGTAACATCCGTAACAGTTGCTTCATTTTTAAAGGTAGAATAATAAATCTCGGGCATCAGATAAAGTGACATGGGCAAATCTGCCTTTAGGGAAAGGCCTATATTGAAGCCGGTGATGTTCTTGCCTTTTTCAGAAATAGCAGTATTGGTGGCATCTTTAAAATTTTTCCAGGTAGCGGAACTTGTCGGGATAAGTACGTTGGCTTTTCCGGCGAATGAAAGCTGTGCCGAGGCAAAAATGCTGGCTCCCAGCATCGCTATGGTGAATATTTTAGTCATTATTATTAGGTTTGGTTACAACCTTATCAATTGACGTTTTGTTGGTCTCAAGGAAGTACTCGCGCAGTTCTTTGAAAAGTTCCGAAGAGTAAACGAAATCAATCAGGTTCTTATTGCCTGCATTAATCAGGATGTCTTTATTGCCTTCCCATTCCTTGATGCCTAATCGCAGATATACAATTTTCTCGCCAATTGTCATCACCGAGTTCATGTCGTGCGAGTTGATGATGGTAGTTGTATTATATTCTTTGGTGATCTCCATCAGCAAATCATCAATGATATTCGAAGTATAAGGATCGAGCCCCGAGTTCGGTTCATCGCAGAACAAATATTTCGGGTTGTTTACGATCGCGCGTGCAATTGCCACCCTTTTCTGCATGCCGCCTGAAATTTCAGAAGGATATTTACGGTTGGCTTTTTCAAGATGTACACGGCCAATCACTTCAAGCACGCGTCTTTTTTTCTCGCGGTAAGACAGGTTGGTGAACATATCTAACGGGAAGGCTATGTTTTCTTCCACCGTCATGGAGTCAAATAGTGCGCTCCCCTGGAATACAGTGCCGATCTCTGACCGTAGTCCCTGTTTTTCTTCGCGTGACATGTTGTTAATGTTTCTGCCATCGAAAAGTATTTCCCCCGAAGTCGGCTGAAATACATTCAACAAACTTTTAAGGAAAACTGTTTTTCCCGAACCACTCTGCCCGATGATGAGGTTTACTTTACCCGTTTCAAAAGTGGTACTGATGCCTTTTAGAACCTCTATGCCATCGAAACTTTTCTTTAAATCTTTTACTTCAATCATCAGCTGAGGAACATTTGGGTTAAAATTAAATTGGTGATAATGATGGCTACGATCGTCCATACTACCGCTTGTGTACTTGCGCGGCCCACTTCTAACGAGCCACCTTTTACGTTATACCCGAAAAACGCGGGGATGGTGGCGATAAGGAACGCGAATACCGCTGTTTTAAAGAAAGCATACCAAATGAAATGTTGTGGCATATACATCTGTATCCCGGTAATATAATCTGCCTTGCTCCAGCTTCCGGTAGCAACACCTGCCAGGTAACCACCCCAGATACCAAATACGATACTGATCGCGATAAGTAATGGGTTAAAGACTACGCTGGCAATTATTTTAGGTAAAATAAGGAAGTTTGGGGAGTTTACGCCCATAATGTCCAGCGCGTCAATCTGTTCCGTCACGCGCATGGTCCCGATACTTGAGGCGATATATGAGCCTACTTTTCCGGCTAAGATTACCGATATGATGGTAGGAGCAAACTCCAGTATCAATACCACTTTGGTAGCATAACCGATGAACGAATTAGGGATTGGGAAGGTGGATGCCTTGAAGTTGTTAGACATCTGAATAGCTACAACCGCCCCTACAAATATAGAGGTGAAGAGTACGAGCCCGAAAGAATTAACGCCCAAATCATTGATTTCCCGCATGAAAAGTTTACCGAAAACAGATGATTTCTGCGGGCGTTTTATGGTTTTTGACATCAGGAGGAAATAACCGCCCAACTCGCCCAAAAATTTTTTTAACATTTCGCTAAATTAATGTTTTATTTATTTCTAAAATTCTTAATTGGCATTTTTATCTCCGCCCAGAACTAAAAACACTGTTTTAAAGATAATCACCAAATCGAGCATGAAACTCCAGTTTTTTACGTAAAAAGCATCCGCCAGTATACGTTTCTGCATTTTAATATCCATATTTCCGCTGTCGCCCCGAAGCCCGTTTACCTGCGCAAGCCCGGTTACACCCGGTCTCACCAAACTTCGTACCGAATATCTGCCAATTTTAAGTTTATAGAAGTCATCCACCAGCAACATATGGGGACGTGGTCCTACAACCGACATCTCACCTTTCAGTACGTTGATGAACTGTGGCATCTCATCCAGACTGGTTTTGCGTAGAAACCTGCCGATTTTTGTAATCCGCGGGTCATTTTTACCAGTCGTTGTCTGTACAGCATCTTTGTATGCATACATCGTACGGAATTTAATACAGTTAAACACCCCATCATGAAAGCCATATCTTTTCTGTATGAAAAAAACGGGTCCTTTGCTGTCAAGTTTTATCAAAAAGGCAATTAATGGGAATAGCCAACTGGCGATGAGGACTAGGATAACTATGGAAAAGGCAATGTCAAAAGTCCTTTTCAGGACAATGTTCGTGAGGAAATCTAACGGAAATTTTGAGCGCAGCAATATCGGCTGCATATCGATATAAGCCAAGTCGTATTGAAAAAAATTATTTCGGGAAGCGCTTGGGACTAATGATATGCGTACTTTATGAAGTTCGGCCAGTCTGTAAATCTCCCGTTCTTCGTGTTTTTCAAAACCTGCTGTGGAAAGATATACTGTGTGGATCCCATGCAGGTGCCAAAAATCAATCAGTTGATCGAAATCCAGAGTCTGCTGGTCCGGATATTCAAAAATTTTAAAACCATAATCTTTCCTTTGCTTCAAGATGTCTTTAAGGATTTCTGTGGAAGCATCTTTGCTCAGGAACATTACATTCCGGTAGTTGATCCCCAGCGTCCGCAGATACTTCAGCATGAAAAATATAATAGATTTCACGAAGAACAGCATGAAAAACAGCCAAATGGCGATATAAAACTGATCTCTACCCAAGAAATTATTGTTACTTACTTTGGCCATTAGCATGACGCCAAAAATAAAGATGAATATATGGGTGATTAACCGCTCGAGGTAGATGGTATATGTAAGATTCCGTGCGACGGAGTAAAGTTTGGTGCGCCCACTCAGTAAGATCCAGAAGAATGTCAGCAAAAGTATCGTGAAGATGTTCTGCTCCCAGACATCTGCTGTATATTGTTCCTTATGATTCCTTATGAAATAAAAAAGAAATACCCCGGCAATAACCAGTACATCCAATAAAATGATGACAAGTTTAAAGTACCTGGAATACCGAATTTTCTGCATGAAACCGAATTACATCAGGTAAATTTACCATATTTTATGGAATATTCAAATATTTATGTGTCTGTACTGAAGCCTGCCATTTAGGGTTTGCAAGGATAAAGTCGGTGATCTTAGGATACATTTCATTACGTTTGCTCCACTCGCTTTGTAGATACAGTCTACATGTGGGTGCTACTTTGGCAGCCTGTTCTTCTGCGAACTTAAAGTCATTATTGTTGAACACGATGACTTTCAACTCTTTTGCGAGATTGTAAATTTCGGGGAGCGGTAAACCAGTTTTTTTGGGAGAAAGGGTAATCCAATCCAAAGTACCGCTTACAGGGTACGCGCCAGAAGTTTCTATATGTATCGTACAGCCCAGTTCCTTCAATCTGCCGGTTAGTATATCGAGATTCCACATCAGTGGTTCGCCACCGGTTAAAATAATGGTTTTGCAGTGTGCCGCGGCAGTTTCGGCGATATATTCGGCACTCATCAGCGGGTGCAGGTCTGGGTCCCAACTTTCTTTCACGTCGCACCAGTGGCAGCCTACATCGCAGCCACCCAGACGAATGAAATAGGCGGCTTTGCCGGTATGGGCACCTTCGCCCTGTAAGGTATAAAAATGCTCCATCACCGGAAGCATTTTCCCTTCTTTCATTAAGATATTTTCTTCTTCTTTAGTCATTATAAACAGAGGTTTTGTATGCCAGGATGGTGTTTTTCATCAGCATGGCGCGCGTCATGGGTCCTACGCCTCCCGGTACAGGAGTGATGGCAGAGGCGATTGCACGGCAGCTTTCAAAGTCTACGTCACCGGCCAGGTAATAGCCCTTTGGCGAATCATCATCAATCCTGGTAATTCCGACATCGATGATGATGGCCCCTTTTTTAATCATATCCGCTTTTAGGAAACCAGGGTCACCCAGGGCGGTGATTACGATGTCGGCGTTTTTAGTAAACTCCTCGATATGAGGGGTGTAGGAGTGTGTGAGTGTTACAGTAGCGTTGCCTGGGAAATCCTTGCGCCCCATCAGGATACTCATGGGTTTGCCGACAATTCTGCTGCGACCAATGATGACGCAATGCTTACCCTTTGTATCAATCTGGTATCTTTCAAGAAGTGTGAGGATGCCGAATGGCGTTGCCGGTAGAAAGGTATCCATTTCAAGAGCCATTTTCCCGAAATTTTCCGGGTGAAAGCCATCCACGTCTTTCCTGGGGTCAATCGCCATAATGATTCTTTCTTGGTCGATCTGTGGTGGTAATGGCAACTGAACAATAAAGCCATCTACTTCTTTAGAAAGGTTCAATTCATGTATTTTCTCGAGCAGTTCAGCTTCTGAAACCGTACTCGGGAATTTTATCAGGGAAGAACGGAAACCTACTTCTTCGCAATCCTTTATTTTGTTGTTCACATAGGCAATGCTGGCACCGTTGTGTCCTACAAGGATCGCCACTAGATGTGGTGGACGGCGTTTTGCAGCTACTATCTTCTTAACTTCTTCGCGGATTTCTTTCTTTATTTCCTTTGAAACTTTAAGTCCATCGAGAATCTGTGTCATTTTTACTTTTTTTTAGATTTATCTCTGCGTTTTATAATAATTCATCAACCCGTTGGTGGAGGAATCGTGTGAGGAAATATTTTCCGTGTCTTTCAGTTCCGACAAAATTTTTCCTGCCAGCACTTTGCCAAGTTCTACCCCAAACTGGTCAAAGCTGAAGATGTTCCAAATAATCCCTTGAACGAAGATTTTATGCTCGTAAAGCGCAATGAGCTGACCTAGTGAAAACGGATTTAACTCATTGAAAATGAAAGAATTGGTAGGGGAGTCTCCGCTAAAGACTTTATAATTTAAAAGTTTTTCAATTTCTTCAGTTGATTTGCCCGCAACTTCCAGTTCGGCTTTAACTTCATCTTCATATTTACCGAATGCCAGCGCCTCTGTCTGCGCAAAAAAGTTGGCCAGCAGCTTGTCCTGATGATCAGACACGTTGTTGCAGGATTTGGCATAGGCAATAAAATCTGCCGGAATAAGTTCAGTCCCCTGATGTATGAGCTGGTAAAATGCGTGCTGACCATTAGTCCCAGGTTCGCCCCAAATAATAGGGCCGGTCTCGTACTCTACGTATGCGCCATTTCTGTCTACTGACTTTCCGTTACTTTCCATATCTCCCTGCTGTAGATAAGCCGGGAAACGATCCAGGTACTGTGAATAAGGGAGTACCGCATGTGTGCTGGCTGTGTAGAAATTGCGGTACCAAATACCTAAAAGCCCCATTAAAACGGGTACATTTTCTTTAAAATCGGCTGTTTTAAAATGTATATCCGTTTCGTGTGCCCCCTTTAATAACTGCTCGAAATTATCATATCCTATAGAAAGTACAATGCTTAGCCCGATCGCACTCCACAAGGAGTAGCGTCCGCCAACCCAATCCCAAAACTCAAATATATTTTCCTCCGCGATGCCAAACTCTTTCACCGCTGGAACATTCGTTGATAACGCTACGAAATGCTTCGCTACATCCTCTTGCTGTGCGCTTCGCAGAAACCAATCTTTGGCAGATTCCGCATTCGTCATGGTTTCCTGTGTGGTAAATGTTTTTGATGCGATGATGAAAAGCGTAGTTTCCGGATCGAGGTTTTTCAGCGTTTCGGCGATGTGATTGCCATCTACATTAGAGACAAAATGTACATTCAAGCGGGTTTTAAAATGCTTCAATGCGGAACACACCATTACAGGACCTAGATCTGATCCGCCAATACCAATATTTACTATATCGGTCATCTGTTTTCCTGTAAATCCTTTATGATCGCCGGATATCACACGTGTAGAAAAAGCCTTCATGTGATGCAGTACTTTCCTAACGGCCGGTTTTATGTTTTCACCATCTACCATTATGGGCTCTTCCGTGAAATCGCGCAATGCCGTATGAAGTACCGCCCGGCCTTCGGTTTCATTAATTTTTTCTCCCGAAAACATCGCACTTATGGCATTCTTTAATTGGGTTTCCTCGGCCAGTTGCAGCAGTAGGTCAATAGTCTCTTGATTGATGAGATTCTTCGAGTAATCAAACAGATAACCATCACGCTTTACAGAAAATTCCGAGAAACGGTGAGGGTTTTCCTGAAATAACTTCCTAAGTTCAAAATCGTGCTGGGAAAAATGTGCTTCAAGATTTTGCCAGGCCTGCGTGTGGAGAGGGTTGATTTTAGGTAGCATGCTGTTACGGATTTGGATTAGATGTTTGTTTTTTAAATAGATGTAAATACTGCGCAAATTTACGGAAAATAAAAACCTCCGTGAAATTCGCGGAGGTGTGTGTTTCTGAAATTTATCGGCTAACCGACTTGCTTGTTCTTTATATATGTAGGAAGATTACCAGCGCCGCCGTACCAGTTGCAATAATATGCTTCTTTCTTACTGGTTAGGATATGTGTGTCGTGGCTGCTTACTTTTCAATCGCCAGGTCTATCACTTCGCTCATTCGGCTTACGTAATTTATCTTCAGATTTTTAAGGTAATCTTTCTTGATGTCTTCTACATCTTTTCGGTTCGCTTCAGAAAGTATGATTTCGGTGATTCCGGCGCGTGTCGCCGCAAGCAGTTTTTCCTTAATACCACCAACCGGCAGCACTTTTCCGCGCAGGGTAATTTCCCCGGTCATCGCAAGATGTTCTTTTACTTTCTTATTCTTAAAGCTTGATACAATGGATGTCAGCATCGCGATCCCTGCCGAAGGGCCGTCTTTTGGTGTAGCACCTTCCGGGACGTGAACGTGTATGTTTTTCTTCTGGATATCTTCCGCTGTAATGCCAAGTTCCTCGTGTTTGGCTTTAATGTATTCCAGCGCGATTGTGGCGGATTCTTTCATTACGGTTCCCAGGTTTCCGGTCATCGTCAGGTTTCCTTTTCCTTCGCTGAGGATACTTTCGATAAATAAGATGTCACCACCCACCTGTGTCCACGCCAGGCCGGTCACCACGCCGGGTACACCGGTAATCTCTGAAAGGTTTTTCGGACGCGGAACCCCAAGGATTTCATCAATTTTAGTTATGCTGATCTTCGGGTCGTACGTTTGTTCCATCGCGGTTTGTAACGCTGCCCAACGTGCGATAGCGGCAAGTCTTTTCTCCAGGGTTCTTACGCCACTTTCGGAGGTATGCGCGTCGATGATGTGTTTTAATTCAGCATTCCCGAGTTTAAAAGCATTAATGCCGAGGCCGTTTTCTTCCTGTTGTTTCTTTATCAGGTGTCTTTTGGCGATTTCTACTTTTTCCTCTAAGGTATAGCCTGCGATCTCGATAAGTTCCATACGGTCGAGTAGCGGGCGCTGTACGGTTGAAAGTGAATTTGCGGTGGCAATAAACATCACTTTAGACAAATCATACCCCATTTCGAGATAGTTATCGTAGAAGGAATGATTCTGCTCCGGATCCAATACTTCCAGTAGTGCAGAACTTGGGTCGCCATGTATACCTTGGCCAATTTTATCAATCTCATCCAATACAATCACCGGATTTGATGTACCCGCTTTCTTAATGGACTGAAGGATCCGCCCGGCCATCGCACCAATATAGGTTTTTCGGTGCCCCCGGATTTCGCTTTCATCATGAAGGCCACCTAAGGAAACCCGCACATATTTTCTGCCCAGCGCGTCAGCTATAGATTTTCCGAGTGAAGTTTTACCAACCCCCGGCGGCCAACCAGGCATAAAATCGGTGACTTCATGTTGTTTTTCAATTTCAGTACGGCCATGTGCTCCAGGATTCTTTTCTTGATGTCTTCGAGACCGAAATGTGCCTTATCTAAGACTTTTTGTGCTTTCGCGATATCGAAAATATCTTTAGAATAGTTTTCCCACGGTAATTCTGTGAAAAAATCAAGGTAATTCCTTTGCACGTTATAGTCTGGCGAACTTGGGTTCTGGCGTTGCAGGCGGTTGATCTCTTTTTTGAAATGTGTTTCTACCTCATCCTTCCAGGTAAGGGTTTTGGCTTTTTCCAGGAGTTCCTCAATGTCAGATTCGGGACCGCCGCCGAGTTCTTCTTGTATCGCACGCATCTGTTGGTTCAGGAAGTATTCGCGCTGGCTCTTATCAAGCTCGCGGTTGGTTTTCTGGTGTATTTGGTTGCGAAGTTCAAGTTTGCGGAAGTCCTCATGCATCAGTTCATAACATTTCTGTGCGCGCAGGATGAGGTTTTTTTCTTCCAGAAGTTTCTGCTTATCGGTAGATTCGAAATTGGCGTTGGTGCAGATGAAGTTTAGCAAATCTTCATTGCCGTTCATGTTTTTAATTGCAAAGCTGGCAGCAGAGGGGATATTCGGGTCCAGTTCGATGATTTTCAGGGCGAGATCTTTAATATTCTCAAGCAAGGCATTGAACTCATCGGTTTTTCGGCTGTGTACATCTTTCAGTTTAGTGATTTCTGCTTTGAAATAGGGTTTTGTTTCAGTGAAATTTTTAACGGAAAATCTTTGGAAGCCGCGTGTAATAGCAGTGATGTTACCTTCCGGAAGCTTGATGATCTTAATGATCTTTGCTAAAGTGCCTACTTTATAAAGGTCTTTTTCCGTAGGGTTTTCAATGCTCGAATTTCTTTGGCTTAGGATGCCGATAAATTGATTGTTTTTTTGGGCCTCCTCCAGCAGTTTTATCGACATTTCGCGCCCGGCAGTAATCGGGATGACTACTTTTGGGAACATCACCATATTCCTCACCGGTAAAATTGGAAACTCGGTTTGGTCGTTATCTGGTGAAATATCAATAAATTCAGAGAGGTTGATTTCCTCAGCTACGATGCTGAAACTGTCATTCATTAGTTCGTCGAAGTTATGTTCGTTAAATTCTGCCATAATATCATGAAATGACATATTGTCATTCTTTAGGTATGCATTCAAGCCTGTATCTGTATAAGTAAAGCTGAAATTTGTGTAAAGTATAATTGTAAGGGTGAAATCACAATCGGTGTGCCATTAGTCTTTTGCGACAAAATTGGCTGCTTTGTGAAAAAATAAACCATTCATATTGAAAATTTTTCTTAATCTGTTAAAAATGTGTATTTTCGCAACCTGATAAAATTTATAGAAAAAGATGGCAATTTTAGGAGAGATTAGAAGCAGACCTTGGCTCTTGATGGGTATTATTGCGTTGGCAATGTTGGCTTTCGTGGTAAATCCGGATAGTATTGAGAAGCTATTCGGCGCAAAACCCGGTGTATATGGCGAAGTGAACGGGGAGGAAATTACTAAGGAAGAGTATGATGATCAGCTCTTTATCCTTCAACAGCAGGCCCAACAACAAGGGCAGCCCGATACCGGTCTCGAAGAGCAGGCCTGGCAGATGCTGGTACAGTCGAAATTAATTAAGCAGCAGTTTGAGAAAATGGGACTTACTTTAACCGAAGATATGTTCTGGAATCAGCTGCAGTTTGATCCTATGTTTGCCCAAAACCAAGAGAACTTTGATGCCAAAGGGAACTTCAAGGTTCAGGAAATAAAAAAACAGATTGCCGATTTGCAAAGCAGCGGCAACGTAGAAATGTACAACAACTGGCTGCGTGCGCGTAGAGCGATTGAGTACCGAATGATGGCGCGCCAGGTATTTGCCAACGTCTCCACAGGGATTACCGCAAGCAAGAAAGAAGCTGAGGAAATGATGCGCCAGCGCGACCAGGTAGCCAATATCGACTTTGTGAAAATAGATTATAATAACTTCGCACAGAAAAATCCTGTAAAAGTAACTACACAGGATCTGGCAGATTATATTAAAAAGCACCCCATCCTTTTCAAACGTGATGCGAGCAGAAACCTAGGTCTTGTATATTTCCCGGCAGCAGCCAGTCCACAGGATGAAGCAGCGACTCAGGCAGAAATCAACAAGCTTTTCAACCAAGGTACTGATGTGAGTGAGGGTAAAGAGAACTTCCTGAATACGACCAATGACTCGATGTTTATAGCTCTCCACAGTGATATGCCATTCAATCCGCAGTATTTTTCAGCAGACCAGTTACCGGCTACCATCAAAGATAAAGTGGCAAGTGCCGCGGTAGGTACAACCTTCGGTCCATACAAAGAGCAGAATTTCTACGTAGTTTCTAAATTATTAGATAAAAAACCATCCGATTCTACACTTTCCCGCCATATCCTTATTACTTACAAAGGAAACCAAGCCGGCGCCAATGAAACCAGAAGTAAGGAGGAAGCTAAAAAACTTGCAGATTCTATCGGGGCAGTTGTAAAAGCAAATCCTGCTAAATTCACCGAGTTTTTGAAATACTCCTCAGATCCCGGCTCCGCAGCACAGGGTGGAAGCGTGGGTTGGACGACTCCTGCCACGCCTTTCGTTCCTGAATTCCTGAGCTTCCTTGCCAATAATGGTAAAGGCGCGACAGGGGTGGTGGAAACACAGTTCGGTTATCACATCATCAATATCGAAGACAAAAAATCTGGTGCGATGACGTATAAAGTGGCTAATTTGGTAAAAGCCATCAAACCATCTGACAAAACAGAGAATGAAGTTTATACCAAAGCCACAAGATTCATTCAGCAGGTGCAGGGCAAGTCATTTAACGATTTCTCTAACTTGGCTAAAAAGGCCAACTACCAATTCTTGAATCCAAAAGAAATCGGTCGTTTCCAAGGGCAATTGCCAGGTTTGGGTACCGATAAGGATCAGGAAATCATCGCTTGGGCATTCAACAAGAAGCGCGAAAAAGGCGATACGGAAATATTTACTGTAGATGGTACTGGTGACCGAGTTATAGCTTACCTAAATGGCATCCAGGATGCCGGAACTGCAGATCCTGAAGCGGTAAGAGACCAAATTGAGCCAATTGTCAGAAACAAGAAACTCGCTAAGATCATCTCTGATAAAATAAATGCAAGCAAAGCGACAAGCCTTGACCAGATTGCAAAACAGTTTGGGACTTCCAAACTTGCTGGACAAGTGAATATGCTGAGCCCACAGGTAGCCGGAGCGATGGAACCACGCGTGGCTGGTGCCGCTTTTGGTGTAGCAAAAGGCAAACTCTCCATGCCGGTAGAAGGTATGACTGGTGTTTACGTTCTCGTGAAAAACTCTGAGACGGTGAACAAACAACCAGGCGATATCAAGCAAGTGACAGAAGCCATCGCCAGCCAAAATTCACAACAGTTTGGGCAGGCGCTGCTGAAGAGCCTTCAGGCAAATGCAAAAATTAAAGACTACAGAATCGAGTTGTATAACCAGGCAGCTCAACAATAAAAGCTATAAGTTTACTACAGAAAAGCGGCTCCCAGAGTCGCTTTTTTTCATTTTTATCAAGAGAGGTCCGAAATTTGAGTTTGTTTAAAATGTATTATATTTGTTTCCTAAAAATTACGCAAAAGTGAAGTTCACCAAAGAAATAAAAGCAGGTTTAATCGCTGTTTTGGCGATAATAGGGTTTGTAATCCTTTTTCAGTTCATGAAGGGCAAAAGCCTTTTTACAACCGATAATATTTTTTATGCAAAGTTTGATAATGTAGAAGGTCTGGAGGCTTCCAATCCCGTCTCGATTAATGGATTAAAAGTTGGTCAGGTCGATGAGATTGTACCCATTACCCAGAAAGACGGGCGCATACATTTTGTAGTGAAGGTAACGGTGGATGATAACTTTAAGTTTTCAAGGAAATCCACACTTGAGATTTTTGAACCCGGCCTGATGTCGGGGAAACAAATGCGGGTGAATTTAGCGTATGGCGGCGATACCGCGAAAGATGGCGATACCTTGAACGGCGCGTTTAAACTTTCGATGATGAACAACATTTCGTCTCAGGTAGGTCCGGTAAAAGATCAACTACAGATTGTATTGAAAAGGGTAGACTCCCTTACTAACAATGCCAACCAATTGCTGAATGATGACAATAAGGCGGAAATCCGCGCGCTGCTGATCAATCTTAACCGTACCGTAGCTTCTTTCGAGGGGACATCGCGCCAGACCAATGCCTTACTTGCAAATAACGATCCGCGTATCCAGGCCATGCTTGATAACGCAAATTTGGCCACCATCAGTGCCAGAACCGCTATTGACAAATATGGTCGCGTTGCCGAGCAGGTAGATGTGCAGAAATTAAACAATACCATTGACCGACTTAGTGTAACGGCCGACAAACTGAACGGTGTTATTTCCGGCATACAAAATGGGGAAGGATCTCTTGGTAAACTTGCCAAAGATGAAGAACTTTACCGGAACTTGAATGAGTCTTCAGCCAATCTTAATAATTTAATCTTAGACCTGAAGGCAAACCCGAAGAGATACCTAAACTTCTCGGTATTCGGTAAAAACAGCAGTACAAAAGACTAAAAACCTCTCAGTATGCAATATATTGACAATAT
The DNA here is from genome assembly GCF_003692615.1 of Chryseobacterium sp. 6424. Taxonomy (NCBI): domain Bacteria; kingdom Pseudomonadati; phylum Bacteroidota; class Flavobacteriia; order Flavobacteriales; family Weeksellaceae; genus Chryseobacterium; species Chryseobacterium sp. 6424. The sequence continues at coordinate 122,456 of NZ_CP023540.1, forward strand.
TGTTTTCTTTATCGCCCTAATCGCAGGCTTCGGATTATTTTTTAAAAGTCTGAAAGAGATTTACCGAAATATACAACTGGGCCGCAAAATCGATCGCAACGACAATCCATCCGAAAGATGGGCTACCATGGCAAAAGTGGCGCTGGGCCAAAGTAAAATGACGAAACGCCCCATAGCGGGTATTTTACATATCATTGTATATGTGGGGTTTATTATCATCAATCTTGAACTTATTGAGATTATTGTAGATGGTGTTTTCGGTACACACCGTTTTCTCACTGGCATATTTGGGGACTCCTTTTACGCGGCATTTACAGCTACGTTAGAGGTGTTGGCGCTGCTGGTATTGGTTTCCGTGATTATCTTCTTTATCCGCCGGAATTTCTTTGGCGTGAAGAGACTTACGATGAAAGAACTTTTCGGTTGGCCAAAACAAGATGCCAATTGGATTCTTATCATTGAATTTGCCTTGATGATGGCTTTCTTCACCATGAATGCAGCAGATTGGGCTTTGCAGCAAACCGGTCACTTGGGCGCGCATGGTAACTTCCCCGTTTCATCCGTTGTGCTGGGACCAATCTTTCAAGGATTCGGTGAGACAACTTTAGTCTTGCTGGAGCGTGGGGCATGGTGGTTTCACTTCCTCGGCATTCTGTTCTTCATGAATTATCTGTATTATTCAAAACATCTTCATATCATTTTTGCGTTCCCTAATACTTGGTTTGCCAATTTAGAGAAAAAAGGTAAGTTTAATAATTTGGCCTCCGTCACCAATGAAATCAAATTGATGATGGATCCCAACGCTGATCCTTATGCCGCGCAACCCGAAGCCGATCCGAACGCTACACCCGAAAAATTTGGTGCAGATGATATATTTGATTTAAACCAGGTGCAGTTGCTTAACGCTTATTCCTGCACCGAATGTGGACGTTGTACAGCGGTTTGCCCAGCTAATATCACCGGAAAGAAACTTTCGCCACGTAAAATTATGATGGATACCCGTGACCGTATTGAAGAGGTAGGGAAAAACATCAACAAGAACGGGAAATTTGTTGATGACGGAAAGAAACTCATCGACGATCATATACAGAGAGAAGAAATTTGGGCTTGTACTACTTGTAATGCCTGTGTAGAAGCCTGCCCGGTACTTATTGATCCTTTATCCATCATAATGGAGGTTCGCCGGTATCTGGTGATGGAACAATCTGCCGCACCACAGGAACTGAACGCGATGATGGCAAATGTTGAAAACAACGCTGCGCCTTGGCAGTATAACCAGGCTGATAGAATGAATTGGGTCCATGAAAACTAACAATGCTTTCACCCCATTTTCTTAAACTAGCAAATTTATACCATGGATTTCACGATAAAAACAATGGCAGAGTATGCTGCCGAAGGTAAATCTCCGGAAGTACTGTTCTGGGTAGGCTGCGCTGGTAGCTTTGATGACCGTGCCAAAAAGATTACACGCGCTTTTTGCAAAATTCTTAGTAAGATCAATGTGGAATTCGCTGTTTTAGGTCCAGAAGAATCCTGCACCGGTGATCCTGCAAAACGCGCCGGGAACGAGTTCGTGTTCCAGATGATGGCGTTAACCAACATCGAAATCCTCAACGCTTACGAAGTGAAAAAAATAGTGACGGCCTGCCCGCACTGTTTTAATACCATCAAGAATGAATATCCCAATCTGGGCGGACATTATGAAGTGATTCATCACACACAGTTCCTGAAGCAATTGATGGAAGAAGGTCGCCTGAAGGTAGAAGGCGGTAGCTTCAAAGGGAAAAAAATTACCTTCCACGACCCTTGTTATCTTGGTCGCGGTAACGGCGAATATGAAGCCCCAAGAATGCTTCTCGAAAAACTGGATGCCGAACTTGTCGAGATGAAACGCTGTAAGACCAACGGACTGTGCTGTGGTGCTGGCGGCGCGCAAATGTTTAAAGAACCGGAAAAAGGGCATAAAGACATCAATGTGGAACGTACCGAAGAAGCCCTGACGGAAAATCCGAACGTTATTGCGACCGGTTGCCCATTCTGTATGACCATGATGACCGACGGTGTAAAACATTTCAATAAAAATACAGAAGTTGCCGTTAAAGATATAGCGGAACTATTAGCAGAAGCCGAAGATTTGTAATGAACAAATACCATTTTATAATCATTGCAGGTCTCTTTCTATTGATTATGAATATTTGGTCGGCAGACTTCCTAATTGATAAAATAAACTACTGGGCTATCAGCAGTAACATATTACTGGTAATTTTAGGAATAATGGAATTAAGAAAGAAAAAGAATGAAAATAGAAGAATCTAATATAGTTGAAACAAACGATTATCGCGTCATCATCTACCCGGCATCGCGACCTTTTACAGCTAAAGAAAGTAAAGTGATCACCGAGAAATTGTACGACTTCCTTTCCACTTGGGCTGCGCATGGCAAGCCACTTTCCTCAAGTTTCAAGATAGAGAAGAACCAGTTCATTGTCGTATGTGTAGATGAAGAGAAAGAGGTAGCTTCAGGATGTTCCATTGATGCTTTAGGCGCCATCATGCGCGAGATTGAGCAAGAGTTTAGCCTTGGCCTTTTTGACCGTATGAAAGCCAGTTTCGTAGAGAACGGAGAAGTGAAGACGATGAAACTACAAGATTTCAAAAAAGGTTTGAAATCAGGTAAAATCCCAAAAAACATTGAGGTTTTTGATTTTTCAAAGAATACCTATATTGCCTTTTTAAGCGATTTCCTGCTTCCACTGAACCGCAGTTGGGCTGGGATATACGCAGAATAAAGAAACTTACCGAAGAAATAACAGCCCTTTTAAAGTATGAAGCTTTAAAAGGGCTTTTTATTGCTATTTTTGTACAGGATGCAGAAAATTCTATTTCTTACCACCGCGCACACTTACCAAGATGACAGGATTTTTTTTCATCAGGCAAAAGAATTGGCTGCCCATGGGTTTACAGTGAAAATATGTAGCCTTTCATCAGAGTTTCAGGGTGAATCGGATGGTATTTTAATCGAGTCTTATGATATTCTGCACCAGTCGCCGCATGTTAAGAAAAGCGTTTTTCAAAGGATCTGTGCGGCTTTCGTACCAGATCTTGTTATCGCTTCCGAACCTTTAGCCGTTATTTCGGTAGCGAAATATTGTAAACAACATCACATCAAGCTGATATATGATGTGACTGAATGGTATCCTTCCAAGCGGATGCTGGCTCCGTACCGGTCTTTTTTAAAGGTTTTTCAATTCTTCAAATTTTTAAATATTCAGCTTTACGCAGGATTCCTGAGCAGCCATTTTATATTTGGTGAGCAGACGAAAATGTTTCCGTTGTCATCATTTTTCTTCTTTAAGTCACATATCATTCTTCCTTACTATCCTTCACAGGAATATGTAAGACCGGCAGTTAAGGAATTGAATACTAATCAGTTAAAGCTTTGTTATACAGGCGTTTTTTCTAAAGAGAAAGGTATTGGTAATTTCCTGAAAGCCGCGGATTGTTTACAGAAGGAGAAACCAGAACTTCAGTTGTCGCTCCTGTTGATTGGTGGTACAAGAGATGAGAAGGAGACAGAATATTTCAATCAACTTCTTACGGGTTATCAGTTTGATCATGTTAAAATTCAAAAACCAGTCTCGTTCTCAACATTTGCCGATTCTTATGCCGAAGCCGATATCTGTTTTGACCTTAGAGAGAAAAATATAGAGAACGACCATTGTCTGCCGATTAAGCTCTTCTATTATGCGGCATCGGGCAAGCCGGTCATTTATACGAATCTTAAAGCCATAAGGCAGCACCTAGATGTGGAGCAGTTCGGTTATTTGGTTCCGCCGGAAGATGCATGGTTGATTGCACGTAAGGTTGCAGCTTATCTTGATGATCCTGCATTGTATGCCGAACATGCGAATAATGCGCGGCGGCTTTTCCAGGAAAAGTATAATTGGGAATCAATCAGTGATGGATTTGTAAAATTCATTAAAAACGCATTGCCGTGAAATGAAGGTGATTTTACAGACTTTTCTCACACGTTTTTTAATCTTAGGCCTTAATTTCGGGTTGCTAATTCTTACAACAAATCTTTGGGGCATGGAAGGTAAAGGCATGATTTCGCTACTGATTGCGGACCTGGCGATCGTCACATTTCTGAATAATATACTTTCCGGCAGCAGCGTATCTTATTACGCCTCGAAGTTTGATGAGATACAAATAGTTTCCGCAGCTTATCTTTGGTCTTTGGTTATTGGTTTTGTAGCCCCTTTGTTGATCAGTCTCGCCCATCCGGTGGAGTATCTGGGATATTTGGTCGCGCTTTCGGTTATGTTTTCTCTGCTTTCTGCGAATATTAATCTGTTCGTTGGTAGAAATGATATCAAGAACTATAATATCTACCTGAGTGGCCAGCAGGCTGTACACATCATCTTAATCCTATTTGTGGTGTACGGACTGCGCATGAAGTCAGTAGATGTATATTTCATGACGCTCTTCTTATGTTATGCCGTTCTTTTTATCCTGAGTTTCCTGAGGCTTATTAAAACATTCGGGGACAGAAGTGCCTTATTTAGCTGGCGTTTGTTTCAAAAGATGTTTAATTACGGATGGAAAATACAGATCAGTGCGTTTCTACAATTCCTGAATAACCGTTTGTCTTTTTATTTTTTAGAGTTTTTCCGTGGTATTGCCAGTGTGGGCATCTTTGCGGTGGGTGTCGCGGTTTCGGAGGCGGTCTTGGCCATCAGCAGAAGTTTATCTGTGATTTTATATTCCGATTTGGTAAGCAGTACCGCCCATGACCACGCCATTGAAAAAACCAAGATTTCACTCAAGATCAGTTTCTTGATTAGCTCCGTTTTCTTACTGTTTTTAGTAGCAGTGCCGGGATTCGTCTATGAGTTCATTTTTGGTAAAGATTTCTCGCAGACGCGGATCATCGTTTTATTATTATCTCCGGGGATTTTGGCCATGGCTGTAAGTAACATCATAGGGCACTATTTTGCGGGTATCAATAAACTTGGGATTTTGAATATGAAGTCGGTTGTAGGCTTTGTTTGTACCGTCGCGCTATCATTATATGCGGTACCGAAATGGGGCATCTATGGTGCCTGCACTGTCACTTCGCTTTCTTATTTATTTTCTTCAGGCTTGCTTTTTTATTATTTTTATCAGCGTACACCGTTTTCAGTTAGGGATTTTTTGCTTACAAAAACCGAAGTACGAAAATTGTACAGCAAATTAAGGCAAGCTAAATAATTGCGGCAGAAATTCTATCTTTGTAATTATGAAAAACGGGCTTTTTCTTTTATTTTTCGTGCTTTTCCTCGCATCATCTTGTAGAAATGATGAGCAGGAGGTACAACAGATTGATCAGGTCTTGCGTCTTTATATCGATTCTGCGGGCCGAGACATGCTGAACAGCAATATCACCGGCACTTACCGGAATATACGCCTGAATGATGTATATGGCATCACCGATACCGCACCCGTAAGTTTCCTACTTAAAAAAGATTCTGATACGCTCAATTATTTGGTATATATTGCTGGTGCGCGGCGGATAGGCATCGATTCCGCAGGGACAACTAAAACTTATGAATCTAAAATTGCGCTGACATTCGACCGCAAAATCAATGATTCTACATCCTTCGCGGTAAATGATACCATGACGATACGATATTCCTGGACGCCCGAACTTTTTCAGATTTCGAAGGTTTGGTATAATAATGCGGATGTTTTCACTAAAAATGCCGGCCAGCCCAACATCATTAAAATAAAAAAATAGTCAGTCCCTACTCAAAATTGTAAATTTGTAAACATTGGGACTCTAAGACCTCAATATTACTTTAATAATAAATACATGCTACAGGTTAATTTTCTGCGCGAAGAACGCGAACGTGTTTTAGAAGGTTTAAATAAAAGGAATTTTAAGCAGCTACAATTGGTAGATGACGCCATTGAAGCGGATGACCAAAGAAAAAAATATCAATTTGAATTGGACCGTAACCTTTCTGAAATGAACAGAATATCCAAAGAGATTGGTATTCTGATGAAAGAAGGAAAAAAACAGGAGGCAGAAAACGCCAAAACCCAAACAGCCGAATTTAAGCAAAACTCACAGGAACTGCAGCAAAAACTGAAAGAAGCAGAGGCGCGACTGCTCGAAATCCTTTATCAAATCCCCAATATCCCTTATAAGCAAGTTGTGGCGGGCACTTCTGCTGAAGATAATGAAATCGTTTATCAATCCCATGATGTTGAAGGTCTTGGTGAAGGTGCGGCACCGCACTGGGAACTTGCCAAAAAATACAACCTTATAGATTTTGAGCTCGGTGTAAAGATTGCCGGTGCTGGTTTCCCTGTATACTTCGGGAAAGGCGCTCGCCTGCAGAGGGCTTTGGTGCAGTATTTCCTCGATAAGAATACAGAAGCCGGGTATATAGAAGTCAATCCGCCTCATGTAGTAAATGAAGCCTCTGGCTACGGTACTGGCCAGCTTCCGGATAAGGAAGGGCAGATGTATTTTGTGAATGAAGATAATCTTTACCTAATCCCGACAGCCGAAGTCCCAGTGACCAATCTTTACCGCGATGTATTGCTGGATGAGAAGGAACTGCCGATTAAAAACACGGCTTTTTCACAGTGTTACCGCAGGGAAGCTGGTAGTTACGGCGCCCATGTACGAGGCCTGAACCGCCTTCATCAGTTTGAAAAGGTAGAAATCGTAAGGCTTGAAAAGCCTGAGAACTCCTATGAAGCGCTTGAAGAAATGGTGGCGCATGTCAAATCAATTCTGGAAGATCTTGAGTTACCGTTTCGGATCTTAAGACTTTGCGGTGGTGATATGGGTTTCACTTCATCCATGACTTATGACTTTGAAGTTTGGAGCGCTGCACAAGAAAAATGGCTTGAGGTTTCTTCGGTGTCTAATTTTGAGACCTTCCAGGCGAACCGATTGAAATGCAGATTCAAAGGAGAAGGCAAAACGCAGTTGGTACACACGCTGAACGGTTCTGCCATGGCTTTACCAAGAATTATGGCCGCACTGCTTGAAAATAATCAAACAGGAGACGGTATAAAAATTCCAGCAAAAATCGCGGAATATACGCGTTTTGATGTGATTGATTAATTAGAAAAATATGAATAAGCCCGTCTTACAAATCGCGAAGACGGGCTTTTTAATTCTTTTTAGAGAGGTGATGACAGCGTTGTTAGGGCTTTAAGCCCTAACAACGCTAAAGCGTATTATTTAGTTGTCACTGTAATGAATTTGTCTTTATGGGTAAGGCTTTTACCTTCGTTAAGCAAATCCTGAGTTCGTACGTTAATTTGCAGTGTTTTATCATCAATCTGTTTCACGAAATCGTGTTTGCCTGTGATGGTAGCAATAGGTTGCTGAAATTTTATCGTATTGGTGAAATTCATGTTGAACATCTTCATCATGCCCAGCATTCCCTGTGCCATTTGCCGCCCATATGCTTCTGCGGAATCGCTTTTTGTTTTCGGTGCCGTATTATTTTCAGGACTTTTTTTAGCCATTTCGGTCAGGAATTCGGTTGCATTGAATTTCTCCGTATCAATCGTTAATGTTTTTCCGTTCCAGGTAGCGATGTTTTGTATCTGTAAGTTCTTCAGTTGTTTGTTCTGTGACAGCAAGGTGGCAATTTCGCCGGGCAGTAGCCTGTCGTATTTCATGGAGAGTCCGTACACCTGGCCTTTCTCCTTATTTAGTTTCAGGAACATTTTCTTCAGCACTTTTACAGAATCCTGGTGCAAAGTAATCTTCCCATCTTTCTGTAAATCGTAGAGGCTTTTCCATTGTGTAGTAAGATTGCCCAAAGTTTTAGCTTGTGGTATCGCTTGGTTTTTGTTATTCAACATATTCAGCATGCCGAGGGCGCTCTGGTCCATCAGAATATTAGATTCCATGCTAGTCGAGGCATCTTTATAATAAGAGGTTTCGGTATTTACGGAACATGCTTGTAGCGCAAAAATCCCAAGACCGCAAGCCCAAATTTTTAGTGTTGACATAGGCGATTTTTGCATTTTAATTCAAAAGTTATACCTAAGTCGTTAGACTATCAAATGGAGGGAAAATGCTTAATGGCAATTCTCGTGGTTACCGTGATGGTGTTCGTGGGTATCATGGTGGTTGACCTGCAAGACTTCTTTCTTTGGTGAAAGGTAAGGGATACCAATTTCCAAACCGCGTACAACAAATAACCCACCCAGAATCAGCATCATGGCAGGGACAAATTTTAAAATTTTAATTCTGAAAGCGGTTGTCATCAGATTTCCGAGCAACACGATGAAAAACATGAATGGAAGCGTGCCCAATCCAAATAATCCCATGAATGTGGCGCTTTGCCAGATGCCGCCAGCGGCTAAACTCGCGGTAAGTGCCATATATACCATACCGCACGGTAGGAAACCATTGAGGATCCCGGTGGTAAAGCGCGATCGGTAATCTGCTTTTTGTAGCAGTTTGCCTAAATTCATTTTAATTTTCAGCAAGAATTTTGAGAAGAAAGGGATTTTTGAGGCAAAATCTTTTCCACCAAACGAAAATACAGCCATGAGTATGAGGGTGATGCCTACAAAAACAGTAAGATACTGCTGGAAGCCCGCCATCTGGAAGCCTTCACCAATGATGCCAAGTATGGCACCCAAAAATGCATAAGTGAAAATCCTGCCGAACTGATAGGTAAGGTTTTGCAGGTAATAATTTGCGGCCTGTTTTTTCGTAAGGCCCATAGAAAGTGCGATAGGGCCACACATGCCGATACAGTGGAAGCCGGAAGCAAATCCTAAGGCAAGCGCAGAAAAAACCAATGCTATTTCCATAGAACGTCGTAATCCACCTGATAAGGTTTATTGTCTTTCTGCCATTTTAATTTCAGCGTGTAAGAGCCGGCCATAATTACTTTTGAAGGTATGGTAAATTGCCCGTTTCCGTTCAGGTTTACTTCTTTTTTAACATCAAGGTTAGAGTCATCTGTACGGAACAGGTTAAATTCTACCTGAGTGGTTTCTGGCTTGATGTTTTGAGGGAATGTAATGGTAATCCCCGCTTTGTTCTGTTCATAAGAAGGTTTTTCCGGCAGATTTTCCGCATTGTTTTTTGCATCAATGGTTTCCTGATAGACTAGTTCTTCTTGATAATAATTGTCTGATATTAGTTCAGAATTTTTCATACCGTTAGAGAATACGAATATCAAAAACAGGATGAATGCGATAAAGGAGCCGAGAGCCAAAACGATACCGTGTCCCCAGCTAAAATTTTTAAGCATATTTATTAGAATTGTAATTTGAAGGGGCCTTCGAAGTATGTATCGAAAGAATCCAACAGTTCACCTTTTTGGTTATAAACGCCAATTGTTACATTTTGTTTTGAAAGTTTGATTTCATTTTCCGGGAAACTGATATTCACCGTACCTTTCGTCATCTGGTCTTTCTTCAGTAGGATTTTATTGGTCCCGCTTAAGGTAATTTGTCCGTGCGCCGGGGAAATCACTTTAATGGTCACCAACTGATCCTCATTGGATTTGTTTAAGAAGGTGTAATTATAAGTGTTATTTATCTCACCATCTCTCACGAAGAAAGTACTACCGGCTGGTTTTATGAATTTTGCTTCCATCGCGCCGCGGCTACTTAACAGGAAGCCCAGGAAGCCTACCAATAACAGAAGCACCACAGAGTATGCCTTCATTCTGCCGGTAAAGCGGAACGTATCCTCTTTCTCTATCTCATCTTCTGTCGCATAGCGGATAAGACCAGTGGGGAGACCAACTTTTACCATTACCTCATCACACGCGTCGATACAGGCGGTACAGTTCACACACTCCAATTGTTGGCCATCACGGATGTCGATACCTGTTGGGCAAACAACAACACATTGGTTACAGTCGATGCAATCGCCTTTTCCGGCAGCGCGGCGATCTTCACCTTTGCGCCATTTCGAGCGGTTTTCCCCACGCTTGAAATCGTAATATACATTGATGGTCTGTTTGTCGATCAGTACGCCCTGAAGTCTGCCATAAGGACAAACAAGTGTACACACCTGCTCGCGGAACCATGCAAACGTAAAATAGAATGCCGCTGTGAAGATGATCATCACCAGAAAACTCGTGAAGTTATTCAGCGGACCTTCTTTCACCATATCAAAAACACCCTGATAACCGATGATGTACATAAACATCCAGTGGGTGATGATCAATGATATGATGATGAAGATAAACCACTTCAAGGAGCGCTTCCAGATCTTTTCAGCGTTCCATTCTTGTCGGTCAAGTTTCATCTGTTTATTCCGGTCTCCTTCGATAAGATAATCGATCTTTCTGAAGATCATTTCAAGAAAGATGGTCTGTGGGCAAATCCATCCACAGAAAATACGGCCAAAAACTACCGTGAATAGAATGATGAATACGATGGACGTAATGGCCCCTAACGCTAAAATAAAAAAGTCTTGCAGGTAAAAAGGTTGTCCCGCGATGAAGAATTGCCTGTCAACTAAATTAATTAGCAGAAAAGGGTTTCCATTGATTTTAATAAAGGGTAAAACGAAGAATATTGCGAGCAATAACCAGGCAACTACAGTCCTATAGTTGGTATAGCGGCCTTTTGGCTTGCGGGGATATACCCACTTCCTTTTACCAGATTGGTCCATGGTACCTACAGAATCGCGAAAGGTTTCTGCTTCGATTACTTGCCCTTGTCCACCTCTGAAATTTTCATCTAACGACATATTCTAACTCATTTTAAAAACAAAAACATAATACACTATTTTTTACAATAGCGCATTATGTTCATAATTATATTTACTGGCTAAAATTATTTTTCCCAAACCACAGGGTTCCCCTGCGGAGCCGCACCGCCATTTGCTGGCGTAACTGGCGGCTGTTCCTGGTTAATATGATAAACATAAGCTGCTACATTTTGTATATCAAACCCAGAAAGAACGTTGTTTTTACCGAAAGCCTGCATTGTAGGGTTGTTCTGGCTACCGTTCTCCACCATATGGAATACGTTTTTAAACAATGTTTTTTCAGGTTGGTTAATCCATGCATTATCGGTAAGGTTGGGACCGATACCACCTTTACCACCATCACCGTGACAAGATACACAGTTTGTTTTGAAGACCTCTTCACCAGCCGCTATATTATCTGGCGAATATACAGCGTTTTCGATTGTTGGTGGCGGTGTGTTTTTTAAATATTCAGCGATATTTGCGGTCTGTGCTTTGTACTCTTCATCATATTCCACAATAGGATTCGCAAAATCACTGAATGAATAAGAGACTAAATATACCACACAATAGGCTACACCAAACCAGAAAAGGCCTAACCACCACTTCGGTAGCTGATTGTCAAGCTCCATGATGCCATCGAAACCGTGGTCGATAAGAATATCTTTTTCTTCCGTAGCCGACTGTTTTTTAAAGGCATCATTATATAGTGCTTTAAAGTAAGGGACTTTTTTAGCTTCCAGATACGCTTGTTTTTCCTCGTCGCTCAGGGTTTTGAATTTTGTGTTTTCTACCAAATCACCAATCGCGTTCTGTATCATGGCGATGATGGAAGCGATGATCACTGTTCCCCAGAAATATGGAGATAATAGGAAGGTTGAGTTCTGGATGAACATGTAGCAAAGTACCATTAGGATTGCTACTATAATCAGGATGGTTATATAAACCGGGGTTCTCTGTTTCATTGTGGAAATTAATTAGAAATTAAGAGTTTTTATCTTCAATATCGTCATCCAAAGGCGCATTAGCTTCTTCATCGTAATATTTTTTCGGTCGTGAAAAAACATAAAACGCAATCCCCAGAAAGCAAATCAGAAACAATAACAGCGCCAATGTCTGGTAAAGACCATTATTTTCTGAGTTCGATAAAATATCTTTTACGTTTTGAGGGATCATGACGTACTTTTTTGATTATTAGTTGGTACTTGCTGTTTTAATTTCAGTCGTTTTAATATCGGTACCCAATCGCTGTAGGTAAGCGATAAGTGCGATGATTTCCTTCTTTTCCAGTGGCGTGAAGTTAGCACCCTCGGCTGCTTTTCTGTCTTCGTAGGCTTTTTTCACGTCTGGTGCTTCTGCGTAGATCTGGCTAACCACAAGTTTTGCTTGGTTGTCTGCCCATTGGTCTGCAGAATCTATCTGAGCCTGGGTATAAGGAACATCAAAACTGTTCTTCATCAATTCTACCTTTGCCTTCATCTTGCTTCGGTCCAGGTCGTTAGCGATTAACCATGGGTAACGTGGCATGATGGAACCTGCAGAAGTTACTCTTGGGTTTAGCATATGTTTATAGTGCCAAGAGCTTGGGTTTTTACCGCCTTGTCTGTGCAAATCAGGTCCCGTTCTTTTAGATCCCCAGAGGAATGGTCGGTCATATACGAATTCGCCAGCTTTGGAGTATTGCCCGTTTTTACCGTTAAAACGTACAACTTCATCACGGAATGGACGAATCATCTGTGAGTGACAAGAGTTACAGCCTTCACGGATGTAGAGATCACGCCCTTCCAGTTCTAATGGTGAATAGGGCTTCACAGCAGCGATTGTTGGTACATTTTCTTTAACTGCCAGGGTAGGTACAATTTCTATCAATCCACCGATAGCTACGGCAATGAATGAAAGGATACCCATTACAAGCGGAGTTCTCTCCAACCAAAGGTGGTAACCTTCACCTTCTTTTCGCTTTTTACCTACGTTACCAAGTGCAGGAGCCTCTGCAGGTACTTCCTTCTGGAATGAGCCCTGCCGTACGGTTGCTACTACGTTTACAACCATTAAGATGGCTCCGGCGATGTATAATAATCCTCCTACGAAACGCATTTGATAGTAAGGAATAATAGCGGTTACAGTATCCAACCAGTTTTTATACACCAAAGTACCGTCTGGATTAAACTGCTTCCACATTAAGCCTTGCGTGAAACCGGCGATGTATAAAGGCACCGCATAGAATATAATACCCAAAGTACCTAGCCAGAAGTGCCAGTTAGCCAATTTTACAGACCAAAGTTTGGTTCTCCACATAATTGGGAGTAAGTAATAAATCATACCGAAGGTCATAAAGCCATTCCAGCCTAATGCACCAATGTGTACGTGACCAATTACCCAGTCGGTAAAGTGACCAATTTTATTTAAAGTTTTTGTTGCTAAAAGTGGTCCCTCGAAGGTAGCCATACCGTAGCACGTAATAGCTACAACAAAGAATTTCAATACAGGGTTTTCGCGAACTTTATCCCACGCCCCTCTAAGCGTAAGAAGACCGTTCAGCATCCCTCCCCAAGATGGTGCGATAAGCATGATAGAGAAACCTGTGCCCAAAGCCTGCGCCCAACCTGGAATTGAAGTATACTGAAGGTGGTGAGGACCAGCCCAGATGTAAACAAAAATAAGTGACCAGAAGTGGATAATAGAAAGTTTATAAGAGAATACCGGGCGGTTTGCCGCTTTTGGAAGGAAGTAGTACATCAAACCAAGGATCGGTGTCGTAAGTACGAAAGCTACCGCGTTATGGCCATACCACCACTGTACCAGAGCGTCTTTTACCCCTGCGTAGGCAGAATAGGATTTCCAGCCGGTAAATGATAACGGCACCTCCAGGTTATTGAAGATGTGCAGCATCGCAATTGCCACCCAGGTACCGATAAAGAACCATATGGCCACATACAGGTGACGCACACGTCTTCTCATGATGGTTCCGAACATGTTGATACCGAAGATCACCCAGATCACTGTAATCAAAATATCAATAGGCCACTCGTGCTCGGCATATTCCTTAGAAGTGTTGATACCCATGAGGAACGTAATCACTACAGCTACAATCATCAACTGCCAGCCCCAGAAGTGTATCCACGAAAGTGTATCGCTGAACATCCTGGTCTTAAGCAATCTTTGGATGGAATAGTAAGCCCCCGCAAAGAAACCGTTACAAACAAATGCGAAGATTACCGCACTGGTGTGCAGCATACGGATACGCCCAAAACCAAACGCACCCTGAGAGTTAATTAACCCCTGAAGATTCCCGCTTTGTAAACTCTTAATGGTAGCATCATCGGTACCAAAAATAAACTCAGGAAGTTCGGGATAGAAAAGCATCAGTGCGGCGATAAGCCCCAGCAGAAAACCTACAAGGCCGAAAACCACGGTCGCATAGAGGAACGCTCGCACAATATTATTGTCATAACTAAACTTTTGTGTTTCCATATTACTATTCACTTATTTCTTCTGTATTTTTTATTTGTTTTTCAGTGTTTTTACTGTTGTCGGTTTCGGTTTCCTCCTTTATTTCAGAGTCGAGCAATATGCGTACGGCCGGCGATTCATCATCTTCAAACTGTCCCTTCCGGACACTCACTATAAAAATGACTAAGAAAATCACAGCTACGGAAACGCTGCATAGAATCATTAAATATAAAATATCCATTCCGTGCAAATTTAGGTAAAAACCGGTTCAAATTTAATTAAAAATTATGATAAACATCACCTAACGTTAACTGTATTTAACATAATTTAAAAAGCAGCGGTATTTAGTAATTGTATCTTCTTGATAATTAATAAGATATGGCTAATTTTTAATGAGTTTAAAATACTTTGTACTGCGCCACCAAGTCGCCACGGAAGTGAAGATCACCACACTGATGGAACTGATGGGCATGATGATGGCCGCAAACAGCGGAGACATATTCCCCGTCACGGCAAAACTGAGGCCTATGATGTTATAGAAGAAGCTGATGGCAAAAGTCATCTTTACAATCACCATGGAGTCTTTCGCGTAATTCAGGTAATGATCCAGCGAGGACAATCGCCCGCCCGCCATAATCACATCCGAAGAAGGTGTGAAAGAGTGTGTATCGTCGGCCACAGCAATCCCTACATTGCTTTGTTTCAGTGCGCCCGCGTCATTCAGGCCGTCGCCCAACATGGCTACTCTTTCATTTTGGTCTTGTAGATGCTTGATGTAATTCAGTTTGTCCTCAGGTGTTTGGCTAAACGCCATGCCGGTATATTGCGGGATGATCTCCTTCAATGGTTGTTCCTCCGAAGCGTTATCACCACTAAGAATATGCACCCGGTAATCGCGTAGCTTACCGAAAAGGCTTTTCAGGTTTTGTCGGTACTCATTTTTGAAGATGAATTTACCCAGCAATTCACCGTTTTTGTTTACGTAAACAGCGGTTTCCAGATTTACCGGCGTGCCGCCAGCCAGCTTTGCCGAACCCACTTTATACTTGGTCCCACGAACTTCCGCTTCATAGCCTTTACCTGCGGTTTCGGTATATTGGGTGACCGGGAAATACTCATCATCCATCTCTATGTAGTCATACAAAGCCTTTGAAAGTGGGTGATTGGAGTTTTTTACCAGCGTTTTGATGTTTTTTAAGTCCTGCTCGGGAATTTCCTGACCTTCGTAAGTGATTTTAGCTTCCTTATTATGGGTGATTGTGCCGGTTTTATCGAAAACAAGGGTGTTGATTTTCGAGAGTTTTTCAATCGTCAAAGTGTCTTTCACATAAAATTCATTCCGCCCCAGGATCCGCATCACATGTCCGAATGTAAATGGTGCAGAAAGGGCCAAGGCACAAGGGCACGCAATGATGAGGATGGCAGCTACCACCTGGAACATTTTTTCAAAATCGTGCTGTCCCCAGTAAATCCCAGCTATCAGTGTAATGCCTAAGATAATGAAAGTGAAGTATTTGGATATTTTATTGGTGAGCGTATCAAGGCCGGTTTCATGTTTCTTGAAGGCTTCTTTGTTCCAGAGTTGCGTAAGGTAGCTTTGGTTCACGGTCTTTATCACTTCAAGTTCAAGTAGAGAACCTACCTGTTTTCCGCCCGCAAAAATCTTGTCGCCAGGCTTTTTTTGGATTGAAGCGCTTTCGCCGGTAATAAAACTGTTGTCAATATTACCTTCACCATTGATGAGGATGGCATCCACCGGTATGATTTCCTGGTTGCGCACCATGATGCGGTCGCCGATCTTGAGGTCAGAGAGTAAGATGTTCTGCTGTTTTCCGTTGAAATCTACTTTCGTAACGGCGATGGGATAGAAGGATTTGTAGTCGCGGTCATAGGACAAGGCGCTGTACGTCCTTTTCTGGAAGATTTTCCCCATCAGCATGAAGAACAGCAAGCCGCAAAGCGTATCGAAATATCCAGGACCATAATCTGTCAGTATTTCATAGATGCTGCGCCCGTACAGCATGATGATGCCCAGTACGATAGGCACGTCAATGTTTACGACTTTATTCTTCAGGCCATACCAAGCCGATTCAAAATAACCCCAAGCCGAATAGAAAACTACGGGCGTCGCCAGGAAGAACATGATGAAGCGGAACAGATGTTTGTACTTTTCCATCCACATATCCGTGGTGCCCATAAGTTGCTCGGCATATTCAGGGTAACTGAAGAACATGCCGTTTCCGAACGCAAAGCCTGCCACCGCAAGTTTCAATATCAAAGAACGGTCGAATCGCTCTTCCTTCTGGTCGGCGGTTTCAAGATTAATAACCGGTTTATAGCCAAGATCGGTTAAGAATTTTGCGAGTTCGCTGAGTTTCAGTTCATGATGGTTAAAGGAGATCTGAACCGTCTTTCGGGTGAAGTTCACCTGGGAATAATTGATGTTTTTATTCAGCGTATGCAGGCTTTCGAGCAGCCAGATACACGAAGAACAGTGAATGACAGGGATCTTGAAATTCACCAAAGAGGTGTTTCCTTCGGAAAAATTAGTGACTTTGTCGAAAATCTCAGGTGTGTCCAGATAATCGAACTGGGTGTTGTTGCCGTCATCAGGCCGGATGCCCGAGCGTTTGTTCAGTTCATAGAAATCGCCCAGATTGTTCAGATTCAGGATTTCATATACAGATTTACATCCTGTGCAGCAAAACACCTTCTCATCGAACGAAATTCGTTCTTTATCGATGGTTTGGCCGCAATGGAAACAGTTTTCAGGCATTCTACTGGAAAAAATTGAATGCAAAATTATGATAAATAAATTTGTGCCAAGGTTTTAAATACCCTATTTTTGCTGATAAATGTCATAATATGTCGCTGGAAAAACAAATGTTAATTGAAGATCGTCTGTTGAAAGTTTTTAATGATGAATCTTTTAAGCAAATGCTTTCCCCGGAAGATTATACGCACTATCTCTCGGTAAAACAAATCCTGAAATTCCATAAAGGAGAAACCATTTTTGAAGATGGCGGTACGCCAAACGGGGTGTATTTCCTGAACAAAGGGACCGCAAAACTCTCTAAACAGGGTTTTTATGGTAAAGAGCACATCCTTCGTTTTATTAAAGAAGGGGACTTGATTGGTTACCGCTCTTTGTTATGTGGCGAGCAATTTCAGGCAAAAGCCGAAGCCATGACGGATGTGGAAGCCACCTTCCTGCCATCGGATGTGTTTCTTCATCTGCTGGAAGTAGGCCCGGAACTCTCTTTCGTCATGCTACAGAAAATAGCCTATGAACTTGGCGAATCTTCTAATACCGTAACCTTTCTGGCGCAGAAAACAGTGCGTGAAAGACTTGCGGAAATCCTTCTTCTCCTTGAACAGAAGTTGGGCACAGACCCGGAAGGTTTCATTAAAATTACCTTAACACGTGAAGAAATCGCGAATCTTGTAGGGACTGCTACCGAAAGTGCTATCCGCCTGATTTCAGAATTTAAGAGCGACGGGCTTATTGAGGCCGACGGCAGAAACCTGAAAATCCTGAACCGCGACAAACTTATTAAATTAGGTCACGTTACTTTATAAGAGTTTTATTACCTTGCTGTTTTAAAATTCAACTCTTAAACGCTTACTATCATGTCGGTACATTCTGAAATCAAGAAGATCACTACGGAAACACTTCGTAAAATGAAGTTCGACGGTGAAAAAATCACCATGCTCACCGCATACGATTTTACTACCGCCAAAATGGTAGACGCGGGCGGGGTAGATTCCATCCTGATCGGTGATTCGGCTGCCAATGTGATGGCCGGTTTTGAGACTACGCTTCCCATTACGCTCGATCAGATGATTTACCACACCCAGTGTGTGGCGCGGGGAGTAACACGGGCGCTCATCGTAGCAGACCTGCCGTTCGGTACTTACCAGAGTAATTCTGAAAAAGCATTGGGATCCGCCGTGCGAATGATGAAAGAAGGCGGTGCGCACGCGGTGAAGATTGAAGGTGGCGCGGAGATCGAAGATTCTATACGCAAGATTGTAAATGCCGGCATCCCTGTGATGGGCCATTTGGGATTGACGCCGCAGTCGATTTATCAGTTCGGTACTTACAAAGTGCGTGCAAAGGAAAATGCCGAGGCAGAAAAGCTGCTTGCCGATGCCAAACTACTCGAAGAGTTGGGTTGTTTTGCTTTGGTTCTTGAGAAAATACCGGCGGAACTGGCCAAAATGGTGACAGAAAGTGTTTCCATACCCACCATCGGGATCGGCGCAGGTGCAAACTGCGACGGACAAGTGCTGGTTTACCATGATATGGTGGGCATGAATAAAGGATTCGCGCCCAAATTCCTGCGCAGGTACCTGGATTTATATACCGAAATTACCGGTGCTGTAACCCAATATGTGAAAGATGTGAAATCGGCAGATTTCCCTACCAAAAACGAAAGTTATTAATAAATGAATACAAATACCCAAACCATTCAGGGAGTGTTGTCAATTGCCGCGCTGATTTGCCTGTTAGTCGGTTTTTTCAACCTTTTTTCCCCTGAAATCAACGGGATACTTTATCACCATGTTTTTTATGTGTTGATTGGTGCCAGCTTTTTCTTCCAGGCTCCCACGTTCACTAATAAAAACATGATTTACCCGATGTACGCGGCAGCAGTGCTATGTGTGGTAGGCGCGTTTTTACCGCAGGATTCTCAGTTTGCTTTTATTAAGACGATCGGGTTGTTCGCGGGCGTACTATTGTCTATCTTTAACAGGCCACGCCCGGTACGCAGAGCTTAATAATCCCCGGATTTTGATATGCTTTCAAAATAATTTGCGAGCAGTTTTCTTTCATCTGAAGTAAGATTGGCTTCCGGATGCTGCGCGATGTAACCTGGCATCGGCATCGTATAATCCTTCACGGAGGTGATGGTATTCTTCAGCATGCTTTTCTTTAAATCAGTGTTATAAGTTCCCCAAACAGAAAAGTTCAGGTGTTCCCGCCCTTCACTAACGTGGTTTTTAATCGACCATGAAATTGGTGCTACATAAGCATAATCGGGATATACCGTTTCGTTTGAATGGCAGTCGTAACACGCTTTCTTCAATATTTTTTGAACAGCGGGTGGGGTATTTAACACGCTTACGAAATTCACTTTCTTATCTACCGGTGCGTTGGTACGGTCGATAGGGATAAACTGTATCAGTGCAATCACTATCAGGCCCCAGTAAAGAATGTTTTTAAAGATTTTCATTGTTTTATCGGTTGTCTGAAGTTGCAGTGGCCGGCTGTTTAGCGATTTCAGTATTTTTCAGGTCCCAACTTTCACGGATTTCCCATAGTGGGCGTACATCCACAGTTTTGTGATACAGATAAACTTCTTCCGCAAAGGTTCCGCTGGCTAAGTCCGCAGCTTCCCACAGGCCATTCTCATTACTGTCAACCAACAGTCTGGCCCTATATCTCCCAGGTTTTAATGCGGTGAATATCTGTTGGTTACCGGAACTGTATACGGAATACGCGATAGTGTTGTTCTCAGTCAATAATTGCAGCCAATATTTGTTTTGGGGCGCATTTTCGAGCGTGAGGATGAAGGAGCCGTAATTTTCTGTTCTGTCGGTTTCGAAATCGAAACGATATGACTTGGTGATGGTTTCATAGAATGAAGAAACGGTTTCGCGCGGTACGGTAAGCGAATATTTCTTTCCTTCCTTAAAATCAGACGTGATGTGTATTTCATACGGGTTACGCGCCGAAATTCTTGCTGTAAAAGGTTGTTGGGTGCTGTCGGAAACCAAGGTCCATTTCTGTGGGTCGATGGTATCGATGGCATAGTTCGAACTGATCGCAAAATCATTTCCCGGAGGCAACATATTTCCTTTAGCGTTAGATACAATCATTTCATTCTTCGTGTTGTACCGGTAAAAAGTCGAAACAGTGTCTTGCGTTACTCCGTTATCGTAACTGAAACGCAGGTTTTCACTGGCAGTGATCCCGATATTGCTTTTTTCAGCATCAAACCAGATGTTTACAGAGTCAGATTTTGGGCGGTGGGTGATCTTATAATCCTGAAGTTTCTCGTTCAGCGAAGCCACTTTCACACGATCGGGATTTCCCTCAAAAATCATTAAAATGCCACCCGGGGTTTCTTTCATTTCTACATAACGGACGCTCTTACGCGAAGGGTAGAGGGTTATATTCAGCCCTGAGATACTTTTATCAAGTGTAATAGGCTCGCGGCTGAAACCTACATTTTCGTTTCCGGGATCGTATACGGAATTGGAGTTGCTGTCTTCAAAGGCTAAAATCCGGTAATTTCCTGGTGAAAGATAATTCAGTTCATAGTAACCGTCTGGGTCGGCTTTGGTGATGTAATAGGGTTTCTGGCGGTAATTTAAAGAATCCTGATCGCGGTAAAGGCCAACAACCAAATTACGCTCATCCTTACTGTTCGTGGAGTTTTCAAAGATTGTTTTCAGTTCGCCACTGATGTAAAGTTCATCAATTTTTTCACCCGTAGAAAAGGCAAAATTGTAATACCGAAGCGGATTTCCTTCATTATTATCCTGTATCGCGTTGCCGAAATTGAAGTTATATGTGGTATTGGCTTTCAGCGTATCATCCCATTTGATCAGCAAATATCTGTTAGGCGTGCCGGATGGGATAATCTTCGTCATCTTCTGCAAAGGCGGCGAAATAATCAACTGCCTATTGATATCCTTCAAGGTAATGTATTCATCAAAATCTATCCGAAGTTCCCGGATATCGAGGGGTACATTTACACGCGGAGTATCAATATTACTGCCCGTTACTTGCGGTGCCAGCGTGTCTCTATCACCTCCTACGGGCGAACCTACGCGGGCACAAGCCTGCAGCAGCAATGTAAATATGAACAGATAAAAGAGCTTCCTCATCACGAATTTTGCACAAAATTAATAAAATTATTCGCTGTAGCTTTCCACGGCAGCAGCCGGATGACTCCCAGAAGCTTCCTTCGCATGTCCGCTGTCGCTGATGATCTTCTGGAGTTTCGCTTTTTCCGGCGGGAAATCCTCAAACAAACCAGAAAGCGCCATTGATGAATATACACGTTGAGAATATTTGTTACCGATCGCAATAATGGTGACATTTGACTTCAGCAAATGTGCAAAGACCGAATTGGTCCCGTGCCACCAGCCGTTGTGATACGTCAGTTTTTCACCATTATCGAAAATCTTCATCCGGAAACCTATTCCGTAGTTATTTACCCCCGGTCTTTCATTGCTGTAAGGCTCGAAAATCAGGTTATGAAGGTCAAGATCAAGGAACTGTTTGGCGTAGAGCGCTTTAGAGAAGTTCAATAAATCGCGTGGTGTAGTGTACACGTTTTTATCTCCATAAATAGCATCCAAATGATCATAAGGATATACTTTAGGACCGTTTTGAAAGAAAGATTTTGCGGCAGAGAGGGTGTCTTTTTCCTGAAAGATATAAGTATGCTTCATCTTCAGTGGCCGGAAAACCATTTGCTGCATCGCCTCCGGGAAAGGTGTCGCGGTCACTTTCTCGATGATTAAAGCCAATAGCACGTAATTGGTATTGCAATACATGAAGCCGGTGTCGGTATTGCGCGCAAGTTCGGGCTTGTATTTGATTAAGAAATGCAGGATGTCTTGATTTGACAGAAATTTCTTGTCAAGCTCAGCAGGTCTGGGTTGTATCTTTTCTATGAAATACTCGTATTTCGGTAAGCCGCTGCGCTGGGTAAGCAGCGTAAAAACAGTGACTTTCGGGTACGGAAAACCTGGGAATATCTTTGTAAGTGGTTCGTGGAGATTAAGTTTGCCAGCTTCTACCAACTTCATCGTAGCCATCGCCGTAATGGATTTCGAGATGGATGCTACGTGCAACGCCACGGTATCGTTAATAGGGTTTTGCTGAAAATCCTGGCTGTATCCGCGGTAGCCTTCATAGAGGATTTGGTCGCCTTTTGCGACTAAAAAGCCGCCCCACAAATCGCCTTTCACCCATACTTTTTCATAATATCGGTCTATCACCTCCACAATAGAGTCTTTATTCTTCAGCCGGTTATCGCGTCTTTTGAAAATCTCATCCAGATCTATCCCCCCAAAATTAGGCAGTGAGGTTGCTGGCGTCTCTGGTTCGCTGTTTGCTTTGGTGCAGCTGCTTAGGGTAAAAATGCTCAGGAGGATGAATACAATCCTGCGAAGTATGACCATGTGTGATAGTTAAAGACAAAAAAGTTCCGCAAGATAAGGGATTTCCCTACAAAATAGATAAGGCAGCGGTCATAAAGATTTGTTAAGAACCGCCGAACTGTGCCAGAATCTTATCTACGATTACCTGTGCAAGTTTCTCTTTGCTCTGTATCGTCCAGCCTGCAATGTGCGGCGTAACAATCACTTTCTCAGAGTTTAAAAGATACTTCAGGTCTTCATTTACGTGCTCGATGTTTTCAAATGAAGGTTTCTCGAATTCCAGTACATCCAGGCAGGCACCTTTTATTTTCCCGTTTTCCAGTGCGTTTTTCAGTGCGGCTGTTTTCACATGTTTCCCGCGGGCGGTGTTGATCAGGTAGAAGTTTTTTTTCATTGCTGAAATAAACGCTTCGTCAATTAAATGATGGCTTTCTGGCGTTTCCGGCAAATGAAGGCTGATGATTTCTGCCTCTTGCTGAAGTGTCTCTAATGAAACCTGTGTGGCAAACGCATCGGAAAGATCTGGCAGTACATCATGAAAGATCACTTTCACACCAAAACCTGAGAGCCGCCGTGCAACAGCTTTCCCCATATTTCCGTAACCAATGATGCCAAAGGTTTTGCCTAACAGTTCGTCGCCGCGGTTTTCCTCGCGCTTCCAGATGCCATGTTTCACTTCCTGCGCTGCAATGAAAAGGCGATGCATCAAAATCAGCAACATACCCACTACATGCTCTGCCACCGAGTCCCGATTGCCTTCAGGTGAGTTTATGAGGCCGATGTTGAGTTCCTTGGCCAGATCAACATCAATATTTTCCATGCCGGCGCCAACGCGTGCGACAAATTTTAGATTTTTACCTTTCAGAAGCAAACTTTTGTCGATAGGGATGCGACTTCGCAGGATGATGCCATCAAATTGACCTATTTTTTGAAGAATATCTTCGTAGCTTGAGGTGGTGTCTTCTTCTATCGAAAAGCCTTTCGCCGAAAGCTGTTCTGTAATAAGCGGATGATTTTTATCGAGTTGTAGGATTTTCATCAGCTATCCTGAAAAAGTTTCTTCAGTTCAATGGATTCTGTGGGTTTCATTCGGCCTGATAAGATCAGTGAAAGTTCCTTACGGCGCTGTGCTGCTGCGTAACGGCTGTGTTCAAGCTCGGTTTCAGGCTCAATTTTTGGGATTGGGATGGGCCGGTTAAATTCATCAACAGCTACAAACGTATAGATGCCTTCGTTGGTATGGATTTTCTTCTGATTAATTGGGTCATCCAGCCAAACATCCACATAAATTTCCATAGAAGTTGAAAATGCCCGCGAAACCTTCGATTCCAGCACTACAATGCCGCCCTCTGGAATGGGATGGTTGAAGGAAACATGGTTTACCGAAGCCGTAACTACACGGCGTTCGCAATGGCGGGCTGCAGAAATAGAGGCGCAACGGTCCATTTTCGCAAGAAGTTCGCCACCGAAGAGATTCCTGAGGGAGTTGGTTTCGTTTGGCAGAACGATATTGGTCATCACCGTTAGCGATTCTGAGGCTTTTTTAATTTTTTCCATGTATGTGAGGTGGTTTTTACGGCGGCTAAAGTATCCGTCTTTAATGTATCTGAAATTACCTGCACCGTGGCAGTGTCTTTCTTTATGATTGTTTGCTTTTTTGGTTGGGGTGCAGCCGGTTTCTCTTTAAGTAGGGATTTCTTCCCGAATATAAGTTCAGGCTGTGTCGCTGCAAAATACCCAAGAACGCCGACAATCATTAATAATGGGAGTAACCAATTAAGCGTTCTCCCGAAGCGGTAAGGTTTTTTTTCTGTCGGAACAGCGCGCGATTTCTTGATGTCCGATATTTTAATTTCTTCCAGACCGTAGAAATCGGGGGCGAGATTTTCTAACCGAAGCCCAGAAAAGTACGGTTGGCTGCCATCTGTCCTGAAAGTGCCGAGGCCTTCCAGGGAAAGTGCACCTTCTTTTTCGATGGTGGCGTTCCAGTAACTTACTTCCTGCTGAATGTCAGCTTGCGCATCGTTTACGGGAATGTTTTTTTCCTGAGCTAAATAATGTGCGAAAGTATCATCCGCTATATTCGGGTGTGGGTCGAACGCCACTTCTTTGCCCGGCGGAAGGATTCGGTTAGTGGTACTTTCGACCACCGCGTTGGTGTTTTTCAGATAGAATATACCGAAGTTCTCAACAGAAACTTTGCCGTGTTTTTTCAGGAAATTGAACAGATGCGCAGAAAAATTCATGATGGCAAATTTATGTTTTTTGACTGACTTAATCAAAAACAAAAAAGACCGCTGTAGCAGCAGTCTTCATAAGGTTATGGGATAAAAATTATCGTGCAAATTTCACTATTTCGGTTGTCTTGCCGGTTATCTTGACCAAATAGATGCCGTGTTTGGATACGTTCAGGTCAATCGCGTTTCCATCAGCGGACGTTTTGATGGTATGTACCAACTTGCCGGACATTTCATACACTGTAATCTCTATACTACCTTTATGGGAAGTGTAAAGTTTGCCGTTGATGACCGTAGATTTTTTTGTAGTCATACCATCAGCAGTGGCCAAGGAGGAGAGGGTAGTAGGAGTAAAACCGAAGTTGGCAGCCATGAGGTCTGCAGATTGGTTGGTTGCGCCATTCTGTTGATTCTTGAAGACAAACCCCAGGTTAGTGATGCTAGTACCCGTAGGGAAAACCTTATTACCATTGGTGAAGGCTTTAGTACTAAGGTTTATGGTACCTACATACGCAGAGGCCGCGGCGTCCCAGTTCATCGTAACATTAGAGTTAGACCAAGCATCTTCGTACAATGTGCCTGTGCTGTTGCTGTTAGCGGGACTCCATACGTGTACCCAGAAAGTGGGTGCCTCGAAACCGGGGCTGTAGATGCTATAATCGTTATTTGCGCCGTAAGTTAGCTTTACTACGCCGGGTGAGGTTACCTGTACTACCAACTGCGCAGAAAGAAGCGCCGCGGTGAAAATGGAAAATGCCAGGGAATAGAATTTTTTCATGTGTATATGTTTTAATTATCACCAAAATAATTAAAATATTATCTCAGCACATCATTCCATTGATTTATTTATAATTACTCCCCAGGATATGTACGCTTACCCCAAAAAGAAAATTAGTACCAGCCTGGGAAAAATATACCGGACCATCATACACATATCCATTGTTAATGTATTTTTGGTTTAAAATGTTATTAATTAGAAGTTTAAAATCAATTACGGTGCGTTTAAACGGTACGCTGTATTTCATGTTTAGATCAGTCAGGAAATAATCATCAAGCCGAAAGTCTGGGTTGTTGGTGTTGTCTAAAAACTGTCTCCCAATATATTGATTATTAAGTGATAAGCTCAATTTATTGTTTGGTGTGAAATTCACCGATAAATTCGCGATGGTAGCCGGTGAAAATGAGATCGGGGTGTCGCCTACCTCTACAATGCCTTCATCCGTCTCATAGCGGAAGTTGATGTTTTCATTTTTACTTAAAGTCAGGTTTCCGGAAATATTCCATTTAGCGGAAAGTTTCGCCAACGCACCCAGTTCTAGCCCCAGACGGTAACTGCGCCCGGAGTTCACGCGGATGAATTCGCCGATATTGTTAATTTGCCCGCTCAGCACAAGTTGATTTGCGTAATTCATGTAGTAAATGTTTCCGGTAAATGAGAAGTCGCCCATGCGTTTCTCGATCCCCGCCTCGAAATCATATAATTTTTCGGCCTCAGTCTCAGGGTTGGCAAAAAGATCATCGCGGTTGGGTTCGCGGTGTGCCACAGCGGCAGAAATAAAGATCTTACCGGCTTCAATCTTATAGTTAATGCCTGCTTTCGGGTTGAAAAAAGTCCATTTCTTATCTAAATTTTGGCCTTCATCATCGCCTTGGAGCAAGATCTTCGTGTTGTATGAAATGTTTCGGAGTTGTAAATCCCCGAAAAACTCAAAACGGTTTTTTGTAACGATAAATTTCGCAAATCCCGCCGCTTCATTTTTCAGCGAATTGTTTCTGTAATATTCATGTTCATCGATTTGTGGGAAATACACGCCCGTCACATTTCCAAAATGACGCCCATAATATTGATTACCAACCAATCCGAAATTCAAATCCAAGTTTTCAAATTTCCCGTATAAAGTTGAAACTACTCCATAAAAATCATTATCTAACCATTTTTTTCTGATGAAATCGCTTCTTTTAATCTCGGTACCGGTTTGGAAAATATTGGGAAGATTGTATTTTGAAAATTTAGCATCTTGCTTATAATTTTCGTAATAACCTTTGCCTTTGGTGTAGTGGAAAGTGGTTTCCATATTCCAACGGTCGTTCAGTTCCTGTTCCCACAAAAGCTGATAATGATTTTGTCGGTAATTATCGGTTTCATTATCATAAAAACCAATAATATTTTCCCAGTTCGCATCATAGATCGCCCCGGAATAGTTGAATTTTGGGTTGGTTTCCCAAGTTGCTTTATCGATTCCGTTCCAGGCTTGGTATGTTTTTTCTTTGCCTCCAAACGCCATCAAACGGATTTTGGTTCTGTTTTCTTCAAAAAGCGCGGTAAAGTTGTAAGAATTAAGATCAGAAAAAGCCCGGTCGATATATCCGTCAGAATGAATGTGGGTATAACGCCCCATCAATGACAGCCGGTCTTTCCAGAATTTACCGGAACCGATTTCGGCGGAGTATTTATAGGTGTTAAACGATCCGTAGCTGTTGTCGGATTTTATATAAAACTTCTCCTCCGGATTTTTAGAAATCACGTTGACACTCGCGCCAAAGGCAGAAACTCCGTTAGAAGATGTCCCTACACCGCGCTGAATGATGATTTGTGAAGCCGAACTGGTGAGATCCGGAACATTTACGAAAAAAGTTCCCTGGGATTCCGAATCATTGTACGGAATGCCGTTCATCATTACATTGATGCCGTTTCCACCCACGCCGCGTATGCGCAAACCTGTGTATCCTATGCCGTTACCCGCATCTGAGGTAGAAATTACAGAGGTCTGGTTTTTTAATAAAATGGGTAGGTCCTGGCCTAGATTCCTGTTGCCGAGGTCTTTTTCAACGTTGATGATTTCTTTGGAAACCGGTAATCTTCGGGTGAAATTCACGCTTTCGATTTCATGAATTTTCAACGTGTCCTGCGCTTGCGTCTGCGCCAGATAGAGTGGCCCTGCGAAAAGGCCTAAAATAAAAAATCCTTTCATTCTTTTAATTTTTTTTAATATTAATTGAATAAAAGGGGCGATTAAAAAGTATGACCTTTTTTAATTTAACAATGCCACAACATTGGTAAACGACATATCGGTACACTTACAAAGTTCCCTAAACAGCATTACCTGTTCCAGGTTCATTGGGTATAATCTCAGCTTTTTACAGCACCCCTTTAGTTTCAGGCCACGAATTTAATGATAATTTCTTAATAACCTTTATTATTTTCATCCACGAAATAATAGTGGGTCCCGTCTTTAGTCACCTCAAAAAGTTTAGCCAGCTTCCAGCTGAAATTTCTTTTGATATCGCTGTATTCAAAAGGGATGATGATGTTGTTGCGCACATCGATCACACCAAAACGGTTATTTTTCGATGCGATGATCATCGGGTTCTGTAGGTCGTCACCTTCCAGAATGTGCAGATAATCGTATTGCGGATAAATGGTGAACTGCCGGTAATCGCCCGGATTCTCGAACTTTGAGTCTTCAATGACGCCGTACATATTGTTCATCACATAGCCATGGAATAACTGGCTTTTAAATTCTGGGCTGCATTTGCCTAGATCGCTGTTTTTAAACTGATAGACGCGTGTGCCGGCTTCATTGATGCGGTAATCAATACCATTCAGCCTTACGGATGCGTATTTGTTGGTACCGAATTTCTGGATTTTAATATTTGGTGAATGAAGTAGATTACAATCCTCAGCAAAGAAGCCTACATTGCTGTAAATGTGCGGGATCACGACTTTTCCGGTTTGGTTGATAAAACCGAACTTCCCCTTGCTTTTCTGTGGGATAAGTGCTGGGATATTATCATTAATTTTTAATAAATCTTTTACAGGTGCCGTTCTTACAGCCGGTTTCTGTATGTTATTATTTGAATTTTTGCTTTGGGCAGTACCAAAAACACAAACCAGACTGAATAGGCAGATGAGCAACTTCATAAGAATCGATTTCAAAAAATGATGTGCAAAATTAAGGTTTTAAAAATTGCGGAGTACACCGAACGCCACGATGATAACAAACAAGAGTAAAAGCGTTTTCCATCCTGTAAGTAATGCATGCATTTTTGGGAATTTTCGCTTTAACGTTCCATAACTGAATAGATATAACGCAAAAAAATACGGTATTGCGATGACCAACAGCGCATTATAAACAAAAGCTTCCCGGATATGCAGGTGAAGCAAGGCATGTAAGGCACGCTGCGCCCCACAGCCTGGGCATTGATAACCGGTCACTGCTAAAAAAGGACACGCCGGAAAAAAACCAGTGGAGGGATCGAAAATGAAATACACCGCGATGACTAGCGTGATTGCGATAATCCCCATCCATTGGTTTGCAGTGAAAAAACAACTTTTCATGCCAGAAAAATAATCAATTAAAACATAACCCTAGTATTCCGTAGAAATCACCCCTGAAATCATAGATTTATACCATCGCATTTATAACGATTCTAAATGATTAAAGTCATATTTGAAAGTAAAAAATTTGTAAATTTGAGTTCTCAAAAAAAATCAAAAAAAATTATAGATATGATATTCGATTTTGATATGATCAAAGCGGTATATGAACGCTACCCCGAAAGAATCGCGAAAGCACGCGAAGTAGTGGGCAAGCCGCTTACCTTATCCGAAAAAATTCTTTACACCCACCTTTGGGAAGGCAATGCTACACAAGCACACGAACGTGGAAGTTCTTATGTAGATTTCGCGCCAGACCGTGTAGCGATGCAAGATGCTACCGCGCAGATGGCACTATTGCAGTTTATGCAGGCCGGCAAACCGAAAGTGGCCGTGCCTTCCACCGCGCACGCCGATCACCTTATCCAGGCACGTGTAGGCGCAGAGGCAGATTTACAGGAAGGGATCAATAAAAATTCAGAAGTATTCAACTTCCTGAGTTCCGTTTGTGATAAATACGGTATCGGTTTCTGGAAGCCGGGCGCCGGGATTATTCACCAGGTAGTACTCGAAAATTATGCTTTCCCCGGCGGAATGATGATTGGTACCGACTCTCATACTGTAAACGCAGGTGGATTAGGGATGGTAGCCATCGGTGTTGGCGGTGCTGATGCTGTGGACGTAATGGCTGGTATGGCTTGGGAACTTAAGATGCCAAAACTGATTGGTGTTAAATTAACCGGTAAACTTAACGGTTGGACTTCCGCTAAAGATGTCATCCTAAAAGTAGCCGGAATCCTAACCGTAAAAGGCGGGACTGGCTGCATCGTAGAATATTTTGGTGAAGGCGCAGAAAGCCTTTCCGCTACCGGCAAAGGAACCATCTGTAACATGGGTGCAGAGATTGGCGCCACTACTTCTACCTTCGGTTACGACGACTCTATGAGAAGATATTTGGCTGCCACCGGAAGACAAGCCGTAGTGGACGAAGCGGATAAGATTGCGGAACACTTAACAGGTGATGCCGAAGTTTACGCTAACCCAGAACTATACTTCGACCAAGTAATTGAAATAAACCTTGATGAGCTTGCGCCACACCTTAACGGCCCTTTCACACCGGATTTGGCTACGCCAGTTTCCGAGTTCAGAGAGAAGGCAGAAGCTAACGGCTGGCCACTTGATGTAGAGTGGGCACTGATCGGTTCTTGTACCAATTCTTCCTATGAAGATTTATCCAGAGCCGCTTCCATTGTAGAAGATGCCGTAGCTAAAGGCGTGAAGCCAAAAGCGATTCTGGGGATTAACCCAGGGTCTGAGCAAGTGAAATATACAGCTGAGCGTGACGGATTTTTAGATTCCTTCAGAAAATTTGAATCAGCCAGAATCTTTACCAATGCCTGCGGACCATGTATCGGCCAGTGGGACCGTGAAGGTGCTGAAAAAGGCGAGAAAAACTCCATCATCCACTCCTTCAACAGAAACTTCGCGAAAAGAGCTGATGGTAACCCGAATACGCACGCTTTCGTAGCTTCGCCAGAAATGGTAGCCGCAGTTGCCATATCCGGGCGTTTGGATTTCAACCCGATTACTGATACCTTGACCAACCAGAACGGTGAGCAGATCAAACTTGATGAGCCAAAAGGTTTTGAATTACCTCCACGGGGCTTTGATGTAGATGATAACGGCTATCAGGCACCTTCTGAAGACGGGTCTCAAGTTCAGGTAGTGGTAAATCCTGATTCGGACAGACTTCAGTTGCTTGAACCATTCCAACCATGGGACGGTCAAAATATTTCCGGAGCCAAACTTTTAATCAAAGCATTCGGGAAATGTACTACCGACCATATTTCGATGGCAGGCCCATGGCTGAAATACCGAGGTCACCTTGACAATATTTCTAACAATATGTTAATTGGCGCCATCAATGCCTATAACATGGAAACCAATAAAGTAAAAAATACTTTAACAGGTGAATATGATGAGGTACCGAATGTGGCCAGAGCATACAAAGCAGCCGGAATTGCTTCTGTAGTAGTGGGTGACCAGAACTACGGTGAAGGTTCATCACGTGAACATGCCGCAATGGAGCCAAGACATCTAGGTGTTCGTGCGGTTTTGGTAAAATCATTCGCGAGAATCCACGAAACCAACCTTAAGAAGCAGGGAATGTTAGGACTTACTTTCAATAACCCTGATGATTATGATAAAATCTTCGAAGATGACACCATCAACTTCCTGGATCTGGACCAGTTTGCACCCGGCAAACCTCTGACGCTGGAGTTTGTACATGCAGACGGTACTAAAGATTTAGTTCTTGCGAACCACACGTATAATGAGCAGCAAATTGGCTGGTTCCGTGCAGGTTCTGCGTTGAATCTTATCGCAGAGGAAGCGAAGAAGAATGGGTAATGCCATGCAATTGATAACTAAACCGCTCATTTACTAGGCGGTTTTTTTGTGTATCTGTAACAAAGTGGAAGTTTGGTGGTCTTATTAGGATAATCATTTAGCAATTTATCTTTTTATCAATGAAAAAATCACTCGTAATTCTTTCTACCATTACCTTTTTAAATTCTTATGCACAGGAGAAACCCAAAACAGACAGAGAAACCAATATTGAAGGAGTTACCGTAGTTAAAGCTAAGAAAACCGTCGAACAGAAAGCGGACCGTACCATTTTCGATTTCTCGGAGCAGCCACAACTGAACTCCGGGTCGCTGATGGAAGGTGTGAAGAAACTTCCGGGCCTTGTGGTAACAGATCTTGCTGGAATGATGTATCAGGGCAAGATCCTCGATGTTTATATGGATGGCCGCCCACTGAATATCACTTCAAACGAGCTGAACGGTTTTTTGGAAGGTATGCCCGCCAACTCCGTGGAGCGTATCGAGATCATCACACAGCCGGGCGCAGAGTTTCCGGCGACTTCGGGTGGTGCGATCTTAAACATCATTACTTCGAAAACCGCCAGAAATTACCTTTCGGCCACTTACTCGGGGAACTACAGTTTTACCAATTATGACAAATATAGAAACCGCACCAATAATTCATTAAGTTTAAATGCAAAGAACAGGTATTTCGGCTGGCAGCTCAATATAGGCCAAAGCTATCGTGAGAACCTGATGTCTGCGACTATTGACGATCTTTCTACAACGCGAACTGATGGCCGCCGCCGCGGCTATTTTGCCAAAGCTGCCATGACTTTTGATATCTCGTCAGACCGTCTTTTGCTGAACTATGATATCTACCACAACAATAACGATAACTTTACATCCAGTACCGGGCGCTATTTCGGCACACCTTTCCAGACCGAAGACGATGCGAACACCTTTAATGTCCGTCATGAAGCCGTAGCCACTTACCAAAAAAGGTTCGCTGATAAGAATAAAAAACTGGATTTTAAGTATAACCTAAGCAATTCGTCGTCAGAGTTTGAGCAAATCAATCGCCTGCAGGATGTTGCGGTACTGCAGAATAATTCTGAAATGAACGTTTCGACTTTTAAAGTAGATTATTCACAACCGCTGAACATTCTGGATGAAGGCAAGATCAGTTTCGGTGGGTTGTTCGATATTCAGAATTTCACTACCGAAAGCGAAGGCATTACCAATCTCGACTACGAACGGCAAACGGCGTCCACGTATCTGGAGTTTCAGACAAAACTCAAAAAATTCGATTTCATTTTAGGTACGAGAGCTGAAAATTATGATATTTCCGGCATCTCCCGAGCTTACGACAATGGCGGAAATCTGGTGGAAAAGGATTTGATTCCGTTCAACAAATTCCAGTTCTTCCCGAACGCGAGCGTACAGTATAATTTTATCCCTAAAGTGTATTTCGCGCTTAATTATAACAGGAAAATTACGCTTCCAAGCATCTCGGCGCTGAATCCGAACAACAGCGTTTACCAGAACGGAAACACTGTCACCACAGGAAACCCGAATCTGCAACCCACAATCTTCGACAATTATGAAGTGAAAGTTTCGATGTTCGATTACGCGTTTATCGGCTACAGCGTCAGCAATGCGAAGAACCAGGTGATGCAGCTTGTGACGCGCGAAAAGGTGACAGATCCTGTGACGGGCCTTGAAAATGAATTCATCAGAAACCGCCAGGAAAACATCTCGGAACTCACCGTGCACAATTTCAATGTCGGTTTGCCGATTCCTTTGATGATCTTTTCGACGCCATTAAAGGAGATCATGAACTTCAATTTCAATCCTGATAAGATCAATTTCATATACGTGTATGCGGCTTACCAAAAGCATGTTCTGCCCGATGTGGACACGAAAGGATTCCTGATGCTGAATCTCAATTCGCAGTTCATCTTACCTAAAGATGTCAAACTTTCCATCAATTATTTCCTGATCCCGCGCAATGCGAATTACTATTATTTCCAGACGGTGAATCCTGTCGGGAACAATGTTGATGTTACGCTTTCGAAGAAATTCATGAAAGACCGGTTGAGCGTATCCCTATTTGCAAATGATATTCTGAACGGACAGCAAATGTCTTTCCGCTCGGTCGCAGCCCAGCCAAATGTGGTTTTGATGAATAAATTTGACAGCAGGAACTTCGGATTTTCAGTCAATTATAAAATCCCGACCAGAAACAAACTGGCAAAAGAAGCGCCGAACATGCTGAATCAGGAGAAAAAAGATGACGGCGGCCTGCTCAATCAAATGCCGTAATTTGTATGAGTTAAATCGTGGAGCTGTGCACGGTCGATGACTTGCGATAAATTCAGCCTTTATCGAAACTTAGAAACAGCCATGCAAATTTTGTGTGGCTTTTATTTTTAGATAGGATGTTACTCAATCATTTTAAATAAAAAAAATGCCCAAGGGAACCCCATGGACATTTTGTTAAAACAAAGGTTATTTTTTAGTTCGTACTTATTAGCGCAATGTTAAGAGACGCATCAGACAGCGTTGCTTGTTCGCCATCCGAATAGATGTACAGGCGGAGTACGTCGCCTTTATTGAAATAGGCTACCCTTTTGTAAAGCATGGTCCACCTCTTGGTGCCAGTCTGAAGGGTGTAGTTTGTCTGCCAAATCCCCTCAGGCGTATCAACATTAGAAGTGTGAACTGCCTGGAAAATGTTTCTCTGGGCACTGCCGTCGGTAAGTCTGACGGTCGATTTTATCAGATAAGTACCGTTTACAGGTACGGTGTATGTATTTGCAGTACTGTTCCACGTGCCATTGCCAATGTTTTTAGTAACATTTGGCAACGGAACGGTATTGAACGCACCTGCAGCAATAGTTGCGGCAGTATTACCTCCGTTGCCGGTACCTAATGAAGCTGTAAATATCACAGAGCCGGCTTTTGGCTCCAAAGATTTCCAAACGGTTCCATCAAAATAATAATATCCTTTCGTAATTACCTGCGAAGTCGGCGTAGTGGTAGCGCCTGCGGCATCGGTTACATAAACTATCGCGCCGGTCTGGTTGGTTCCGTAGCTTGTCTTGGCATTTAGTTGCGCGAGCGTAATTCGTGGTGCGATGATTCCGTCTGGTAAGGTAGCAGTCGTAGGAGCGCCTACGATGTCAAGGGTAGATTTAGGATCTTGCGTGTTGATGCCTACATTTTGTGCATTTACCCATCCTATGCAGAATACAGTTAGGTAAAGAAATTTTTTTTTCATGTTTAAAAAGTTTGTTTTTCCTGCAATATATCACAATAAATCAATTTATCTTAATCTTTCTTTAAAATTTTGCATCTTTTTGTACAAAGTTATTCTCCCTGAGCAATACGCTCGCAGGCTAGCCAAACACTATCGTTCTGGGGAACGGGTGCAATAATCTCGATGCTTTCTTTAGTCACAGGATGCACGAACTGAAGCTTCCTGGCATGCAGATGAATTCCACCGTCAGGATTTGAACGTGCAGCGCCATACTTCAGGTCGCCTTTGATGGGCACACCGATTTTTGAAAGTTGCGCGCGGATCTGGTGATGCCTGCCGGTCTCCAGATCGATTTCGAGCAGTTGGAAATTATCGAGTTGTTTAAGGATCTGATAGTTCAGGACAGATTCCTTCGCATTGTCGGTAGGTTTTATGAAAACCGTGGCCTTATTCGTCTTTTCGTTTTTTTGCAGGTAATGCACAAGCCTTCCGCTGGCGGGAATCTCATTTTTACTAACCACGGCCCAGTAAGTTTTCTGGATTTCGCGGTTTTTCACCATCTGCGTGAGCCGCGTCAGTGCCTTAGAGGTTTTAGCATAAATCACAAGTCCGGAAGTCGGGCGGTCAATCCGATGAACAAGGCCCAGGAAAACATTTCCGGGTTTCTGATCCCTTTTTTTGATATGATTCTTGATGAGATCAAGCAAAGACTCATCGCCGGTTTTATCTCCCTGCACCAACTGGCCCGCTTTTTTGTTGATAATCAGCAGGTGATTGTCTTCGTAAATGATTTGGGAGGCGATTGTGTGATTCATAATGCAAAAATACGCCTTTCATCAGGTTATTGCCTTGTCTTTCTCCGGTTTTGAAGATATTCTTGAAAGAAAGTTTGCTGAGATTCAAAGGCGAGTTCTTTAATGGACAAATCTTCAGGTTTAAGCCAGAGGACTTCTGTGATTTCTGATTCCTCCAGCGTCAAGGCTGCTTTCTCAGCTATTTCAGTGCTGAAAAACAAATCTAACGTGTTGTAAACGATGTCTTTATATTCGTAAATATTAGGCAGGCTTTTTAAGTATTTAAATTTTTCTGGCCTGATTTTTATTCTAAGTTCCTCCTGGATTTCGCGGCTGCAGGTTTCCTCGGCGCTTTCTTTAGGATCGGTAAATCCGCCCGGCAAATCTAGTTTCCCTTTTTTAGGTTCCTGATTTCTTCTGGTGAGCAGGATTTCGTCTCCACAGGATATAATGACCGCTACGGCGCCGGCTACATTATGGTACAATACGTAATCGCAGTTCCGGCACGACCATTTTGATACACCGTCCCACAGCAGGCTTTGTCTGCCGCATTTTGCACAGTAAGTAAGATTATTCATAAACTTTGTTGCGCGGATGGAAGTTCAGGATCACATCCCGAAGTTCTTCGTTTTTCAGATGCGTGTATATTTCGGTAGTGGTAATGCTTGAGTGGCCCAACATTTCCTGGATATAGCGTAAGTCCGCGCCATTTTGCAAAAGATGAGTGGCAAATGAATGCCGGAAGGTATGTGGCGAGATTTTCTTATTGATGCCAGCTTTTTCCGTCAGTTCCTTTATGATGATAAAGACAATGACGCGGGACATGGCGGAGCCGCGACTGTTCAAAAACAGGATGTCTTCACACTTTTTGTTGATTTTATATTTCGATCTTACCTCAGTGATGTAGGTT
Organism: Chryseobacterium sp. 6424; assembly: GCF_003692615.1. Taxonomy (NCBI): domain Bacteria; kingdom Pseudomonadati; phylum Bacteroidota; class Flavobacteriia; order Flavobacteriales; family Weeksellaceae; genus Chryseobacterium; species Chryseobacterium sp. 6424. Next base: position 158,771 of record NZ_CP023540.1, read on the forward strand.
TTAATAAGTTCTGCGGTATATGCGGCTAAAGGCACGAACCTGCTTTTATCCCCTTTCCCGTCGACTTTCAGATAGGATTCGCGGAAATTGATGTTTGAAATCTTAAGGTCGATGAGTTCAGAAACGCGCAGGCCACAACCATATAAGACCTCGATCATACATTGGTTTCTGCGTCCTAAATCGGTGGAGATATTGATGGCCTTTATGATTTTTTCCACATCATCGAAGCTTAACGTATCTGGCAGGTATAACCCCAGTTTGGGACTTTCAAGAAGGGTGGTGGGATTGTCTTCGCGGGCTTCGTCTTCTACCAGATATTTAAAGAAAGCTTTAATGGAGGATATCCACCGTGCCTGCGAGCGTTCACTGAATTTTTGTTTCGACAGCTGGAAGAGATATTCCTGTATATGTTCGTAAGTGATTTCAAGTGGGCCAGTGTTGTCGATCATCACCTCGGCGTAGTCGCGCAGTTTACGGATGTCCCGCAGATAGGCATCAAGGGTGTTGTCAGAAAAATTCCGTTCAAATTTCAGGAAGTTTTCAAAGTCTTTTATTTTTTCATCCCAGGTAATCATGGCTTTGTGTTTTTCTTGGTTAAAGTAATTGGTCCGCCGAAATCTTTAATATCCTGATGCCGTGATTCTTCAGGAATTCGATACCTGAATTATCCGAATAATCATCAATGTACACAATCTTCTTTATCCCAGCCTGCAACGCGAGTTTACTGCATTCCTTGCATGGCGAAAGGGTAAGATATAGTGTAGCGTCTTTAGCGGATTGGGTAGAGCCGGCAAGCTTCAGTATAGCGTTAGCCTCTGCATGCAGCACATACCAGTGGGTTTTACCGGTGCCATCTTCACAACAGTTTTCAAAACCAGAGGGCGTACCATTGTATCCATCGGAAATGATCATGCGGTCTTTTACGATTAATGCGCCTACTTTTTTTCTTTTGCAGTGAGAAAGTTTGGCCCATTCCGTGGCCATTTTCAGGTAGGCCAAGTCAAATTTTGTAGGTTCCAAATAAAATTGCTTACTTATATTAAAATGAAGGTTTTCTTTTTTCCAGAAAAGCGGCTACGCCTTCCTTCTTATCATTCATTTCGAAGAGTTCACCGAAGGATTTAATTTCTGTTTCAAAACCTTGTGCTGTATCATATTGGTTAATCGCAGCGATGGCTTTTGAAATGCCCATTGGCGAGTTTTGTGAAATAGCGAGTGCCAATTCTTTTGATTTATCCAGAAGTTCTGCCTGACTAAAAACTTCGTTTACGAGCCCGATCTCTTTCGCACGTGCAGCCGGAATCATTTTGGCGGAGCATATCATTTCGTTGGCCAATCCTTTGCCTACCAGTTTCGGCAAACGCTGGGTGCCCCCATAACCAGGGATAAGGCCAAGTGTTACTTCCGGAAGTCCCAGTTTTGCGTTATCAGACGCATATCGGATATGACAGGCCATCGCCAACTCGAGTCCGCCGCCTAATGCGAAGCCGTTTATTGCAGCGATTACGGGTTTGCGAAGGTTTTCTATTTTATTGAAAAGGATGTTTTGTCCGTTTCGGGCCAGTTCTTCGGCTGCCGCGGTACCATAATCCGAAAATTCTTTGATGTCAGCACCTGCGACGAAAGATTTTTCCCCATGACCTATGAGGATGATGCAGCGTATCTCTGTATCGGTCTCTAAAGTTTCAAAAGCATGGCTTAATTCGCGGATGGTTTCTGCGTTCAATGCATTAAGGCTTTGCGGTCGGTTGATGATGACTGTAGCAATTTTCTGCTCTTTCTCTATCAGGATGTTGTTGTAATTCATATTCGTTAAGAAATATTCAATTTTGCAAATTAGCAATTTTTTTCCACTTTGGGTGTTTACTTATAACTGATTCATGGTATGGCTCATCATATTTGCATCAATATTCACCTGTAGTCCCATGGCGATCTTCATACCCAACTCGATATTGGCTCTGAAAAAATGACATAACTGGCGGTTGATGATTGAGTGTTTTTCGGGGCCACTCACCTGTTTCATAGATTTTATAATGTTTTCCACTAATATGGCGCGTGTTTCATCGGTAAGCGCTTTGGTGTAAAATAGGCCGGGTTGGGTGTAATGATCGTCCTCATGGTCATAACTGGTGAAAGTAGTTAACGCAGCATGTGAGATTTCGCTGGCGAAATATGATGGTTGTATGTAAGGATTTCTGTTGACCTGTAGTTGTTCTGCGTGCAGGCCGGTGCGGTTCTGGTGGGCATCTGTATAAGCGAAAATACGCGTTTGTAGCATCTTATCCGGTGAAAATCCGATACCCGGAACAATCGTGCCCGGTGAAAAAGTAGCTTGTTCTACATGAGAGAAATAATCCTCGGGGATTTTATTCAGTTCAAGATCGCCCACTTCGATGAGCGGGAAATCATCTTGCAGCCAAACCTTGGTGACATCAAAGGGGTTCCAGCGATATCCATTGGCCTCTTCCATGGTCATTATTTGTATAAACAGGGTCCATCTGGGATAATTCGCGGTATCAACAGCATGTACCAGGTCTTGCTGGGCAAAGTCTGTTTTATCAACTTCAGCACCGGTAAAATTTTTGGTCCCTTGCTTTGGTTTAAAATGGAATTTAACCCAAAAGCGTTCACCTGCAGCATTTATAAAGGCATAAGTGTGGGTGCCGTAACCATTCATGTGGCGATAACCAAAGGGAATCCCGCGATCCGATGAATTTATGAGCAGTTGATGGAGCGATTCTGGATGGGTGCTGTAGAAGTTCCAACGTGCGGTTTCGCTTTTAAGGTTTGTGCGAGGATCACGGCTGTGCGACTGCATGAAGGCCGCGAAGTTTGAAGGTTCTTTTACATAAAAAACTGGGCTGCTGCTGCCTACCAAATCCCAATTGCCTTCTTCTGTATAAAATTTCAGGGAGAAACCGCGGATGTCGCGTTCGGTATCAGCGCTGCCTTTTTCTGCCAACATGGTAGAGAAACGTGCGAATATTTTGGTTTCTTTCCCTATTTCAGAAAAGAGTTTGGCGCTTGTATATTTCTTTAGGTCCTGGGTTACGGTAAATTTGCCGTAAGCACCGCTGCCTTTGGTACTCAGGTAACGCCCGGGAGACTTTTTTTGTATCTGTTTCACGAGGTGGTTTTGCATATATGCCTGATGTAGCGGCTGGTTATTGGGTGCGTCAGTAGGATTTATAGGGGTTTTGAATTGGTTATGATCCATAACAGTAGAATTATCGAACAAATTTAATTAATTGTAACAGAATAACATCCGCTTTGGATTTAAAATAGATAAAACACTTAAATTTGCCATAGATAAACTTAATTAAATGAATATTCAGCAATTAGAATATCTTATCGCGGTGGATAAGTATAAGCATTTCGGCAAGGCCGCCCAATCGTGTTTCATTACGCAGCCTACGCTGAGCGCGATGATACAGAAGTTCGAGGATGAACTTGATGTGAAGGTGTTCGACCGCACCACACACCCAATTCGTACCACTGATGTAGGTATTCAGTTGATTGAGAAGGCGCGCCAGGTGATAGATGCTGTAAATGATCTGAAGAACCAAGCCAGCTTGCTGAATAACGTACTGGCAGGAAAACTTAATTTAGGCATCATTCCTACGACTTCAAGTTATATTTTGCCGGAAGAGATCTTCTCTTTCCTTCAGGAGAATACCAAAATCGAACTGAGCGTAAAGGAAATGACTACCGATAACATCATTAAGGCGCTGAAATCGGGGGAACTGGACGCCGGGATCATCTCTACGCCTTACGATGCGGCTTCAGAGTTTTATCAGCAGTTTCTGTTTAATGAAGAGTTGATGATTTACTCTTCCGAAAAAGTCTCTAAAGATACTTTTGTACTACCGGAGGATGTTGACAGCACGAAAGTGTGGCTTTTAGAGGAAGGTAACTGCCTGCGTACCCAGTTTGAAAACATCTGTATGCTGAAGGAAAATTCGCTAAAACCTAAAAACCTCGATTTCTTGGCTTCTAACATCAATACCTTGATACAAATGGTGGACAAGGTAGGGGGACTTACCATCATCCCGGAGTTGGCCGTTCCGCAGCTTTCAGCCCAGCAGAAGGAAAAGATAATGCGTTTCCGGAAGCCTTTTCCGTTCCGCGAGATCAGCATGATTTACTATAAGCCAACTTACAAGCAGAAAATCCTGGATGAAATGGCCGCTTCTATTAAAAAATCCCTCAAAGGAAAACTTAATTACGATAAAAGCCCGGAAGATTACACAGGGGTAAAACCGCAGTAGTGGAATTGCAAAATAATTTTGCGGTTAATGAAATACTCTGTAAATTTGCGGACTAATCATGAGGAAAAATTTGAGCTGATTGCAACCTCGCTAAAAAATGCTAAAACAGATTTTCTATTTTAGTTTCTTTTGTGCCTCAGCTTTCCTTTATTTTTAACTAAAAAAAACAAAAGAAATATGTCCTATTTATTTACGTCCGAATCGGTTTCCGAAGGACATCCGGATAAAATTGCTGACCAGATTTCCGATGCGCTGATAGATCATTTCCTGGCCTACGACCCACAATCGAAAGTAGCCTGCGAAACCCTGGTGACCACAGGTCAGGTAGTGCTTGCCGGTGAAGTAAAATCAGATGCTTACCTGGATGTTCAGGATATTGCCCGTAAAGTCATCAACGAAATTGGCTATACCAAAGGCGAATATATGTTTAATGGAGATTCGTGTGGCGTAATTTCCGCTATTCATGAGCAAAGCCCGGATATCAATCAGGGGGTGGACCGTGTAGATGAAAATGCCGATTTCGAAACCAAGGCCAACGCGCAAGGTGCCGGTGACCAAGGCATGATGTTCGGTTATGCTACCAATGAGACGGATAATTATATGCCGCTGGCACTGGATCTGGCACACACCATCCTACGGGAGCTTTCCAAATTACGCCGTGAGAATGAAGCGATACAATATCTTCGACCTGACGCGAAATCACAGGTGACTATTGAATATTCTGATGATCATAAACCGATCAGGATAGATTCTATCGTGGTTTCTACCCAACATGATGAGTTCGGCAGCGAGCAGGCCATGCTTGAGAAAATTAAAAAAGACATCATCGATATCTTGATCCCGAAAGTTCGGGCAGCACAAAAACCTGAGATACAGGCACTCTTTAATGATCAGATCAAGTACCATATCAACCCGACCGGCAAATTCGTAATCGGTGGGCCACATGGCGATACCGGTCTTACCGGCAGAAAAATCATCGTTGACACTTACGGTGGTAAAGGAGCCCACGGTGGTGGCGCCTTTTCGGGGAAAGACCCATCAAAGGTTGACCGCAGCGCAGCCTACGCTACACGCCATATCGCAAAAAATCTGGTCGCGGCAGGCGTGGCAGATGAGGTGTTGGTACAGGTTTCTTACGCGATTGGTGTGGCAGAACCCTGCGGGCTTTTCGTGACGACCTACGGAACTTCAAAAGTAAACCTTACCGATGGTGAAATCGCCGAAAAATTGAAAACGATTTTCGATTTGCGACCTTATGCCATTGAACAGAATTTGAAACTCAGGAACCCTATTTATCAGGAGACAGCTTCTTATGGGCATATGGGCCGTAATTATTATGTAGCCGATAAAACATTTAATATCGGTAAGCACAATCAAAAAACCGTCAAGGACCTGGAGTTCTTCACATGGGAGAAACTCGACCGTGTAGATGATATCAAACAGGCTTTCGCATTATAATGAAAAACCAACTGCTTTATCAAAAGGTAAAGCAGTTTTTTTTAACTTTACCACCAATTCTTAATCTAACTTATGAAGAACATTATTGCAGTTTTGGCGTTTATGATGTTGTGTTTCAGTAATTTGAGCAAGGCGCAGCTTACCGTGCACAAGTTGGTACATGCAGGATATGCTTACCAGAACATGAGTTTTGGCGAAGTGGGCGGCAGGTTACTTTTTTTAAAGACAGATGATGTAGTATATCGGCTGGGTGCAGCCGCATTGATGGGTTCTTCTAACGGCGAATTTGCCATCTTGCCAAAACTACAGGGGGACATCCTGCTGAATTTTGAAAGAAATGTAGATCTTTATCATTCCTATTATTTTTTGGCCGGCACGGAGGTGACTACCAAATATATCGCTCCAAAGATAGGGGTTACGCTACTCGGGCTGATAGACCTTACGGGCGGTTATGCATTTTCTTTCGATAAACAAGGGATCAATGGTAAAGAACTGAAAGGCTTCAATTTTAATTTCACCATCAATTTACCGTTGGTGATGCTACAGGACCTGGCAGAGTAATATATTTATATGAAATATTTATAAATATTAACAAAGTATTAACTTTTTGCTTAATTTTACAATCGTTAAATCAATCGCTATCGGATAAAACTTTTACTTCTTACTTAATACTTACAATCAACACCGGCCCGCGCCGGAACACCGTTTTGGGTTAAAACAGAAGAAAGTCATGAACACACAACCAGATAGCCGGTTGATCTCCGAATACCGAAGTGGCAGCGAAAAAGCCCTCGCCATACTCATTGAGAGACACCAAAAAGACCTTTTCTCTTTCATCTTCTATAAATTGATGGATGAAGATTTGGCGAACGACATATTTCAGGATACCTTCATGAAGATTATCGTTACGCTGAAGGAAGGGCGTTATAACGAAGAAGGCAAATTCATCCTATGGGCAAAAAGAATCGCCCATAACCTTATTATAGACCATTTCAGGCTAAAAGCCAAGCAGGTCAAAGTCTCCGAAACATCTTATGAGAACGATGAATTCTCTATTTTCGATTTACTTGCAGGCAAAGAAGAAAATATTGAAGAAAGGCTGATTAGCCAACAAATAAAGGATGACCTTACAAGGATGTTGGTGTATCTGCCAGAGAACCAGCAAGAAGTCATCAAACTCCGCTTTTTCGATGGGCTAAGTTTCAAGGAAATTGCAGATCATACCGGAAGCAGTATCAATACCACTTTGGGCCGCGTGCGCTACGCCCTCATCAACCTACGCAAGATCATGGAAGAACACCGCATAATTTTAACGCGGTAATAATATTTTAAAGGTTTTTTCGTTTTTTAGGTAAATGACACATTGCCTATGAAAAAAAATGACACCTTAAACGAAAAACTTTTGAAACCCAAAAAGCAAACCGTTGATTTCCTGCTTCGTTTCTCAAAAAGCATCGCAATCCTCAAAACGCCCTATAAGAGCGAGGTGATTGCGAAGAACTAAAATTTAAATTCCCTAAATTTGTGCTGTATGAAAATTCAGCACATTTTTTTTGACCTCGATAATACCCTTTGGGACCACCGCCGGAACGCTTATCTTACCCTAAAAGACATCTATAAAAGAGAAGACGTATATAAAAAATACAGCTTGCCCTTCGAAGAGTTCCATAAAGAATATTTTACCATAAACGAACGGCTTTGGGAGCAGATCCGCGATGGCGAAATTGATAAAGAATACCTGCGCGCGCACCGCTTTTACGATTCGCTACTTTTCTTTGGGATTGATGACCAGGCGCTCGCCGACACCTTTGAACGTAATTTTCTTGATGAGATACTTAATTATAATGACCTGGTAGATGGCGCCTTCCAGTTGTTGGAATATCTTTCGGCCAAAGGTTACACACTGCACATCCTTTCCAACGGTTTCGAGGAAGTGACGTACAGGAAATGCGAACTTTCTGGCATTAAGAATTACTTCCAGACCATTACCAGCGCAGATGAAATAAATGTTCGGAAACCAAACCCCGAAATCTACGATTATGCCTTAAAGAAAGCCGGCGCAATAAAAGGAGAGAGCATGATGATTGGTGATGACTGGATCGCCGATATAGAAGGCGCGAAATCCTTCGGTTTGCAGGTTATTTTCTTCGATGTATTTCAAGATAATTATGAGGCTGAAGACGTGCAGGTAATAAAACATCTGACTGAAATTAAGCACTTGCTCTAATGAACGGATAAAAAACGTCCGCACGTTTTACTAAAAACATACGGACGTTTTACCAAAAACATATGTACGTTTCATGAAACGTACGTATGTTTTTATATACCCTTGCGAAGCCCCATGTTCAGACGCCTAAGCTGGCCCTCACACGTGCCAGTGTTTTGGCTGCAATTTCCCTGGTTTTTTCGGCGCCCTGTTGCAGTTTAGCCTCTAGTTCGGGCAGGTTTTCCAGATAATAGGTATAGCTTTCGCGCTCTTTTTTAAACTTATCTAAAATCAAATTCAGCAGTTCAGTTTTCGCGTGGCCATAGCCAAAGTTTCCGGCAAGATACTTCTGTTCAAGCTCTTTCGTTTGCTCCGCGGAAGCGATAAGTTTGTATATCGCGAAAACTTTGTCGGTTGCAGGATCTTTGGGTTCTTCCAGGCTCTTAGAATCTGTCTCGATGCTCATGATCTGTTTTTTCAGCTGTTTTTCCGGCAGAAAAATGTTGATGATGTTGCCTCTTGACTTCGACATTTTATTTCCGTCCGTACCAGGAACATATTTCGTGTCTTCCTGCAGCTCAGCATTCGGTAACACAAATACCTCACCCATCTGATGATTGAAGCGGGCGCCCATGTCTCTTGCCATTTCCAGGTGCTGAAGTTGGTCTTTGCCCACTGGCACCACTTCGGCATCGTAAAGCAAAATATCAGCGGCCATCAGTACCGGATAGGTGAAAAGCCCGGCATTTACATCTTCTAAACGGTCGGCTTTATCTTTAAAGGAATGCGCGAGGGTAAGCCTTTGATAGGGGAAAAAACATGAAAGATACCATGAAAGTTCGCATACCTCCGGGATGTCGCTTTGCCTGTAGAAAAATGTTTTTTCTGTATCAAGACCGCAGGCAAGCCAGGCCGCTGCGATTTCGTAGGTGTTTTGTTTAAGTTCTTCGGCGTTCTTAATCTGTGTTAAAGAATGCAGATTGGCGATGAAGAGGAAAGATTCGTTCTCGGTTTTTTTAGAAAGTTCAATGGCGGGGATGATGGCGCCCAGCAGGTTGCCTAAATGTGGTGTGCCTGTAGACTGTATGCCTGTAAGTATTCTTGACATATATGTTGTAATAAGTTTGTAAACCAGCGGTAATCACAAAAATAAGCAATTATTCAGCGAATGAAAAATCCCCGGGTGATTTCGGGGATTGGTAAGTGATTTTTATAGATCGAACCCTTCCGGGAACGCTTTTTTGCGAAAGATTAACAGCAGTAGCCCCCCAACGGTAATGGCAGAATCTGCAATGTTAAAAATGTATCTAAAGAACTCAACATGTTTGCCACCAATGATCGGCCAGCTTTCGGGTACCCACCAATCTACCAGCGGGAAGTGCAGCATATCGACCACGCAGCCCTTCATGAAGTGCGAATATCCCTCGCCGAAAGGTACTACTTTAGATATCCCACCATAATCAATCCAGCGGTTTACTGATTCGTCGTACATGGTGCCGCTGTCAAAAATAAGTCCGTAAAACATTCCGTCGATAAGATTTCCGATGGCACCCGCGAAAATCATGGCCATTGGGATCAGCAGGTAATTGCTATGGATACCTTCTTTGAGCCACTTCCGGAAGAGATAGATCATCCCGCCAATAAGGAAGATCCTGAGGATTACCAACGCATACTTACCTAAAAGGCCCCCGAAATGCAGGCCATAAGCCATGCCAGGATTCTCTACAAAGGTGAGCTTAAAGCCCGGTAATACATCCACGCTTTCGCCAAGGTGGAAGTTGGTTTTAATGTAAAATTTAGACAATTGATCGGCCAACAGAATGATGAAGGTAATAAGTGCGATCTTCTTCATTACTGTTCGTTCTTGGGTTTGTCTTTGTGGTTTTTAGGTGTTTTGGGAGCGGTGCGCGGTGCGCTGCTCTGGCTTTTGGTATTTCTGGTGTGAAATTTTTCGTACCGTATTCCCATATCTTTCATCACGCTTTTCAGCGCGTTCAGTTCCATCTGGTTTTTGGGATGAACGATTAATGATTCCATTATTTAATTTTTTTTGAGAGTTCTTCGAGGCGTTTTTTGTCTTTCGGCGTTAGGTCGTCCGTGCCATTTTCGCTCATTTTTCCTAACAGTCGGTCAATTTCGAGTTCTCTTTCCCTTCTTTCAGCGTTAAACTGATCGTCGGGACTCACGTACTTTTTCACCGTTCCGGAAGTACTCCGTCGGATACGTTTTCTAAAGAAAAGAAAAATGATAGCGACTGCCGCAAGGATGAGAATGGCCTCCAAAACTGCCTGTCTTTTTTAATTAAATAGGTTTATAATGCGGTTGATTGTCAGTTGCATCATAAACCTAATAAATTTTTTGTGAGGATATTAGCGTTGCAGATTTTTCGCCTCAATGCTTAGGGTAGCGTGTGGTACAGCCCTCAGTCGGTCTTTACCGATCAGTTTACCAGTTACACGGCAAATTCCGTAGGTTTTGTTTTCAATACGGATCAGGGCGTTCTTAAGGTCGCGCACGAACTTTTCCTGGCGTCCGGCAAGGATTGCATTCTGTTCCTTGCTTAAGGTTTCTGCGCCTTCCTCGAATGCTTTGAAGGTGGGCGAAGTATCATCAGTACCGTTGTTTTGGTCGTTGATGAAGCTTTCGCGGATCAGCATGAGGTCTTTTTCTGCTTTATCTATTTTTTGTTGAATCAGTTCTTTGAACTCTTTCAAATCAGCGTCACTGTAGCGTTGTCTTTCTTCTGCCATAATACTTGAATTTAGGTCATGAGTTAATTTGATAACAGGTTATTCATTATTACTAACCTATTCCCGCATCATCACATTTTGTTAATATTTACCTTGAATTTCTTTTCATCAATTTCTATTTCGTCAAAAATTGAGAGTGAATTTACAATTTCTATTTTATCCGACAATACTTCTTCCGAAATATATGCTTTGTTCGCCAGCAACTCATTTTCAAAGGGCGAACGCGGTTCTATTTCAATTGAAATTCTATCGGTTAACTCGAAATTTTTGTCTTTCCTTAAATTCTGAATTCTGTTTACAAATTCGCGCGCGATTCCTTCAGATTTTAATTCTTCCGTCAGTGTCAAATCTAATGCCACAGTTGTTTTTCCTTCGCTGGCGACCGTCCATCCGGGGATATCTTTAGTTAAAATCTCCACATCGGCGAGCGTTATTTCGTGTCCGCCAATGGTCATTTTGCCTTCTTTTTCAAAATCCGCGATCTGTTCGGAAGTCATCGAAGTGATTTCGGCACCCACCGTTTTCATATCTTTCCCGAGCTTCGACCCTAAAGTTTTAAAATTGGGTTTGATCTGTTTTACAATAAGATGCGAGGCTTCATCCGCGTTGATCAGCTGAAGTTCCTTCACGTTTACTTCCTGTTTTATAAGGTCTGAAACTGCTTTGATCTGCGCTTCCGTTTTAGCGTCAAGTACCGGAATCATCACCTTCTGTAGTGGCTGGCGGACTTTGATGTTTTCTTTTTTTCTTAAAGAGAAAACCATCGATGTAATCTGCTGTGCCAAATGCGTTTTTTCAACCAGATCCTGGTCGATAAGTGCTTCATCGGCTTGTGGGAAATCTGTTAAATGTACAGATTCAGCCTCATCTTTACCGGTGATTTTGTTCAGGTCCTGATAAAGCTGATCCATGAAGAAAGGCGCGATAGGAGCCGCAATTTTTGCTACAGTTTCCAGGCAAGTGTAGAGCGTTTGGTAGGCCGAAATCTTGTCATCGGTGTAATCTCCCTTCCAGAATCGCCTTCTGCAAAGCCTTACGTACCAGTTACTTAAATTGTCATTAACGAAATTATTGATGGCGCGCACTACTTTCGTTGGCTCGTAATCATTGTAAAATTCGGTGACATCTTTTACCAAAAGATTCAGTTCCGAAAGGATCCAGCGGTCGATTTCCGGCCGGTTTTCAATGTCTTTTTCGGAATAATTAAATCCGTCAACATTGGCGTACAACGCAAAGAACGAGTACGTATTATAAAGTGTCCCGAAGAATTTCCGGCGTACTTCATCGATTCCTTCCACATCAAACTTGAGGTTTTCCCACGGGTTTGCGTTTGAAATCATGTACCAGCGCGTAGCATCAGGACCGTATTTCTTTAAAGTTTCAAACGGGTCAACGGCATTGCCGAGTCTTTTCGACATTTTCTGGCCGTTTTTGTCCAGAACCAAACCGTTCGACATTACATTTTTATAGGCAACAGAATCGAAGACTGCGGTACCAATCGCATGCAGCGTATAGAACCAACCTCTGGTCTGATCAACGCCTTCCGCGATAAAATCTGCCGGGAAAGCTTTGTTTTGATCGATCAACTCCTTGTTTTCGAACGGATAATGCAGCTGCGCATAAGGCATCGAACCCGAATCAAACCAAACATCGATAAGGTCACTTTCACGTTTCATTGGCTTTCCGGAAGGTGAAACCAAAGTGATTCCGTCCACAATATTTTTGTGTAGATCTATTTTTGCGTAGTTTTCTTTCGACATGTTTCCGATTTCGAATCCTTTGAATGGATTTTCAGTCATGAAACCAGCGTCAATCGATTTCTGAATTTCAGTCATCAATTCTTCCACAGAACCGATAATGATTTCTTCTTTTAAATCTTCGGTACGCCAAATCGGCAAAGGGATTCCCCAATATCTTGAGCGCGAAAGATTCCAGTCGTTTACGTTTTCGAGCCAGTTGGCAAAACGTCCTTCACCGGTAGATTTCGGTTTCCAGTTGATGGTTTCGTTGAGTTCTACCAGACGGTTCTTTACCGCGGTCATTTTTACAAACCAAGAATCCAACGGATAATAGAGCACAGGTTTATCGGTCCTCCAGCAATGCGGATAGCTGTGGACGTATTTTTCTACTTTAAAAGCTTTATTTTCAGTCTTTAAAAGTATCGCAAGTTCCACATCCCAGGATTTCTCTGGAGCGGTTCCTTTGTCGTAATATTCGTTTTTAATGTATTTTCCGGCGAAAAGTTCAGGCGTATTTCCACCTGAAATAAATCTTCCCTGAAGATCAACCAAAGGCACAAGGTTGCCGTTCGCATCTTTTACCAACATTGGCGGAATGTCGTTTTCTTTGCCCACGCGCGCGTCATCTGCACCGAAAGTTGGCGCGATGTGGACGATCCCCGTTCCGTCTTCTGTCGTGACAAAATCGCCGATGATGACTCTGAAAGCATTTTCGGGATTTTCCGCAGGTGAAAACCACGGAATTAATTGCTCGTATTCTGTTCCGGCTAAATCTTCGCCGGTAAATTCAGCAAGAATTTGATAAGGAATTACTTTGGTTTCGGAAGTATAATTAGCGAAATCTTCGCTTGTTGCTTCTGCGTATTTCTTACCAAAGTTCTTCTGAACCAATGCTTTAGCTAAGATAATATTGATTGGCTCAAAAGTGTATTGATTGAAAGTTTTAACCAACACATATTCAATGTCTTTCCCAACCGCAAGCGCAGTGTTCGAAGGTAATGTCCACGGAGTAGTGGTCCATGCCAGAATGTGAATTGGCTCTTGATTCTTGGTTCTTGTTTCTTGGTTCTCGTTATCAAATTCCGCCCAATGCAGTGCGCCGCCGCAAGTCGCGCCAGCGATTTGGTCTGTATCAATCGTGCTTTCAGGCTTATTTAAACCAAATTTTTCCGCTGCTTTTGCAGACAATGTTTTGACCTTGAACTGCGCAACCACCGTTGTGTCCGAAACATCGCGGTACGTTCCCGGCTGGTTCAGTTCGTGTGAACTTAAACCCGTGCCTGCTTTCGGTGAATAGGGCTGGATGGTGTACCCTTTATAAAGCAGGTTTTTATCGTAAAGCTGCTTCAGAAGCCACCAAACGGTTTCCATGTATTTGGGTTCGTAGGTGATGTAGGGATCATCAAGATCAACCCAATAACCGATCTTTTCGGTAAGGTCATTCCAAACATCAGTGTAGCGCATCACCGCATTGCGGCACGCCTGGTTGTATTCTTCCACCGAAATCTTCGTCCCGATGTCTTCTTTAGTAATTCCAAGTTCCTTTTCAACGCCGAGTTCTATTGGTAAGCCGTGCGTATCCCAGCCCGCTTTTCGGAAAACCTGCTTTCCGTTTTGGGTTTGGTAGCGGCAGAAGATATCCTTCAGCGCGCGCGCCATCACGTGGTGGATGCCGGGCATCCCGTTCGCTGAGGGCGGACCTTCATAGAAAACATACTCCGGCTGGCCCTGGCGGATCTCAACCGATTTTTTAAAGGTTTGATTGGTGTTCCAAAACTGCGAAACATTTTCTGCAACCGCAGTGAGATCCAGGTTTTTATATTCGTTAAACTTCTTCATTTACAGCGAGTTCAAATAGAATGATCCTAATTAATTAAGTTTGCGAATATAAGGATTTTTTCGGTGATTCGAGTGGTGTTTGTGATGGATTTATGTGCCGTGGAAGGGTGATGAGGACTTGTGTCCCTGCTGGTTTGCCATGCGTGTACAAGTCGGTATAATTAACGGAGAATGGTTGTGGCTTGAAGTAATTGCCTAACATCTCGCAGGCGATATCTACCCCAAAAGATTTGGTTGGCGTATTGCCGGATGACTTTAATAATGCGGCTTTTTCTCTGCCGATACCGTTATCGGAAATCATAATCTTTATCAGGTCGTTTTCCGGATAAATTTGCAGACTGATTTTTTTGTCCTCTACCAAGGCGATGCCGTGCAGGATGGCGTTTTCGATAAAAGGTTGAAGAACCAAAGGTGGTAGTTTGACTTCTTCCGGGTTGATGGCCGGGTTGATGCTGATATCGAACAGGATGTCGGTAAACCGCAGATTCTCAATGTCCACATATAATTGCAGGGTATGCAATTCCTGGGAAAGCGTGAAATCCTTCATCTTCGAGGCGATAAGGATCGTCCGCATGATTTTAGAAAACTTCGTAAGGTAATTTACAGCCTTATCGGTATCATTTTCTAGGATGCAATATTTAATGGAATTCAATGCGTTGAAGATGAAATGCGGATTCATCTGGCTTTGCAGAACGGCAAGCTTCAGGTCGCTGATTTCCTGTAGATATTTAATCTGTTCATTTTGTACTTTTAACCTCTTCTCGTTATCACTGTTTATCTTTTCCTTCAGGCTTTCGTTCTTCTGTAGCTCTGCGACCAAATCTTTCTGGTAAGCGATCTTTTGGTCATGGGTGATCTTTTGTTTGTGGCCTAAAGCAAGAGAAAAAGCCATATTTTCCACAAAAAGACCGATGAAATAAATGAAATCGCCCATTTTCCTGCTAAGGTTGAGCCATGGCAACTCACGGATTTGCTGAATGCCGATTACCGAACACACGAAAAGCACCAGGCCGCCGAAAACAATATAGTGCTTGAGGTTGTTTTTAAGTTTGGTAAGCAGATAAAAAGACAGTGCGGTGTGTGCGGTGATAATTGCAATAAATATGTTTTTAAAGTCATAAATCACATCAATTCCTGCGATGCTATACAATCCTAAAGCTGTAAAAGCCAATAAGACAAGCACCGCGGGCGGATAAACAATGATACGGTACCAGCCGATGTTCGCATTTCTGATATTCAGGAAATCAGCGAAAAAGAAAAAATAAATACAGTTAAAGACAATGGTAAACACCACTTTAGAATATTGGCCGATCCCCAGCATCGAGGCGGCGGTGGCTATAAAACCACTTTCAGCTACCGGGATATATGCCAGCAGTGAAAAAAATGTGTAAGAACTGTAGAGGAGGTAAGTGCGGTTCCGGTTCTGGAAGAATATCGCCAAATGAAACACCGTAAGCAAAAACAGGCCGCCAAGCACCACATACAGAATACTGCTGTAGGCATCGCGCTCTATGATAGCCTCAAATAAATTTGGCATTGGTTTTATTTAGGTAAATGTACATCTTTTATTTTTTAGAAGATATATAAGGAAAGGTAACTTGCGGAGAATTAGCGTTAAAACCAGTTTCTGCAAGGATTTTCGGGATAGGCGTGGAGCTCATGCGGAAGCCCCGTACCGAAGCTTTAAAAAAAAACTTCTACTTTTGCAAAAATTTACTAAATGGCAAAAAATCTCGTAATTGTAGAGTCTCCAGCTAAGGCGAAGACCATTCAGAAGTACCTTGGGAAGGATTTCGAGGTAAAGTCCAGTTTCGGGCACATCCGCGATTTGCCAAAGAAGGGGATGGGGATCAACCTCGAGACTTTTACGCCCGATTACGAGGTGTCCGCAGATAAAAAGAAGCTGGTTACCGAACTGAAAGCCGCGGTAAAGAAAGCCGATACAGTATGGCTGGCCTCCGATGAGGACCGCGAGGGAGAAGCCATTGCTTGGCATCTGGCGCAGGAACTGAAACTTGATGAAAAACAGACAAAAAGAATCGTTTTTCATGAGATTACAAAAAATGCCATCTTAAAAGCCATTGAGAATCCACGGAATATAGACCAGAATTTAGTAAACGCACAACAGGCAAGGCGGGTGTTGGATAGGATTGTAGGTTTCGAAATGTCGCCTGTGCTTTGGAAGAAAGTGAAAACAGGACTTTCCGCAGGCCGTGTACAATCCGTAGCGGTAAGGCTGGTGGTAGAACGAGAGCATGAGATCCGTGATTTCCAGCCGAAGTCATCATTCCGTGTGGAAGGGACTTTCATTAATAGTCAAAAACAACAAATCGCCGCCAAACTTAAAAAAGATTTTGCTGTGGAAACCGAGGCTGATGCCTTCCTGAAATCCGCACAAGGGAAAGACTTCCAAGTACTTCGTGTAGAAACCAAACCCGGCACCAGGTCAGCTTCCGCACCATTTACAACATCTACCCTGCAGCAGGAGGCCAGTAACCGCTTGGGATATGGCGTTACCACTACCATGCGTGTCGCGCAACGGCTGTATGAAGAAGGTTACATTACTTATATGAGAACCGACTCTGTAAATCTTTCCCAAGAAGCCATCAACGGAGCGAAAGCACAAATCATCTCAGAATATGGTGAAGCATATTCAAAACCAAGAAACTATACCACCAAATCCGCTTCAGCACAGGAAGCGCACGAAGCCATACGACCTACAGATTTTTCTGTTAAAAACATTGGTGACGTACAACTGAATAAGCTTTATCAACTTATTTATAAACGAACACTCGCCTCTCAGATGGCGAATGCGCAAATTGAGAAGACTGTGATAGAGATTGGTCATCCACAACTTCCCCAGCATTTTGAAGCCCAAGGGGAAGTGCTGGTTTTTGATGGTTTCTTAAAAGCATACGGCATCCTTAAAAATGAAGAAGAGAGCGATGAAATTACTGATAAACTACTGCCAAAAGTAGAAGTAGGCGAAACACTGAACTATAAGGAAATTCTTGCTACAGAGAAGTTTACCCGCCCGCCCGCAAGATATACTGAAGCCGCTTTGGTGAAAAAACTTGAAGAACTCGGGATTGGCAGACCTTCCACATATGCACCAACCATACAGACGATCCAGAACCGAGCGTATGTTGATAAACGTGAAGTGATACCTCAGGAGCGCGAAATCCTGAAAATCACACTTGGTAAAAACGGCATCAGCAAACAGGTGCTCACCGAAAAATACGGAGGCGATAAAAATAAATTCCTACCCACCGATATCGGCGAAGTCGTAAACGATTTTTTAACCAGCAATTTTGCGGAAATCCTAGATTATGGCTTTACGGCAAAAGTAGAGCAGGATTTTGATGAGATAGCAAGCGGCGACGAAAAATGGAAAGAAGTGCTGCAAGGTTTCTATAAAGATTTTCATCCGAAGATTGAGCATGTAGAAGAAAACGCAGACCGCGCGAATGGCGAGCGTATTTTGGGTATAGATCCCAAATCTGGCAAAAATGTTATCGTACGGATCGGTCGGTTTGGGCCGATGGTGCAAATTGGCGAACAGGATGATGAGGAAAAACCTGTTTTGCGAGTGTTCCACCGTCGATGAATATTGCCACCATTACACTCGAAGACGCGTTGGAGCTTTTCAAAGTACCTTTCGACCTGCAAGAATTCGAGGGGCAACCGGTTTCTGTAGGTGTCGGCCGATTCGGGCCCTATGTAAAATGGGGCGAAACCTTCATAAGCATCCCAAAAGGGGAAGATCCTTTATCTGTCACCCAGGAAAGGGCGGAAGAAATCATCCGTGAGAAACAGGCCGCCGACGCGCCTATCGCTACGTATAAAGGCGAACCGGTAACAAAAGGGACCGGTAGGTTCGGGCCTTTCATTAAATATCAGTCGCTTTTCATCAATGTGCCGAAACGATACGATTTTGACCATCTTTCACAGAGCGACATCAATGAACTTATTGATGCGAAACTCGAAAAAGAAGCCAACAGGTACATCCGCCAGTGGGAAGACGAAAAAATTTCTATCGAAAATGGGCGCTGGGGACCTTTCATCAAATTCGGCAAAACAATGTTTAAAATACCGAAGAACAAGAAAGATGAAAAATATACCGCTGAAGAACTTGCGGAAGTAAGTTTAGAAGAGGTGAAAAAGTGGATCACCGCACAGGATAAAAACGCCTTCAAAGAAAAACCGAAGAAAAAACCCGCTGTTAAGAAAGCCGCAGCTAAAAAACCGGCCGCTAAAAAGCCAGCAGCAAAAAAATAAAAACCTAACGCCTCCTTTACAGAGGCGTATTTTTTGTGCAGTTCTTCAACGGATTGCGCTTTCTGATAATTTTTTCGTGATGAAACTCACATTTTTCTTTTTTTAATTGAATTTTTAATTACATTTAAAAAAAATATGATCTACAATATTATTATGTTAAACATATGTTTAACCTATGGTTGTAGCACGAGGTATTTTGTACATTTTCCATGTTAAAAAGTGATTTTATTAAAGAAAATTATAAATTTAAATTTTAATTATGCCGAAAAATATTTTCTTTATTAAATTGCTCTAAAGTATTTACTGGCGGTCGTTTGTATTAATTTACAAGCAGTTGTAAAAAATATAAACAGGATGATTTTGTCGTATTTAGTAAAAAAAATTTACTGAAAATTATCATTACATGTAAAATATTTGGTGAATATGTATATATTTGTCCCCACACACAGATGAAAAAAATTAAAAACACAAACTCTTAGTTTTTAAGAAAAACAACACAAAAGATGTAAAAAAAATTTCCAACAATTACGTTTGAAAATTTTTTTATCATGACAAAAATTCATCTGTTAGCATTTTGCCTTTTGGCAAATTTGGCATATACACAAAAGTTAAATTATACCAAAGCTCCCAACAGTTATATTTATGATGTAGAGCAGGCCACAATCAATAATTACAGTGGTCTTTACATCCCTGTTAAAAAAGCTTACGATATGTGGGCTCAGTATGAGTATCTGAAGACTTCAGGTGCTTCAACCCCCATACCACCGGGGCAACAATCGGCTACGCTTCACTGGGAAGATGTTCCGGGGTTGGTGCAATCAGTCAGCATCGAGCCGGGCGCTACACCTTCAGATGCAAAGATCAAAGTACAGATACAAAAAGGCAGGGGCAAAGGAAACGCCGTGGTGGCCTTTAAAGTAGATGGTGTTATTTACTGGAGCTGGCACGTGTGGGTAACCGATAATCCTACAAACGGAGTTAATTACGGACATGGCACTGAAACCGACATCAATGGTAACCCAGTCGCTATCACTTATATGGACCGTAACCTGGGGGCGGTGTCTTATGATTTTTTAGGGCACGACTGGCACAAATCCGGTGGTTTGATGTACGAATGGGGACGTAAGGATCCATTCCCGCCGCTTATCTATAAAGATGCCCAGTATTATGCGGTTTCCGGTGAGGTGGGCGAGCTGAAACACCCGCAAGTAGATCCGGTAAATACAATCCCTGTGAAGGTTCGTCCTTATAATGAGATTGAAAAGAACATGAAGTATTCGGTTAATAATCCGATGACGTACATTATCAATACGGATACGGGTGGTAACTGGTTTTCGAGCAGCCGGTATAAAGTCCCTGGCGCTAGTCCTTCTTATGTGACATGGGATCTTTGGTCTGATAATGCCAAAGGCGCGAACAGTAACGGCAACAGCTCTAATGCCGCTTTAAGTAAAGAAAGCCTTTCGTATGAACTGAAATCCGAACTTGATCCCTGCCCAAGCGGCTGGCGAATTCCCTCTTACTACGGTCGGGAAACACAGAACAACAATCTGGCATTTTTCGGTAAGAAAGGAGATTGGAACAATGCGGATACCAATGTAAATAACCGTCAACTGTTTCCGGATGCGGTAAATCCACACCTGAACGGTATTAAAGTATATCCAGGCCTAGGTATGGATTTCGGGGAGGCTAACGGCGGAGAACGTAACATAGGCCTGCTGCCAGTTCCTGGCGCTTATGTATATTATCCAAATTCAGTATCTCCTAATGCGCCGGTTGGGGTGATGTTTCAGGACAATGCGGCAAACGGTGGATGGTGGAGCTCAACTTATGCGTATGACGGAGCCAGAATTTTCTCAATGATTTCAGATCCGCACCGCAACAGTACGAGTGTGGGATTACATGCTGTTTTTAATAACCAAACCAACCCAACACGCTCTGGAAATGCAGTAAGATGTATGAAAGATCCCAACTTAGCATTAATTGGTGATTTTTCGACTGAATACATCACCGCTAATCAAAAAGTTGATGTAGAAGGATTGAATAACCCGAACTCTTATATCATTACCAATCAAACCATGCTGGCGATTCCTGTGAATAAAGCTTTTGCAGTGTACAGCCAAGTGCTTACCGATGGTGAAAAGCTGCCAGTAACCAATTTGGTAGCCCGCGTTTTATGGACAACCGATCCTGGGTTGGTGAAAAGTGTAAGTATCATGAAACACACTACGGAACTTCAGAGATCCTTCATTACCGTTTCATTAAACCCACAGATCAAAGGAAATGCGGTAATCTCTCTACATCAAAACAGTATTGAGGATCCTGTGTTGTGGAGCTGGCACCTCTGGTCTGCCGAGGAAGATCCTACCAAAAATACCATTTCCTATACCACGGAAACTCCTTTGCCGGTACAGTACAATTTCATAAATGCTACGCAAAGCAAACTTCCGCCGCTTACCACTGTTTTTATGGACCGTAACTTAGGCGCCATCTCTGCTGATATTGAAAGTGGCAAAGCCAACGGATTACATTACCAGTGGGGCAGAAAAGATCCCATCCCAAATTTCGTTGCCGGAAATTCCTCACGCATATTTATCGGTGTAGGCAATAATCCTGCTTTTCCGCCTGTTGCGGGTGGCGCCAACAACCCTTTGGCAGAAATTAACGGGACTACTTACGATAACACATTCACTGTGCCATATAATATTTATAGTGTGCCTAACTCGGGCGTGAATAAAAATATGCTGTATGCTGTACAGAATCCGCTTAAATTCATGTACCGTCCGGGCACGGGGAATATATATGATGGTGGTAACCATTATGCCAATGACCTGACAAAAGTCCGTGACTGGGTGTCGGACGAGAAGGGTAAAGCAGCGGAGCGCTGGGGCCACGGCGGCAAGAAATCGCCCTTCGACCCGTGTCCTGAAGGTTGGCGCGTACCCGATGTTTCTCTGGTGAATCTTTACAATGGGTCTAAGGGATCATCGCCCTGGTACAATGGTTATCGGGCAGATGCTTATGGGAAACCCGGTGTCATTCAGGATCAGTGGCATAGTGTAGGCACTTACTATGGCGGTACTGCCCATACGAACGGTTGGAAGTTTGAAAATTCAACTTACAGCCACGGTCATTATCCGAATGATGGGATTCGTGGGGAACTTGGTGATGCCAAAATGACTTTGAACAGATCAGGTGTGTGGACTGCCGCCATGGCTGATCTGGATACCGGTTTTGCCCTCGCCATTCAGTTTCAGGGAGATAAAATGCAGACCGGGACGGGCGTTTATCCTCAGGCTGGGCTTAGTGTAAGATGTGCCAAAGATGAGAAACGGCTGCTAGGCACCCCAGCGCAGGCTACCAAACCATATACGCCTACGCCATCTGTACCGAAAGCCACCCCTGTACAATCTGCACAGCTACAGGTATATCCAAATCCTTTTAGAGAGATTTTTAATATTACCCAAAACGCGAGTTATGAGATCTATGACTTCAGCGGGAAACTTTTGCAACAAGGGAAGTCAAATAACCAAAAAGTGAATGCCTCAGGATTACAGAAAGGAAATTATCTCCTAAAACTAACGCTGGAGGATGGTACTGTAGCAAGTAAAAAACTCATTAAAGAATAATAGTTGATTTTTCATGTCAAAAGAACCGTTCGGAAGTATTTCTGGGCGGTTTTTTCGATTATTACAAGAGTTTAGGTGGCTATTTTGTTTATTTTTGTCATCTCTATCATTAAAAAAATAATCATGCATCTGGAAGACGTTTTGGTTCCCCCGGCAAAAATCACCACCGAAAAATGGCAGCTTGGCAGTTTGGTTCATTCTGAAATTAAAGAAGGTGGCCTCGTACTTATTTTTTGTACAGATTACCGTGGCGCGGCGATTTCAGCAGCCATCAATGCAGATTTTACAGGTGTTCGGCAAGAGCTGTATCAATTATCAAAACTCGATTTTACTTTGCCGATTTGCGATTTAGGAGATCTGATTTCAGGGAAAACCATTCAGGACACGCATTATATTCTGGAAGAAATCGTAACCACGTGTCTTCAAAAGAACGCGCTGCCCATCATCATCGGTGGCAGTAACGAGCTGGCCTATCCGCTATATTCCGCGCTGAATGCCTACCGGAAAAACCTGCAATATACCCAGGTTTCAAATATCGTATCGCTGGGCGATCAGGGTGGGGATGTCGATGAGCTCAACTTTCTTTCAAGAATCTTCAGTTCCAAACATTTCACGTTAAAAAATTACCATCATCTGGCATATCAAAAACACTTAAACGAAACGAATTCAGTAAAGCTGATGAAAGAAGTAGACTTTGAAGTGAAAAGATTGGCTGATATGATGAATACTACCGAACATACGGAGCCTTACTTCCGCCGAGCCGATTTGGTGACGGTTAATTGTGACGCGGTAGAAAGTTTCAGTGAGCCATTTTCAGTACATCCGCAGGTTAATGGGCTCAACCGCCGCGAAATCTGCGCTTACATGAAAGAAGCTGGCCTTAGCGACCGGCTGCTGGCTACAGGCATTTTTAATTATCATCCGACACAGAAAAACCAGCTCAATCAGCAGCTTCTGGCGCAAATGATTTGGTATTTAGTGGAAGGAATCAATATCCAGCGGTCGCACCCGAAAGAAAGAAAGTATGAAACCTTTTGGGTGTTGGTGGAAGATGAGCAATATGCATTTCAGCGCGATACTTTTACCGGTTTGTGGTATTTCGGCGCTGATGAAAATCCTGAGAAGTTGATGCCGTGTGCGCCACAGGATTATGAAGCAGCGAAAAGAGGCAGGCTGAACGCGCGTTTCTTTAAAACATAAAATGCAGATAACTAACACAGAATGATGAAATTTTTACTGCAAAAACGCCTGAATCCTGTTTTGCTTGTTTTGCTGGCTGTGGTCATTAAACTGCCGATGCTGTTGACGGGTTACATTCAGGAGGATGCGTTTATTACCTGGCGTGTGGCGCGTAACCTGCTGACCGATGGTGTGATAGGTTTCAACGGTTTAGAGCGGATTTCGGCTTCTACCACCCATCTATATGTGTTGGTCTCAGCTTTTTTTCAGCTTATTTTCGGTACCTACTTTATCTATCCTCTTTTGGTGTTCAGCAGTGCGCTTTTTGCTGTAGGAACATTGTGGCTTGCACGAATCCTTTTTACGGATAAGCCTTATAAGCAGGCATTGTTCGTTGTTTTTTTGAATATGATGCCGCCCGCGCTAGCCGCCTCAGAGTTGGGTATGGAGTATGGGATCTTGTTTTTTTTGTATTGCGGGTTACTGTATTTCGGGCTTTACAGGCGTATGCGGTGGGCTTTTCTTATCTTCCCCATCCTGCTGCTCTGGACCCGGCTGGATGCCGCAGTATTTCTGGTAGTGGCTTTTTTGGCAGAACTGGCTATTTCAAGGAAAATTAATTATACCTATATATTAGGCGGTCTCATTGGTTTGGGGAGTGTGGTGGGTTTTAACTATGTTTATTTCGGGGAGATTGTAAATCATACCATCACGGCGAAAAAAATCGCCTATAAAAACCTTATTTCCAACGATAGCCTGCAGTTTCTACTTTATCAATGGGCGTATTATGGTGGGCTTATTAAAAAATACTCTTTGTTCACATTGGTGATCTTTGTGCTGTTTCTGCTGTTTTTGGGGTATGTTATTGCCAGGATCATCAGAAAGCGCGCCTTGGGGCGCACTGCGGCCATTATCCTGCTGGCGATCACTGGTTTTGCGCTGTTGAAAATCACGTTGTTTGCTTTCCTGAAAGCGTATTTCGATTGGTATTACTGGCTGCCGCGGGTGTTTCTGTTTGTGGTGATGCTGTATTATTTAATAGAGTACCTGCCATTTACAGCACGAAAGAAAACTTTAATGATAGGTAGTGCCGCTGCGGTCTTATATCTGTTTCAGATGTTGCAGTCGTGGACGATCGGTTATATGGAAAAAAATCAGCGGTTTACGATTGCCTGGGAAATCAGTGAAGATACCTCCGGGCTTGCACATTCAATCCTACTTGAGCCGGCGGGCATCATTCCGTTCTATACCGAACTCTATACTTATGATGAAGTAGGGCTGGTGAATGCGAAAGTTACCGCGCAAATGATCGAAGATGAACAGTTTTGGTGGATCAACACGGTGAAAGCCTATCAGCCTGATTATCTGTTGACCGTAGGGCACAAAGCAGAGTCGGGGAGTGGTTATTACCGGCTTTCAGAAGAAGATAGACACTATTTTTCCCAGCATTATGAGTTGGTAAAAGCCTATCCGATTGCGAAGATCCATCAGGGCGCGCCGCCGCTGCTCCGCTGGATTTACACGATACGGCCTTTGGGCAAAGATTATTATCTGTACAAGACCAAAACTGCCAGATGATGATAAAAGTTTCAGTTATTGTACCGGTTTATAACGTTGAAAAATACCTCAGGGGCTGCCTAGGTTCTTTAGTGGGGCAAACACTTCCTGGTCTTGAAGTTATTGTTGTAAACGACGGAAGTACCGATGGCTCACAGCAAATCATTGATGAGTTTGCCCAGAAATATCCTTTTATTAAATCTTTCGTTAAGGAAAATGGCGGCTTAAGTGATGCCCGGAATTTTGGCCTCCGTCATGCGGTGGGAGCGTATATAGGTTTTGTAGATTCGGATGATACGGTGGCAGCGCAGATGTTTGCTGAAATGTACAGTTTGGCCGAAAGACACAATGCAGGAATGGTCATCTGTAACCTTCAGAAAGTTGATGAAACGGGAAAAGTACGGCAGAAACTTCCGCAAATACCTCAACTGCCGGAGCGGGTTGTGCTGGAGGAGCATTTCTCAGCCTTTTCGGATCTTTCTTATTTTGCTTGTAATAAAATCTTCAGGAAAGACCTCTTCAATGGTAAAAAATTCAAAAAAGGAGTTCATTTCGAGGATATCCAACTAATCCCACAATTATTGCTACAATGCAAAACCATCGCGCATACCAATGAATATCTCTATAATTACCTGGAACGGACAGATTCGATCACCAGGACACATACCGCCAAAGGGTTAGATATCCTTCATGCAGTAGAAGAGGTGACAGCAGCATTTGAGCGATCCAGGTACGCGCATAAGACCAGGGAGTTGCGAAATTTCCAGATACTGGAAGGTGTATATACATTCCTGGCTTATTTGGCCTTGGTAAAAGACGACGTCCTCTATCGGATGATGTCTGCAGAATTTAAGAAATACCGCACGAAATATGGTTTTTCATTTTTAGAAATATTGCGTTATCAGCGTTTTGAAAAGAATTATCTGTTATATTTGCCAACGAAGAAAAAAATTTATTACCTACTCTATTTCCTGAAGCAAGAAAAGCTGCTGCGGAAGTTATTGCGCCACCGTTCTTAGATGCCCGTCCTGCACCCCATTTTTATGCTGATTTTTGTGTTTCTTGCAGTGGCGAGTTACATGGAAATCTTTAGGCTTGAAAAAAAACAGTCTGTATTCGTTTGGATAGCCGCCTTGCTGATTATTTTGGCGGTAGGATTACGGATTGATGTGGGGGCGGATTATCCGGTCTACCGGATGCTTTTTTCTGGCTTTGCGATTTATACGACGTACGGCGATGTATTGGATAAGGCGCTCTTTCGCCCAAATACCGAAGAGATTGAATGGATTTTTGTACTCATCAACAAGTTGGTTTTCGATTTTGGTTTGCCTTTCTATATCGTGACATTGGTGATGGCGATGATTACGGTTTCGCTGAAGTTCACCACCATTTATAAAAATGTGGCTTTCCCTGCGCTGGCCATTATGTTTTACTTCATGCCTATCATGTTCTTTGAAGATTCCGGACAAATGCGGCAGGGGCTGGGGATTGCGGTGTGTGTGGCTTCGTTCAAATTCATTAAAGAGCGTAATCTGCCAATGTTTCTGCTTTGCATTTATATCGCCTTGGGTTTTCATAAAACGTCCATCGTCTTTCTACCAGCGTACTGGATCGTAAAAATCCCAATGAATCAGAAGAGGATTTTCTGGGTGCTGATCATTGCCCTGATCGCTTCTCCGCTGGAGTTGTATCGCCTGGCGGATGGGTTCTTCAGTACTTTGGCGCCGCAAGATATTTCCGGTGCGTACAGCGGTTATGTAGATGACAAATACTATGGCGGGCAGGTAGAAACTGGCCTTAATGATCTTGTGAAACTTATTTTTATTGTAATTTTAATCCGCTATGATAAAGAAGGTTGCGATGAGGTTTGGTGGTACGAATACATGCGGAATTTAGCCGTATTCGGGTTGGCTTTGTTTTATTTCTTCCGGTCTAATGAGATTTTTGCGGTACGTTTACCGGGTGCGTATATGTTTTTCTTAACCATGTTTTGCCTTACCAATCTGGTATATGCGGTAAACGGGCGCGCGCGACAATTACTGTATTTCGGCTTTATGATATATTTTATAGCGATGTTTTTTTATTTTGGCAGCGGCAACGGACACCGTGGCGGTTTTACGACAGACCGTTATAAGAATGCAATCTGGTAACTGATGGAGCATATTAAAGATCTCATACCATTTACAAACGGGCAGTTTTACTTTAAACTGGCTTTTGGGATGGTATGCGCGTTTCTGCTGACTTTCTACACCATACCGGCCATCATAAAAATATCGCGGCGGAAGAATTTGATGGATGAGCCCGGCGTACGAAGCTCCCATTTACGTAAGATCCCTAATCTGGGCGGGATTGCCATCTTTTATTCTATTGGTGTATGTGCATCTATTTTTGCGTTCGAGCTTTTCGAGCTTTATAAATTTCTGTTTGCATCGCTTGTGATTCTGCTGTATATCGGCGTGATGGATGATATTGTAATCATGCGGGCTTATAAAAAACTTCTTGCGCAACTTATTGTAACCGCCTTGATGGTAATTGGCTCCGATGTGCGGATCCGTAGTTTTTTCGGTCTTTTCGGGGTGTATGAACTTAATTATTTCCTTAGTTGTGGCATCAGTATCTTCACTTTTATTGTGCTGATCAACGCTTTTAACTTAATTGATGGTATTGATGGGCTTGCGGGTGGATATTCCATTCTCTGCAGCGCGATGTTTGGCATCAGTTATTTCCGGTTGGGCGAATATAACTACCCATTGGTAATTCTTTCCGGGGTCATCATCGCATCGGTGAGTGGTTTTTTGTATTACAATCTTTCTAATTACCGTAATCTGAAGATTTTCATGGGCGATACCGGCTCTATGATCTTGGGTTTTTTACTGGCTTTCACAGCCATTTGTTTTATTGATATTTTTATTGATAAAAATCTGCCCGATGTGCCGCGTTATCATTTGAAATCAGCGCCCGCAATTGCTATGGCGATCCTTATTTTACCGATCACAGATACTCTTAATGTCTTTTTGGTGCGTGTTTGCAGTGGTAAATCTCCTTTTCTGGCAGACCGCAACCATATTCACCATTCGCTGCTCGATCTGGGGCTTACCCATCGCCGCAGTACCGTTTATATTTTAGTGTATTACCTTTTTATCGTGTCAGTTGCCTATTTTTTAAGACATATTGACGTGAATTTATTGCTGTCCGTAATCATGCTGTTGGGGTTTGCCGGCGCCTATCTACCCAAAGCCCTTTTGTTAATGAAAAACAGAACCATTTAATTGTTATTTTTGCACAAATTACCTTATTGAGATGATGAAAAACCCTGCCAAGCTGCTGTATATTATACTCCCATTCCTACTCACTTCCTGTATCTCTACCAAAGATGTGCGGTACATGCAGCCCAACGAAACGCTGGTGATTGATGAAGAAGGGTTGATCCCCTATAACATCCCCGTGTACAGGGTAACCAAAAATGACATCCTTACCCTGAATATCGTAACAACGCCCAAAGGTGATGCCGCACAGTTTTATTCTTCACTTAATGCGCCTGCGGCGGCGGCAGTAGGTACTGCCAGTGGTAACGTGCAGGGCGGAAACCAGGGTGGTAACGCAACTTTTTATTTTAACGGGCTGAAAGTGGACTCCAAAGGTGACATCAACATCATGGGAATTGGCTACGTAAAGGCTGAGGGAAGGACGCTGGAAGATATTACCCAGGAAATACAAGGCCGGGTAAATGAGAATTTTCTGGAAGGAAAATCAGAAGTCCGCCTCAATACCGATGGCATTACGTATTATATTTTGGGAGATGTAGAGACCATTGAAAACAGTGGCGAGAAAAAAGCCCATAAAAATACACTCACACTCACCGAAGCATTGGCCTTGAATGGCGGTTTGAACAGGACTGTAGACCGTACCAACATCCGCATCCACCGCAAGCTGCCCGAAGGAATAAAAATCGCGAGGCTGGATCTTACCCGCGAAGACTCCATGAACTCTCCGTATTATTGGATACAGAACGGCGACGAAATCTTCCTGAGTACCCGCTCGAAAAACCTGAACGGCCTTGGTAAAGACCCTATACAAACGCTTACTACCGGCGTCTCTGTACTTACCACCGCACTTTCAATCTATTTAATCTTAACGCGACTTTAATGATTCCCGCTAAAGAAAATACAGGTAAACAGAATTCAGCTCAAGCGGAAAAGTTTGGTAGTTTTGCTTTTTTTGATGTAGAGAGTTTCCTGCGCCGCGTTTTACGTAACTGGTATTGGTTTGTGCTCATGGCCGCCTTGGGATATGCCATTTCATGGGTGTACAGCAAGTATTATGCACAGCGTGTATATACCTCCAGCCTTTCTTTAAGTATATCTAATAATACAGCCAGTTACTTTACCCCTAACCAGTCCATTAACTTTATCTGGGGACAAAATGGCAACCAGGACGGTGTTTACCTAAAAAAAATGCTTCTTTCGCGCTCGCATAATGAATATTTGGTGAAGGAACTGGGGCTTTATGTGAATTATTCTACCAAAGGGCTCATCAAACAAACGTATCTGGATAAATTTGATTCGCCTGTATTTTTAGAGATTGATCCCACACACCTGCAGCAGGTTGATTATCCGATTACGCTGATCCCAAAAGGGGGAGACCGGTATGAAGTGGTGTTGCCTGAGGAAAAAGAATCCAGATCGCTGTATTCCTACGAAACCGAAAGTTTCAGCTACATCGCAGAATATCCGGCGCCCAAGTCTAAAATCATTACAGTAAACGAATGGTTTACAACGCCTAACCTGAGATTTAAACTGGTTAAAAATCCTCAGAAAACCACTATAGAGCTTGAAAACATCATCCTTACACTTTCTACTGTTAACCATACGGTAAACAGTTTGGTCTCTACCATCAGTGTAGATTTCGATAAAGAGATCAACACGATCATGATTATTTCAAAAAGCGGTTATAACCTCAACGGAACGGTGAACTTCCTGAATACCTCGGTAAACGAGCTACAGAAAAAAAGGTTGATCGACCAGAATACCGTGGATAAGAATACAGAAGATTACCTTGTTGAAAACCTGGCTGCTATTCGCCAAAAGTTAGATTCCAGCGCGGCGGTACTTAATAATATGAAGGTGAAGGAAGGGCTTTACGACATCGCCAACCGCGATGAAAAAGTATTGGAACGGATTAAAACGCTCGAAACCCAGAAAGCACAGATCCTTACCAAAATAAACTCGCTGAACAGCATCCGCAACACCCTGAATTCGCAGAATCTTGATCGGATGATCAGCTCAGATGCCGCCGGGATCTCCGATGGTATCTTTAATGCCACTGTTTCTGAACTGAAAGCACTCTACCTGAAACGCAGAGAACTTGCCCAGATCTATACCCCAAATTCGGAACCGATGCGTGAGATCAACCGCCAGATCAATGAAGCACGCGGGAACTCTACAGGCTCACTCCGAAATTATCAGGCCAGTTATATGAACGAACTGAGCAAAATCGACAGGGATATTGCCCAGGAAAGCCGAAACCTTACTGCTTATCCGGAGAAAGAACGCCGTTACCTAGATGCCGAACGCGGCTACAACATGATAGAGGCGACGTACAACAGCCTGCTCTCCAAACAAAACGAAACCCAAATGCGGGTGGCCACCAATAAGTCGGATATCACGGTTATCGACCCTGCGAAAAACCTGGGCCAAGGGCCTATCGCCCCAGATGTACAACGTACAAAATACACTATTATAGGCGGTTTGCTGCTTTTGCCACTGCTGTTGATCGCCATCAGTGAGGCGTTGGATAACAGGGTGCGCAACATACGCGAGTTGCTGCAGGCCACCAGAATACCGCTGCTTGGCGTCATTGGCAGAAACAACCATCATAACAACCTTACGGTACTTGAGCAGCCGCGCGCGTCGGTGTCTGAAGCTTTCCGCGGTATCCGTGCGAACCTGCGGTTTCTACATAAGGAAGATCAACAGTCCAAAATCATTCTCGTAACTTCTTCGGTGGGTGGCGAGGGTAAAACGTATGCCTCTATCAATATCGCCTCGGTACTTGGCCTCAGCGGTAAAAAGACCATCCTTTTAGGTATGGATTTGCGGAAACCTA
The DNA here is from genome assembly GCF_003692615.1 of Chryseobacterium sp. 6424. Classification (NCBI taxonomy): domain Bacteria; kingdom Pseudomonadati; phylum Bacteroidota; class Flavobacteriia; order Flavobacteriales; family Weeksellaceae; genus Chryseobacterium; species Chryseobacterium sp. 6424. Next base: position 189,779 of record NZ_CP023540.1, read on the forward strand.
AGATTTTCGGAGATTTTAAAATCGATAATAAGTACGGGATTTCTAATTACCTTACCGGTGAAGTAGAGATTAACCAAATCATTAATCAGACATCCATACCTAACCTTCATGTAGCCACTTCTGGGCCTATTCCCCCGAATCCTTCAGAGTTGTTGATGAGCGAACAGAACATGATGTTCCTGAAAGAACTCCGGGAAATATATGATTTCATTATTATCGATTCGCCACCTGTGGGATTGGTAGCAGATTCTTTTGAATTGATGAAATATGCGAATGCCAGCATCTATGTCGTACGCCATGAATATACGGAGAAGTATATGCTGAAGATGATCACCGAAAAATACCACAATCATGAAGTGGAAAACCTCGGTATCGTGTATAACGACTTCCAGGTGCAGAAGGGATATGGTTACAGCTATGGCTACGGTTATGGCTATGGTTACGGCTACTTCGATGAGGATAAAAATTATACCGAGCCATTGTTTATCCGCATCAGGAATTTTTTTCGCAGGCTGTTAAACAGAAATTGAAATCTGCAAGCATGAGCGTTTTCAGCAGGTGAATCATAAAAGTATTTTTTCTGCGTTTTTCTTAGACTTAAATTATGCTTTTTTGCACTTATTTAACTAAAAATTAAGAATTTCCCTAACATAAAAATGTTCTATATTTGCAAAATTATATGAAAATTGATGCTCTAACGTTCATGAGGAAGACTTTCTTTTATTCCTTTCTCGCGGTCTTATTCGGGTCGGGTATTGTCTTTGGGCAACGGCATGAGATCGGCGTACAGTTGGGCATGAGCAACCTGGTTGGTGATATTGGCAGAACCAACTATATTCTACAGAAACCATTGCTGAGTAATATAAGCGATTATGGTCTTCCCTTCTACGGTGGTATAATGTACCGTATGAACTTCAATCCCTACCAAACCGTGCGTTTTAATGTAGGCTATAGCCATATCCAATTCGCCGATGCGGCCGCAAAAGAAGATTACAGGCGAAACCGGGGGCTTTGGGGTACCAATTCAGCCTTTGAAGTTAACGCACTCTTCGAGTATAATTTTTTCCCTGTGAATGATGAGCAGCGCAGCATGCTTAGTCCTTACATTTTCGGTGGGGTTGGTGCTATCCTGGCGAACACTACACAGGTTGCAATAACGCACGACTTCCGAAGAGATGCAGGCGGAAACGCATTAGCGCCTGTGGATGGTTCGGATTTCATTACGACACCCGGCCGCTACCAGTCCGGTAACCAGCTTACCATGGCCATTCCGTTTGGGGTGGGGCTGAAGTATAAGTTTAATTATAACTGGGCATTGTTTGGTGAATTCATGTTCCGTCCTACATTTTCAGACGCTATTGATTATAGCGTGATTGAGGATAACAGCGTGAGAGTCACGTACAATAAAGACATATTGGCGCCGGAAACCACCGCCACCTCACTGCTTCAGGAATTGCCTTACCGTGAGGTAGCGGAAGCACGTGTGGCTGAGGTTCTGCAAAACCGGGAAGTAGGCAACACCAACTCCAAGGACTGGATCAATTCCATCACCCTGGGCCTCAGTTATTCATTTGGCAGACCGCCGTGCTATTGCGGAGAATAAAGATGCAGACGTTTAAAGATAAAATAAATCCACAGCAACTTCCGAAACATGTAGCCATCATTATGGATGGGAACGGAAGATGGGCTAAATCCCGGGGTGAGAAAAGAACCTTCGGTCATAAACACGCCATTAAAGCCGTGCGCGAAGTAGTGAATGCCTGTAATGAGATTCATATCCCTTACCTTACCCTATATACCTTTTCATCTGAAAACTGGAACCGGCCTGAAGATGAGGTAGATACACTTATGAGCCTGATTTCTGAAACATTGATCCTGGAAGCGGAAGAAATTTTCACGAAAGGACTTAGGATGCACATCATTGGTGATATTGAAAAACTGCCGCCATTGGTACAGGAGCAGATGCTTCATCTGGTGGATGTTACCAAGAACAACACGAAAGGCAACCTGATACTTGCGTTAAGCTATGGCTCGCAGCATGAGATCCTTAGTGCCGTGAAAAAAATAAGTGCCAAAGTAAAGAACGGGGAGCTTACCGAAGATCAAATCACCGAGAAAGTATTTGAAGATCATCTGTACACCTGCGAATTTCCGCCAGTTGACCTGATGATCCGTACCAGTGGCGAGGTGCGCATCAGTAACTTTCTGCTGTGGCAGATCGCGTACGCGGAACTGCAGTTTCTCGATACCCTGTGGCCCGATTTCGGGCGTGAAGACTTCTTCAAATGTATTTACGAATATCAGAATAAAGAACGCCGATTCGGCAAAATAAGCGAGCAGCTAGAAGAAAATTTATAAAGAAAGTTACCAAGATAAAAATGAAGTTTAAATTCTTACCCATCATCATGTTTGTGGCCTCGGCACATTTCTATGGTCAGATAACTCCCGGGCAAAATACACAGGATAACAACCCCGTATATGCCCAAAACCAAACAGGCACTTACATACTGAAAGATATTGTTGTAGATGGTGTAAAAAAATATACTCCCGCACAGATCCTGCGGTTTACCGGGCTGAACAAAAACGAAAGCGTAGAGATCCCCGGCCAAAAAATCAGCAATGCCATTAAAAAACTCTGGGAAACACAGTCATTCTCGGAAGTAGAGGTATATATACAAAGTATTGAGGGCGAGCAGATTGTGTTGCGCTTCAATCTTCAGGACCTGAAGGATCTAGGTGAGGTGAAATTCACAGGTAAAGGAATTGGGAAGTCTAAAAGCGAAAAACTCGCTAAGGATAATAACCTGAAACCCGGTACAAAGATCACCCAAAACCTGATTTCTACCCTTAAAACAAATATTCCGCAGGAGTACGTGAAAAAAGGCTTCGCGGATGCCAAAGTCACCATTCAGGAAAAAGTGAACGCCCAGGACCCCGAATTGGTAGACTGGACGATCGAGGTGGACCGTGGCAAGAAAGTAAAGATCAGTCATATCGAATTTGAAGGAAATGAGAGCGTTTCCGACAGGAAATTGCGTAATAAAGCTTTTAAAGACACCAAACAGCGCCGGTTCGGTATTAAAGGGATCCTGAAACCGTCGAAATTCATTGAAGAAAAATATGAAGCCGACAAAAACAACCTGATTAACTATTACCGTTCCTTAGGTTTCCGCGATGCTAAAATCGTTTCAGATTCTGTCTGGAGAAACCAGAAGAATGATTTTGAAATTAATGTCAAACTCAGTGAAGGCAAAAAATATTACATCGGCGACATCAATTTCCTCGGCAACACTGCGTTTTCTACAGATTATCTGCAAAGAGTGCTTGGGTATAAAACCGGCGATATTTACGATGCGGTAGGCTTCAATAAAAAAGTAGGTGAAGATGGCGGTAAGGAAGACGACTCCGACATCAAATCCATCTACATGAACAATGGCTATCTGTTTTCCAATGTAATGCCTATCGAAAAATCGGTAGTTGGGGACTCTATTAACCTCGAAATCCGTATTTCTGAGGGCGAAAAAGCCACCTGGAACCGCGTTACCTGGAGTGGGAATACCACAACGCACGATCACGTAGTTCTTCGTTCGCTTCGTACAAAACCCGGAAGCCTTTTCGCCAAAAGCGACATCAAAAGAACTTATTTCGACCTTGCGGGGATGCAGTTCTTCGATCCGCAGCAGGTCGGGCAGCAAATCTCACCAAACCAGCAAGATAATACAGTTGATATCCACTGGACTTTGGTGGAGAAAGGTTCATCACAGGTACAGCTTCAGGCTGGTTACGGTGGCGGCTCTTTCATCGGGACTTTAGGTCTTACCTTCAATAACTTTTCACTACGGAACTTCCTGAAGTTTAAAGATTTCAAACCGGTTCCACAGGGTGACGGACAAACTCTTTCCATTCAGGCGCAGGCTGGGCAATACTTCCAGAACTACGGGATCTCATTTACCGAACCGTGGTTATTTGGTACAAAACCAACGGCGCTTTCCATTGGTGTGAACCAGTCTTTGGTAAGATATACCGATATGTACGGGGAAACCCAGAAACTTAATATTTTCTCGGCAAGTGCCGGTCTTAACAGATTGTTGCGTTGGCCAGATGATTATTTCTCGCTGTACACAGGGATCCAGTTCCAGAGCTATGACTTCAAGAACTATCCTTTCCAGTTTGGAAATGAGACGGAATATAACGGGTCGGCAAAAAACTTCAGTTTTAATGTTGGTTTAAGCAGAAATTCCGCAGGTCTCGATCCTATTTTCCCTACACAGGGTTCTAATGTGGAGGCTTCCGTTAAGTTTACCCCGCCATATTCTCTCTTCAGTGATAAGGATTACTCAACCATGACCAATGTAGAAAAATACAAATGGCTAGAGTTTTATAAAGTAAAATTTAAAGCTGACGTTTATAATACAGTGGTAGGTAAACTGGTGCTTCGCAGCACGGCTGAGATGGGCTTTTTGGATGGTTATAACAAAGAACTTGGCGCGCACCATTCGAGCGCTTCTATGTTGGTGGTACCGGACTCTTCGGTGGACGGTATGATGGGCGCGAACTTGTACCTTTGCGGGGCTATGAGAATGCCTCTTCAACAGGTGGTACGCTTGATGATGTAACGCCGTACGGTGGTGCAACCATCTACAACAGATTCGCGATGGAGCTGCGTTATCCGATCTCGATGAACCAAACCGCTAAAATATATGCGCTCTCTTTCGTGGAAGGAGGTAACGCCTGGAGCTCTTTCGGAAGTTATAACCCCTTCCAGCTTAAGAGATCTGCAGGAGTTGGGGTAAGGGTTTATATGGGCGCCTTCGGACTTATCGGGTTTGATTTTGCTTACGGCTTCGACAAAACCATCCTCGGAACCGAACCTGCCGGATGGAAGACACACTTCCTGATGAACCAATCGTTATAAAAATGTATGGTATGAAGAATTTTAAGGTTTTTTTCCTGTTGACGCTGCTGTCTGGGTTTTTAGGTGCCCAGAAGATTGGGGTGGTAGATACAGATTATATTTTAAGTAAACTTCCTCAATACCGCGAAGCCCAGGAAAGACTGAATGCCCAGATCAATAACTGGCAAACCGAAATCCAGACTTTGCAGTCAGAATTTGATAAGAAAAAGACATTGCTCGAGAATGAACGGGTGCTTTTGGTGGGGGACCAACTGAAAATGCGCGAAAAAGAAGTGGATGATCTGGACAAGAAAATCAAGGTCATGATCAATAACCGTTTCGGCACCATGGGCGAAATCAACAATGTACGCTCCAGCCTCACGAAGCCTTTCCAGGACCAGATTTGGGGAGCCATCAAGACGGTATCAGAGAAGAACGCACTGGGCATAGTTCTTGATAAAAGCAACAATATCAGTGTTATTTTCCTCGAAAAAAGATATGATTATACAGATAAAGTATTAGATTTGCTCCTTAAGAATTCCGCTTCGGCTCAAAAGCCAGCCGCTTCGGGTGCAACAAGGCGTAATCAAAAATAGAAAATAACAACGCGCGCGGTCCGCGACCACAGGCCGTAATAACTTTAAACAAACCAAAAACAATAAATTTTTATCCTCAATTATGAAAAAATTAAGTGTATTATTTGCCGCAGTAATGATGTTCATGGCAGTAGGGACTGCAAATGCTCAGAAGATAGCATCCATGGATTATGAAGCCGTACTTGCAGCAATGCCTGAAACTAAAAAAATGACCACCGACTTAGATACTTTCAGCAAAACAAAAGGTGACGAGTTACAAAAACAAGCTGAGGCCTTCCAGAAAGAAATCCAGCAGTATCAGGCAGACGCTGCCAAGATGACGGAAGCCCAACGTAACACCAAAGAGGCAGACCTTCAGAAAAAGCAGCAAAACCTACAGCAGTTGCAACAAACTGCGCAACAAGACCTTGCACAACGAAGAGACGCTGCAGTAAAGCCAATCATCGACAAACTGAATAACGCTGTAAGCAAAGTAGCAAAAGCCAATAACTTCGATTTTGTAATCGACTCTACCGCGCTAATCTACAAAGGTGGTGCAGATGCTACCCCGCTTGTTAAAAAAGAACTGGGTCTTTAACAGAAGAATCATTAAATCCCAAAACCATCCCGACTTTTCAGGATGGTTTTTTTAATTTTGTATCATGCAAAAAGAAATCTCCTCGCTGGTAAAAGTACGCTTCAGCGACTGCGACCCCATTGGTCACCTAAATAATGTAAAATACCTCGAATATATGCTGAATGCCCGCGAAGACCATGTAGAAAGCGGCTACGGCTTCACTTACGAGGAATATACCCGCCGGACTGGCTGCACATGGATTACCATTCAAAATGAAATCGCTTATCTGAAAGAAGTAAGATACAATGCAAAAGTCCTGATCTCTAGTAAAACAATTGAGATAGGTGACCGGCTTTCTAAAGTAGAAATATTGATGAAAAGCGAAGACGGAAAAACCATCCACAGTATCTTGTGGCTTACCGTCATCTATTTTGATATGAAGACCCGCCGTTCGGTTGGCCAGCCGCCCGAAACCATGAAGCTGTTTGAGGATTTTCTGGTAGAAGTCCCTCAGAAAGATTTTCAAAGCCGTGTGGCAAACCTGCGCAAAGAGAACAAGTCCGCATAACATTCTTATAAAACGACATGAAGAAAATACTGGTGATAGCGCTAACGGACAACTCGGGAACTGTTTCCGTAAGATCGCTCCTGATTTTGATAACCGCTTCGAATTTTATTTCACAGATTCCGATACATTAGATATTACCAAACCGGATGAGATCAACGATTATTTCTATGACCTGAAGCCTCATTTCTGCATCAATGCCTCAGCCTATACCGCAGTTGACCTCGCTGAAACTGAACAGCAGAAAGCCTTTGCGGTCAATGCCACTGGGGTTGCCAACCTTGCGGAAGCCTGCGCTGAATATCAAACGGTACTTATTCATATCTCGACAGATTATGTTTTTGATGGAGACACACAAATCTCTTATTCTGAAGATAACTTTACTAATCCACAAAGCGTTTACGGCGCTTCAAAACTGGAAGGAGAAGCGTATGCGCTCGAAATTCATCATAAAACCATCATCCTGCGTACCTCGTGGTTATACTCTGAGTTTAATAAAAACTTTGTCAAGACCATGTTGGACCTTTTTTCTGAACGTAAGGAACTCAGCATCGTGAACGACCAGTACGGCCAACCTACGAACGCCAACGATCTGGCTGAAGCAGTGATGAAAATCATCGAAACGCCAGCGCTAAAATTCGGGGTTTATCATTTCTCCAATTATCCGGAAACGACCTGGTATCATTTCGCAGAAAAAATCGCGGAGTTTTCTGGCTCAGACATACAACTGAAGCCGATAACCACCGAAGAATTTCCTACTGCGGCCAAACGCCCAATGCGCAGCACAATGTCTCTGGATAAAATTGAAGAAGTGTATGGTATAACGCCTAGACATTGGGAACACTCGCTTTTAGAATGTATAGAAATGCTACAAAAACAATGAGGAAATTAATTGTACTGATGATGCTGGCCTTGTGCCAATTTGTTTTTGCACAACAGGTTATCATGAACCGTGTAGAAAAAGTTCATGACAATACAGATAAGTTCCTGTACCGAATAGATCCTCAAATAACCAAAGCGGAATATCTTGGCGAGGTGGAAGTTCAGGGATTTTCCCATGATGATGTAGCAGTTTTTGGGAAGATTTATGCCAAAGCCAAACAAATTGGTGCAAACGCTTTCTCATTGAAACCTTTTGAGTCAATTGATGGGAGCAAACAAGATTTTGACGCTTCAAATTACCAGTTAAGTCTGTATTATACCACACCAGCAGATTTTCCTAAAGAAGATAACATCATTTACCTGATCTCGTCACCGAATACCAAGCAAACCATTGCGGTAAACAAAAAAAATATTGTTTTTGAGCCGCGCACTTTCACGAAAATGCAGTTAGAGCCGGGCGTTACCTATACCATTTCCACCAGAAAATTATTGGGTACATCCATTCGTTTAGCTGCACAGGCACAACAGCCGGTACAGTATTTCCAGTTTTCTGCTTTCTCGGTAAACTCAAATCCTGGTGATGTAGGGATTCAATTGAAATCGGGTGACATTATGCGTCTCGAGCAGTCTTACGCACAGTTTTTGACCACTGTTTACGAATTTAAACCTTAGATTTAATTCATTTAAAATTTTTAAACATGACAAAAGTAGATATACTGGCCATTGGTGCACACCCTGATGATGTGGAGCTTGGCTGTGGCGGAACACTTGCTAAAATGATCGCTGAAGGTAAAACAGTCGCCATCGTAGATCTTACCCAAGGCGAACTGGGCACCCGCGGAACCAATTTTACCAGGGCTGAAGAAGCTGCCAAAGCCTCGGAAATCTTAGGGATATCTTATCGTGAAAACCTAAGGATGAAAGACGGTTTCATACAGAATACGGAAGAATACCAAATGAAATTGGTGAAAGTTATTCGCAAATATCAACCAGAAATCGTGCTTGCCAACGCTATTGATGATCGCCATCCTGATCATGCCAAAGCCTCTAAACTGGTTTCTGACGCGTGTTTTCTTGCAGGTCTCGTAAAAATAGAAACCACCGCCGAAGGTGAACAACAAGTTGCCTGGCGGCCGAAACATATTTTCAACTATATCCAGTGGAAGCCTGTGCCACCGCAGTTTGTGGTAGATATTTCAGATTTCATGGATAAGAAGATTGAAGCTTGTTTAGCCTACAAAACACAGTTTTACGACCCTGAATCTAAGGAACCGATGACGCCCATAGCGACCAAGGATTTCCTGGAAAGCCTTACCTACCGCGCCCAGGATTTGGGTAGGCTATCGGGCGTAGTGTATGCTGAAGGTTTTACCTCAGAAAAATTGATTGCATTCAAAAATTTCGACGGAATTGTTTTGTAATTTCACAGAAAAGGCTATATTTGCACACTCAAACGGTGATTGTAGCTCAGTTGGTTAGAGCGTCGGATTGTGGTTCCGAAGGTCGTGGGTTCGAGACCCATCATTCACCCAAAAAATAAGAAACGTACTGGCGATCAGTACGTTTTTTTTGCCTATATCCGAAAAAAGTAAGGCCAAGTGTGGCTTTTCAAAAACTGAATAGCGAAGTCGGTATTTTATGGATGGTGTTTGGCTACTTACTAATAACTAAACAAAAAAGCATCCCTGTGGATGCTTTATAATTCGTCATCAGACTCTATAGTGAATGACTTGGTTTTAAAATCTTTTTCGTGTCTTTCAGAAATCACGTCTTCTCCTTTTTGCGTAATGATGAAGTCGGTCGACTCTCTGAACATTTCTTCAAAACTCTTAAAATCCTCTTTGTAAAGATATATTTTGTGCTTTTCGTAGCTCGGCTCCCCATTCTCCGAAAAGTGTTTTTTGCTTTCGGTAATGGTAAGGTAATAATCGCCGGCTTTGGTTTCGCGCACATCAAAGAAGTAGGTTCTCCGGCCTGCCTTCAGCACTTTCGTGAATATCTCATTTTCCTGACGTTCCTTGTAATCATTCATTTGTAGCTTATTTTTTTGTATCCTATAAAACAAATATAAAGGATTTCCGGGAATTGCAAAATTTATTTTTAACTTTTGTTAAGAAATACAGATTATCGGTAAAGGATTCGCATTTTAAGCTTCCGCGGGGCTTTCTACAGGCGTGAGGTTCAGTATTTTATCCGCCCGTTTTGCGCTGCTTTCGCGATGGGTGATTATGATGGAAGTGCTTTTTTCGAGTTCATTTTCGATGTTTTGAAGGATATTCTCTTCCGTTTCGGTATCCAAAGCAGAGAGTGAGTCATCAAAAATCAGTATTTTCGGATCCTTAATGAGCGCCCTGGCGATACAGATGCGCTGTTTCTGGCCACCTGAAAGCATCACACCGCGTTCGCCGACCATGGTTTTATACTGATCTTTAAATTCGATGATGTTTTTATGTACATCGGCTTTTTTTGCATATTCAGTCACACGCTCCAGTGTTGGTTTGTCTATCGCGAAGCCAATATTGTTTTCAATCGTATCTGAAAAAAGGAAACTCTCCTGCGGAATGTATCCTATATGATTGCGGTAATTACTCAGGTTATGTTCCTTCAGGTTTTTGCCATCTATTAGGATTTCGCCTTCTGTAGGGTCTATCAGCCGGCAGAGTAGTAGTGCTACCGTGGATTTTCCGCTGCCGGTTTTCCCCATGATGGCGAGTGATTTCCCAGCTTCTATCTTGAAGCTAAGGTTATCCAGCGCTTTGATACCGGTATTTGGGTAAACGTAAGACACATTGCGGAACTCGATATCGCCTTTGATAGGATAAACATCATTATTGGTGTTGATGATGTCGGTCTTCATATCCAGAAATTCATTGATACGAGCCATTGAGGCTTCCGCACGCTGATTTACTGATGTCACCCAACCAACCATAGAGAAAGGCCAGATGAGAATATTGATGTACAGGAAGAAATCTGCGATTTTCCCGACACTGAGTTCGTTGTTGAGATATTTCTCGCCGCCGATGACCAGTATGACCACATTCAAAAGTCCGATAACAAAGAGGATGATGGTGAAGAAATAGGCTTCAGTCTTTGCCAAATCAAGGGCTTTTTCCTGATAATCCTTTACCTTGATGCCATAATTCTTCTCAATATATTTTTCTTTCGCAAAGAATTTGACCACGCGGATGCCCGAGAAACTGTCCTGCACAAAAGTGGAGATCGCCGATTGGCTTTTCTGCATGATCTTCGACTTGCGGTTGATGATGGAGCTTACTTTATAAATGACAAACGAGAGGATGGGCAATGGCACCAACGACCAAACGGTCATCGAGACATCGGTTTTAAGCATATAGATGCTGGTAATGATAAGCAAGATCAGCAGGTTTACCACATACATCACACCAGGCCCCAAATACATCCTTACCGCTACCACGTCTTCACTTAGGCGGTTCATCAGGTCGCCAGTAGTGGTTTTTTTGAAATCGGTTAACGAAAGGTCTTGATAATGGGTGTAGATCTTATTCTTAAGTTCATACTCTATCCTCCGCGAAGCTACGATGATCGTCTGGCGCATCATAAAGGTGAAGAATCCTGTAAGCACCGAAGAAATCACGATAATAGCGACATAAATGAGCACTTGGCGGTTAAACCCTAAATTTCCGGTGTTGGCGATCTCATCCACCGAGCGCCCGACGAACTGCACTTTATATATGCTGAAAAAGTTACTGGCAATGATGAATAAAAACCCCCAGAACAACAGCATCCGGTGTTTCCAAAAGTAAGGGTTCAGGGTTTTCAGTGCGTTCATAAGAAATAGTATAAAACTCAGGTAAAATGAAATGCAAAAATAAGAAATTGAAATTTGACCGCCCGCCCGCCAGCGCCATAACAAACAGTGCGTTTGTAAAAAAATACTATCTTTGCAGCCATAAAAAAGTTCTTTGAAATGTTAGGAAGAAGACAAATTCGTGAAAAAGTAATAGAATCGGTATATTCTTATTACCAAAACCCTGTGAAGGCCGATGTGGTGGAGAAAAATATGTTCGCACAGATCGAAAAAATTTATCACCTTTACATCTACCAGCTTAATTTTTTGGTCGCACTGAAGGATTTGGCAGAACACCAAATCGAAATTGGTAAGAATAAATTCATTAAAACCGAAACAAATACCAATCCTAACCAGAAATTCATCAACAACCAAGTCTTGAAAATGCTGGAGGAGAATACCGAAAGACTCTCCTTCACCACCAAACATCAGGAACTGAAGTGGGAACTGTATGATGAACTTTTGGTAAAGACTTTTCAGCGAATGACAGCGGGGAAAAGGTATCAGGACTTTATGAAAGAAGAGGGCTATTCTTTCGAGGAAGACCAAAAATTCATCGGGAAACTATTCCTGAGATATCTGGCAGAGAATGAGGATTTCCATGAGCATCTGGAAGAAAAAGAAATCAGCTGGTCTGATGATTTCCATATCTCTAACTCCATGATCCAGAAAACCATCGGCTTTTTTAAGGAAAATGAGCCCAGCCATACTTTAATTAAGATGATTAAGGATGAAGATGACCGCGATTTTGCACGCAAACTGCTGCGTCAAACCCTCGCACACTGGGAAGAAGCGGAGAAGAAACTTGCAAGCCGCCTCGAGAACTGGGATCTTGAAAGGATTTCACTCATTGACCGTATCATCCTCATCACCGCTATCTGCGAACTCGATTATTTCCCGCTCACACCCGCGCGCGTGATCATCAATGAGTATATCGAAATTTCAAAAGTCTTCTCTACCGACCGTTCAAACATCTTTATCAACGGTATTTTAGATAAATACACCAAAGAATTAAACAGAAACTAAATCATATGAAAAAGTTAGTAAAAGTATTTCCACTTATTGCAGCGCTTGCCTTGGTAAGCTGCAAAAAAGACCAATCCGCGGATCAACTTGTTGCACAGCAAGACAGTACCGGTACAACCACGGCGGCAGTAGTAGAAACTCCGGCAGCTCCGGTTTCAGGACCGTTAACTACCGCAGCACTGTCTGAATCTTCTTACAGTTTCGGTAAAATTAAAAAAGGAGATCAGGTAGAGCATGTATATGAAATCACCAACACTGGTGAAAACCCACTGATTATTTCGGAAGTGAAACCTGCATGTGGCTGTACAGCACCAGATTATACCAAAGATCCTATTATGCCCGGACAGAAAGGTACCATTACCCTGAAATTCGATTCCGCGAGCTTCGATGGTATGGTGAGCAAGCAGGCGGAGGTTTTTGCCAATGTAGAAAAATCACCGATCGTTATTAGTTTCACTGCTGATATTCAACCTTAAAAATTATACAATGATATCAATATTTTTACAGGCCGCGCCTGGCGGTGAAGCTTCTATGATGCCAACCATGATTATGATGGGACTGATGTTCGTAGGATTCTATTTTCTGATGATCCGTCCGCAGATGCGTAAGGCAAAACAGGAAAAAAACTTTCAAGCCACACTTAAGGTAGGCAGCAGAGTAGTGACGACTTCCGGCATGCACGGCAGAATTGCCCAGATTATGGAAGATGGGGTTGTCATCGAAACGCTCTCCGGAAAACTGAAGTTCGAGAAAGCGGCCATCTCAAGAGATTTTACCCAGCAGCGTTTCCCGGAAACCACTGGTGAAGAAAAAAAATAAAAAAAAAGCAACTGTTTTCAGTTGCTTTTTTTGCTTTAACAGAAGATGAGAATCAGCAGACTCGCGACAAAAATCCTGAAGATAGTCACCAGCGGGTACACCTGCGCGTAGCTTTGGATCGGGATGTCGGAATCCAGGTAATTGGTACTGAATGAAAGCGCCGCCGGATCCGTATAGCTGCCACTCATAATGCCGGACAGCTGCAGATAATTGATCTTCATGATGAAATGTCCCACGATTACCATTACAATTAATGGGATAAACGTAATGGCCGAGCCAAACAGCAGCCAGTTCCAGCCGTTATATTTGATGAAATTTTCATAAAACCCATCGCCGGCGTGTATCCCTACAGCCGCAAAAAACAGACAGATTCCAAAATCCTTCATAAAATAAATCGCTCCGTTATTGATATATGAATGGATGAACGAAATACCGCCATAGCGGCTGATGAGCAGGGCGACAATCAGCGGGCCGGCCGCAAAACCAAGTTTTATAGGCACCGGCAAACTCGGGATGACAATTGGTACTGAACCTAAGATGACACCGAGCAACAAACCTGCAAATAGGGACAGGAAATCAGGTTCAAGCAGTTTCTTTTCAGAGTTACCGATGATTTCCTCAACTTCCGCGATGGCTTCTTTCGAGCCAATTACACGTAATTTATCGCCGTAAAACAATTCCAGGGAAGGGCGTGGCAGTATTTCGCGGCCGGCACGGAAAACGCGGGTTACCTTTAGGTCGTACGTATTATACAGATCAAGTTCTGAAAGTTTTTTATGTATAGCTGAAGGTTTGGTGACAAAAATATTGCGGTTATGAATATCAGAAGCCGATTCGATGAACAAATCCGTCGAAGGACGCCCAACTTTTTCAATAAAAGTATCCACATCTTTCTCTAGGCCAACCAACATCAGTACATCACGGTTGCGCAGCTCCATATCGGCTGTCGGCGATTTCACCGCCTCACTACCGCTGTGTTTCAGCCTGGATACCACGATGTTTGTCCCACATTCTTTCAGGCTTTGGTGAAGTGTTTTACCGAAAAATTCTGGGTTGGTGACACGCATCTTCTTATGAATCAAAGGCAGTTCTGTATTGATCTTAGACATCCGGAACTTGCGCATTTCTGTTTCCGGATTAATTTTCAATAGAAATTTCGAAATGATGATGGTACCGATGATGCCGAAAACGCCCAGTGGATATGTAATCGCATAACCAATAGCAGGGTCATTGAAAGCACGGTCGGGGAACTTAGCGGAGATTTCTTCAATGGTATTTTTTGCGGCACCAAGCCCCGGCGTATTGGTGACAGCACCGCTCATGATGCCCACCAGATCTTCCATTTGTAAACCGGTGATGTAGTAAAGCCCAACAGCTACTAACCCGCCTAAAAGTACGGTAGATACAGCCAGAAGATTAAACTTCAAGCCTTCATTCCGGAAGGAAGAGAAGAACGAAGGGCCAACCTGCAGCCCGATGCCGTACACAAACAGAATTAAACCGAAATCGCGTATGAAGAGAAGGATGCTTTCATCCATCCGATACCCAAAATGGCCTAACAGGAGCCCGGTAAACATCACAGCAGAAACACCGAAGGTGATTTTGCCAAGTTTCAGTCGGCCAAAAAAAATTCCCGATCCCACGGCGAGAATTAGGACGATGATGGATTGGGTAACATTGGGGTTTTCTACAGGGAGCAGCAGTGCCTTTAACCAGTCGAACATAGCTGAGAAATTTGTTTATGTAAAGGTAAGACTAAATAAGATGAAACGCTTCGGGCCGCAAATGAATTATGTCAGAATAGCTACAAATCAGCGTGTCTCCTTCAGCAACCGCAATCCTATGCCGCAATGCAGACACCGCTTGTATTGGCAGAAGTTTTTGTAGTGATAAAGAAAAGCCTGGCTTTCCAAGGCGTTATTAATGGGTACATTCAGCAGCTTCCAACGGTCGGTCACCGAGTTTTTCTCCGGCAGCAGGTCGCGGTAAAAGCCGAGTATCTTATCATGGATGTCTTCATCACTGTTTTTGTGGTATGCATACTTAAGCGGCAATACAGCATTGATAAGGACTAAACGGATGAAGTCCGAAGTCATGATTTTCTGGTTCTCAACATTTGAAATCTTCCCGAAATTGAACCGCCGGCTCCAGTATTCGCTTGCTTTTACCTGCCCAAAAACCGCGGCCAGCGCAGCCACGTCATCGGCATTCATCAATACAGAAAAAAGATGCTGTTGCTGATGGTACAGCGCGGCGAACTGCGATAGACGAACCGTAGGGAAATTGGGCGGCCGTAGTTTTGAAAATTTTGGCGTAAAGGTAAGGCCGGGCAGTTGATATTTGGCTTTCAGAAAATCAAATTCTCGCTTCCAGAGCAGCATTTGCTCATCTTCAGGATTATCTAGCCAGCCCGAAAGTCCGTAAAAAAGCGCTTCAAGCTGGGTAAGGTTCTGCCTGATTTTATTCAACACAGAGAAATCAATGCTTTCGGCCATCTGTCGGAAGATTTCGGCGTTCACTTTCAGTCCGAAAGCGTAGGCAAGCTGATGGAACAGTACCGCCTCATAGTTGTTTTTATGAGTTTTAAGGGAATTTTCTATCTCTATAGCTTTTTCATCCAGTTTTTTCAACAATGTTTCCTCGGTAAAGCCAAAAGGTATTTTATCAGTACTGAAGATGCTTTCGCATGGGATGAACTCTTTATGAAGAAGCAGCGATTCGTATTTCTGCAACACATCTGTATCGATATGGTTTTTCAATTCGAGTGTGGGGATGTTGTGTTGCTGAAGCGCTGCGATGTCGGTGTCATGGTAGAATACCGCATGTAGAATTAGATTCTCGAACTCAGGGTTTCCGCTGTGTCTGTGAAAAATATAGTCTGAGGATTTCAGATGTAGTTCGATATTTCCGGCTAAGACTACGTTTTTATATTTAATTTTCCCGAACAGAAAATCAGGTCCCGAATCGAAATTCCAGCGGCCGAAGTCGATGATTTCAATAGCGTTTCCTTCCGTATCTTTAAAATCAAAACCGGTGAAGATTTTGTAATTCCAAAGATATTGAAGAAGCCTTTCGTTCATCGCAGCTAATTATCGGTTATCACAGCGTGTCGTTATTTTTATGCTTAAAATCGGCCAGCGTCCGTTCATACATCGCTTCATAGACTGGCAGGATATTCTTCAGATCGAATTTCACAGCCTGTTCTTTTGCATTTTTCTTCATCTCAGACAGCAGGTTTTCATCGCTGAGTAGTTTTATCGTGTAGTTGCTCATGGCTTCCACGTTCCCGATTTCTGCCAGGAAACCTGTAACACCCTGGATGTTTACCTCGGGGATTCCGCCGGCGTTTGAACTGATGACGGGCGTATGGGCAGCCATCGCTTCAAGTGCGGCAAGGCCAAAACTTTCCTGCTCAGAAGGGAGTAAGAATACATCCGAAAGTTGCAGGATCTTATAAAGGTCGTTTACCTTCCCTAATAGCCTGATTTCGCCAATCAGGTGCGGGTTTTCTTCTAAGAACTGACTGATTTTTTCCATCTCGGGACCTTCACCGATGATGATGAGTTTCGATTTGATGGTGCGGTGTACATTTCTGAAAATCTCCAGCACTTCACCAATCCGTTTTACCGGCCGCAGGTTAGAGACGTGGATGAGTATTTTTTCATCGGCGGTGGCAAATTGATGGCGGTTACAGTCGTGTTCTGTTTCAAACTCGCTGTTGTCGATAAAATTGGTGATGACCTGTATGTCTTTGGTAATCTGGAAGATCTTTAAGGTGTCTTTCTTTAAACTTTCTGAGACAGACGTGATGGTATTTGATTGATTTATAGAGAATTCCACCGCGTGTTTATAGCTTGGGTGCTGGCCTACCAGGGTAATGTCGGTACCGTGCAGCGTGGTTACTAACGGGATGTCTTTGCCCTCTTCTTTAAGCATCTGTTTGGCGGTAAAAGCCGCGTAAGCATAAGGAATGGCATAATGCGCGTGCAGCAAATCGAGTTTGTAAAGCGTTACAACACGATAGATCATGGAGGAAAGCGCGATGTCGTAAGGCTGATACTGGAACAGCGGATACGTTTGCACATTCACTTTATGAAAGAAAATATTCGGATTGGTAATATCCAGCCGGGCGGGTAAATTAGAACTGATGAAATGCACCTCGTAACCTTTCCGGGCCAGCGACATCCCCAGTTCTGTGGCCACAATGCCACTGCCCCCATAGGTTGGATAACATAAGATTCCGATCTTCATATAATTGCTTGTTTTTTACTTAAATTTATGCGCTACTTGACGGTTTTTGCTGGCAAACTGATCCCCATGCCAGCTTTCAGATACTTATTGACTTCAACCGGTAAACGCCCCGACACCGATGTTTTCCCCTGGAACGCCGCAACCGCAGCCTTCATCGCATCATCATTATTTTCATACGTTACCACAACGGTAGAAATATTTGATAAATCTACATCTTTTAAAGCGTATGGCGAACCAAAAACGGTAAGGATTACGCGCTGTGTCTTGCTCAGGTCTGAGAGGATTTTTTTACTTTCCGAAGATATTTTATAAGGTTTATAAGCCGTACTGTTATCTTTATGAAGTCCTACAATCACCTTAGCGTTGGCTGGGATGCCACCGATTTCGGAAGGTTTTTTAATGATAACCTCGATATTTCCGGTAAGTTCCTGATGGAATGTCTCGTGCGGAGCTTCTTCTAACGGGACGTAATAAACAGTTTCCTTTGAGCGGAGCGGGAAGAGTTTCTTCTCGTCTTTAATCAATGTAAGTGCGTTTGCATATAACTTTTGCACCAACTGTTGGTGAGAGGGGTTATTAAGGTCAGCAATGATGTTTTCAGGGTTTCTTGGCTGATATTGGTGCAGGCCCAAAAAGTATTTGGTAAGCAGGATTTTCTTCACACTTTCTGCCAAACGGTCATCGGATATTTCACCTTTGTCTATGGCCAACTGTATCAGTCTTTTACCTTCTTTCACACCTTCGGAAAAAAGCATCAGGTCGTTACCGGCTTTAAAGGCAAGCGCATCAAGCTCGCCCGGTTTGTATCGTTTGGCTACAGCGCCCATATTCAACGCGTCTGTAATGATCAGGCCTTCGTAGCCATATTTTTCTTTTAAAAGTCCGGTGATGATATTTTTGGAAACCGAAGCTGGGACTCCCTGCTGTGGTTCGAGCGCGGGGACATACAGGTGTGCTACCATTACGCCACCAATTCCTTTATTCATCAGGGCTTTGAAGGGTGCGAGCTCTACAGCGTTCAAGCGTGAAGTTACGTGTGAAATCACCGGTAAGTCTAAATGCGAATCGGTACTGGTATCGCCATGCCCTGGGAAATGCTTTATCGCTGCCAGAATGTCATGGTCCTGCAATCCTTTGCTGTAGGCCAACGCAGAGGAGATTACATTAGCCACTTCAGAACCGAAACTTCTGTTACCGATGATTGGGTTGTTGGGATTGGTGTTAACATCAACTACAGGGGCGAAATTCCAGTTCACGCCCATGCGTTTACAATCTTCAGCAATCTTTGCGGCCATTTCATAAATCAGGTTTTTATCCTGAATCGCGCCTAGGGCTATAGACCACGGGAATTTATAAGCGCCTGCAATGCGTTGGTATACACCCCATTCCGCATCCATGCCGATAAGTAATGGCACTTTTGATTTTTTCTGGAATTCATTTATAAGGTTTATTTCCCGTGTGGCGTCATCCTGCATGAGAATCAGTCCCCCGATCTGCTCAGAAAGTACGGTTTTGCGCACATTTTCTATATGTTCTTCGCCTTTATTCGTGTATAATGCCACGATAAACAGTTGCCCCAGTCTTTCATCCTGACTTAGGGATTGGTAGGTTTTATCTACCCACAGATGTGCTTTTTTCAATTCATTTTTAGTAATATTCTCGGGTTGATATTGCGCGCTAAGTTTGATATTGAACAATATCAGCAATGAAAAGAGGGCTGTTAGGAAAGGATATTTCATTTTTTAAAGGTGATGTAGAACAAAAATACAATTTTTACACGGTAAGTTTTATAAACTATGGCATACATCTTGAGTTGCTGCAATAACAAACCTTTAAAAAATTACCAATGAAAAAGTACCTTTCTATAATGTTGCTTGCTTTACTGGCCATTTTTGTTGCAAGCTGCGATGACCGTGATGACTCGGTGGACAACGATACTTACCCGTTAATGCGCGATATCACCGGCTCCTTCAATGCTGGTAATTCTTACACGATTACGCAAGGAATAGATATTTCTACAAATGATGTGGTATTGGTGTATCGGAACATCAATTCAGGGAATTCTAACGGCGCCGTGTGGCAGTTAATTCCTAAAACTGAATATCTGGGTAATAATAACGAACTTGATTATAACTACCTGTTCGACAGTAGGAATATTGAAATCTACACAGAAGCCAATTTTGATCAAGCCACACTGTCAGCGACAGAGGCTAACACCTACCTTAACAACCAGCGTTTCCGTATCGTTTTAGTACCTGCCAACCAAGCAAAAAATGCCAACGCAAATATAAAATATACCGATTACCAGAGTGTATTACAATATTATAACATCCCAGACCGTCCTTAATGAACAATGTAATAACCTGCCTCACACAGCAGGTTTTATTATGATTTTTAACAGCATTTAATCTCTACAGACCTGTTTTCCTCCTTTGGATTTCAGGTTTATTTTTTAATTGCTTACCTTTATTTTTTGAAATTAAAATTATCATTATGAGTGTTCATATTGCTGCACAAAAAGGGCAAATCGCAAAAACAGTTTTACAGCCGGGCGACCCGCTGCGGGCGAAATACATCGCCGAAAATTTTCTGGAAGATATTAAACTTGTAAGTAAAACCCGAAATGTTTTCTACTACACCGGTCTCTATAAAGGGAAAGAAGTGACTGTAGGAGCCAGTGGAATGGGCGCGCCTAGCATTGGTATCTATTCATACGAACTTTATACAGAATATGATGTAGATACGATCATCAGAATAGGGACCTGCGGTGGCTACACTTCAGAACTTAACGTTTATGATTTGCTAAATGTAGAAAATGCAGCCAGCGAATCCACATACGCCAAATATTCTTGGGAGATTGAAGAGGATCTGTTGCCACATCAGGGGAAAGCATTTTCTGTGATTAACGATACCGCCAGAAATCTTTCTAAAGAATTGAAAACAACCAATATCCATACAAGTGATATTTTCTACAGAAAAAACCCGGGCATACCCGAGATTGCTAAGAAATATAACTGTTCAGCAGTTGAAATGGAAGCATTCGCGCTGTTTGCCAATGCACAATATCTAGGAAAGAATGCGGCAACTTTACTTACCGTATCAGATATTATCCCAACCGGTGAATATATTTCTGCCGACCAACGCGAGCAGGCGCTTACACCGATGATTGAATTGGCACTGGAAGCTGCGATAAATCTTTAGGAATAATAGCAAGTACAAAAAAATAACGCTTTGAGTTTTCTCAGAGCGTTATATTTTTATCATCATCCAGCAAATGACCAAAATAATCTTTTTTGACTTGCAGATAGCTTTCGCTTTCGTTGGTAGCGTTCATTTGTAGCGGGATCCTTTTAACCAGCTCAATATTACTTTCCTGCACGATGCGCATCTTTTCAGGATTGTTGGTCAGCAGGTTCACGCTTTTCACTCCTAGGATATTCAAAATTTCAATCGCCGCCGAAAAATTGCGATCGTCTGCCGGTAAACCAAGTTTTAGGTTTGCCTGTACGGTATCAAAACCTTTTTCCTGTAGCGCGTAGGCCTTCAGTTTATTGATGATGCCAATATTGCGCCCTTCCTGGCGAAGATAAATGATGATGCCGCCATTTTCATGAATAAATTTCATCGCAGCATCCAACTGTTGCCCACATTCACATTTTTTAGAATGAAAAACCTCACCGGTAATACATTCGGAATGGAAACGGACGTTCACCGGGGCATTGAAGGAGGTGTGTTCTGCAATAATGGCCATGTGTGGCATCCAGTCGCTGTGGTTTTCAGAGAAAGCGATCATCCGGAAATTGCCGTATTCGGTAGGCACATTGGCCTCAGCCTGTATTTTCAGCATGGATTGTTGTGATGTTTTAGATCGAAGATAAAGAGTCTGTAGGCAGCGTACTGTTGAGGCGACTCATGTTTATTTTGATTCTTACCAGATAGCGGTTCAGGACTTCATCCTCATCTGGGTTAAGGAATTTCCTTAGCTTCTGAAGTTTCTTGTAAGAACGTTCAAATTTGTTATAAGAACGTTCCAATTCTATTAAATTATGAGATTTCATGGCGTCCACATAGTCACGCAGGTGTGATTTCAGCGCTGTGATTTCCGTATTTACGCCATCATTTCTGAATTTAGGAAAAGATGCGATAAGATTGGTGATTTCAGAGGAATAAAGGATCAGGCTTTTCCTGTCATCTAATAGCGGAATATTTTGCGTTTCTGTACCCACTGGCTGTTCGCCCATAGGGGAAAGGTTTATTTTTTCAGTGGTACAGGAAAAAATAAAAAAGAGCAATAAAATGTACGCACATTTATTTTTGGTCATTTTTTACGTTTTGATACAGGACCGGATTCAGGCTTTCATCATTATACATTTTCATCTGCTTGTACACCTTCATCTTCACGCTACCGTTCTCAATATCGAATAACAACTGATTTATTGCCTCCGAAAGATCTTTTTGCTGCTCCAGCAATACATTCAGTTTTGCAGTGCAATTGTATCTGTGCTCCTCCGAAGCCGACTCTCTGTGGGCTTCCAAGGACATATGAAAGACTTTCAGAGCTAAAATCGAAAGGCGGTCAACCGCCCAAGCCGGGGTTTCGCTGTTAATTTTGGCTGCCGCGGAAGGCGTGATGTCTGCATATTTCAGTAGAAACCAACTGTCAATAAACTCCACTAAATCAGTCCTTTGCTGATTAGAGGAGTCTATTCTGCGTTTTAACTTCAGTGCCTCGGTGGGCGCAATGTTTTCATCACGGATGATGTCTTCTAGATGCCATTGGACGGTGTCAATCCAGTTTTTAGCATACAAAAGCCATTCCAAACTGCCGTTTTGGTAAGGGTTATTCACAGGGGTATCTACATTATCATGCTGGTGATAATCCTCAATCGACTGGTTGAAGATGGACCATGCTTTCTCCGCAAAATTCATGCAACAGGATTATTTGTTAATGCTTGAGTCGCTTTTGGGCTCTTCAGTTTTTTTCTCTTCTTCCTTTACGGCATCTTTAAATTCTTTAATGCCAGAGCCTAAACCCCTCATCATTTCAGGGATTTTACGCCCACCGAAAAAAATCAGTAAAATCACCGCTACAACCAGCAGGTGTTGCCAAGATAGAGCTAATATGGTAAGTGCTTCCATTGCTTAAATTTTTACAAATTTAGATTATATTTTTTAATTTACCCAACCAAGCGGGTCCACGGGATTGGTACCGTTCCAGATCTGGAAATCGAGCGTGTAGGTTCCGTCGAAATCTGCACCCACAGTACCAATAGACGTTCCTGCAGAAACCTGCTGATTGGCTGAAACCATCGTATTGGAAAGGTTGGCGTAGATGGTAAAATAATCCCCGTGTTTCACAAAAACCATTTTCGAGCCATCCCCGGACGCTACTACGCGCGATACTGTCCCTGGCGCTACACATTTTGCCACGGTACCTTTGTTCACAGCAATTTTAATTCCGTTATTTTCTTCAATAATGTTTTTGAAAACAGGATGTGGCTGGCGACCAAAACGGTGAGTAATGGTTCCGTAAGCTGGCATCCCCATCTTTCCGCGGTTGGCTGCGAAGTTGTTTCCTACGGCGCTGCTCACACCATAATTCGTAAGGGCTTTTGTTTCCGCGGCTTTTTTCTGGTCTTCATTTTTCTTGGCGAGTACAGCTTCTGCTTCGCGCGCGTCGGCGGCTTTTTCGGCGGCAGCTTTTGCATTGGCGGCGGCAACGGCAGCATCTCTGGCCGCGGCGGCTCTTCGGGCTTCTGCTTTTTCGGCATCAGCGGCACGGCGTGCATCCTCGGTTTTTTTGGCTTCAGCGGCAGCGGCAATTCTGGAGCGTTCGGCTTCTTCAGCGGCTTTTTTGTCAGCGATATCTTTTAAACGCTTGGCTTCTTCATCAGCACGTTTTTTCTCGAGGGCCAAGGCTTCCAGGCGGGCTTTGTTTTCCGCTTCGATACGTGCCTTTTCGCGTTCTGCGGCGATTTTAGCCAAACGTATTTTTTCAGCCTCCGCTTTTTTACGTTCTTCTTCTTTGGCCTTGGCAATCCTTATTTCTTCCGCGATGATGGAGCGTATCTGGCTTTCGAGCTTGCGAGATTCGGTTTGTTTCTGCTTCAGTTCGGCGGTGAGCTGGGCTTCGTTTTTCTTAAATTCTTTTAAGAGGTTTTCTTTCTGTTTCCTTTCTACCGCGATGGTTTGAAGGTCTTTTTGCTGGTTGGCGAGCAGCGTTTCTTTGTCTTTAACAGATTTCTGTTTTGATGCGATATTTTCCTGAAGTTTTTTAGCGGCATCAGAAATTTCAGCCGCTTTTTTATCCTGATAATCCGCGTAATCTTTCAGATATTGTACACGGCGAAGGGCTTCCCCCAAATTCTTAGAAGATAAGATGAAGGTCACTTTGTTCTGCACGCCTTTGTTTTTGTAGGCTTTTACCAATACTTCGGCATAGTTTTTTCTGAGGACAGCCAGCTCCCGGTTTTGGCGGTTGATCTCGAGTTGACGAAGATAGATGTCATCCTCAATCAGGCGTTTTTCTTTCTGGGTATTGGTATACACTTTTTCGCGCAGCTGAATTTTCTTCTGAACCTCATTCAGATAGGCGACAGAAAGTTTGGATTGTTGTTGGGTTTTTGCCAGGTTGGCGTTGATGGATGCGATTTGCTTTTTTAGTTCTGCATTTTGTTTTTGCAGCTGTTCTTTTTTCTGTGAAAATAAAGTTCCGAACAATAATAGTCCTATTAAAAAGCTTATTTTCCTAATCATTTGATCTCTGTTTTCGTATAATTATTGGGCACGGAATACGGTGTATCCATTTTAGAGCCTTCAAATTTCGTGTTTTCAAGTAAAATCTGGCTTGTTTTATCTCCCTTTATATTTATTTTAACGTTTTTTGGCAGATGGATGTTTTCAAATTTCGTCCAATTCGTATAATTCACTTCCAATTCTTCTTGCGATTTGGCGTTCGTAAGTAAAACTTTCGAAAGGTTCAGATCTGAGGTATACTGTAATGTGACTTTATACTCAGTGGTTTTTCCGGGTTTGCCGAACTTTAAATTATCGGGAGAAGTAAGGGTGTAACCCTGCGCATTTTTAGTAAGTACAAAATCCTTTTCGTTTATCGGGACGAAGGTACGCCCTGTAAGCAGATTCTGTAGCGAAGAAAAGTCAATGAAGTTGACGTTCAGTAAATTATTAAGATAAGTGAAATCAGACTCAATGTAGGTCTTGTTCCATTTTTCGTATCCTTTAATACCGGCTGGTGTTGCTATCCCGCGCCCAACGTTGAGGAAAACGGCCACCATATTCATCCAGACTTTCTGCCCGTTTTCAATGTAAATCGTCGCATCAAGCGTAGGGATAAAACTTCCGGTCTGTACATCTACCCGCGAAGAGATTTTTACCTGCTGAAAATCTGGCTTTTTAGAAATTTCCTTAAAGAAAGCCGTGTTTGAAGTAACAGGTGCGGTAGTGGATACAGGGTTGCTGGTGGCCGGTTGCTGTGTGGTACATGAAGCGAGTGCGGCAGCGATAAGTATGGTGAAGTATTTTTTCATGAAATCTGGTTTTTGATTAATAACGCCAATTACTGCCAAATGTTTTGTGACAGTAACTGGCGAATTTATTCTAATTTCAGGCCAATCAGCTCTTAGAAAGGAAATCCAGCACTGAGTAATCGCCGAGAGAAATCTCGCGTGCCACACCGAAATACTGCGCAGAGTTGCCAATCATGGAGTTACTGAGGTTACCATGATCGATCAATGTATTTTCCTGGATTAAAGAGTTATCAATGTTAGAATTCACCACTTTGGTGTTATTACCTAAAGATACGCACGGCCCGATTTTAGAGTTGGAGATTTCTACATTTTCCCCAATAAAACATGGCGGAATGATCAGGCAATTCTCGATTTTAGCTGATGCCGGATAGTTGGCCACAGCATCTTTCTCATAATTCAGCACTTTCGCGTTGGTTTCTACGGTAGCGTTCTTGTTGCCGCAATCCATCCAGTCATCCACTTTACCGAGCGAGAATTTTGCGCCTTTTTGGCGAAGGTTTTCCAAAGCAGTAGTAAGTTGGTATTCGCCGCCCTGCTTGATGTTATTATTCATGATGTAGTTGATCTCATCCATGAGTTTTTCAGCGGAATTAAAATAATAAATTCCGATAATCGCAAGGTCTGAGACAAAAGTCTGTGGCTTTTCAACAAAATCGGTGATAAAACCGTAATCATCAAGTTTTACAACTCCGAAGGCGGAAGGATCTTCTACTTTTTTCACCCAAATCACACCGTCTGAGTTCGTGTCAAGAATAAAATCTGCCTTGAACAAAGTATCGGCGAAAGCTACTACGACGTTGCCCTGCATGGAAGGCTCCGCACATTTGATGGCGTGTGCGGTCCCCAATGGCTCATCCTGTGTGTAGATGGTTCCTTTGGCGCCAAGCCTTTCGGCGATTTGAATTAAGGAAGCTTCTACTTCCGGCCCGAAATCACCGATGATAAAGGCAATTTCCTCGATTTTTTCCCCGGCAACCTTGGCAATGTCTTCTACCAGGCGCTGCACGATGGGTTTTCCGGCAATTGGGATCAGTGGTTTCGGTACGGTAAGGGTGTGGGGACGAAGTCTGGAGCCTCGGCCGGCCATAGGGACAATGATTTTCATGTTGGTTTTATTTTATTTTTTGCTGCAAAAAGCAACTGCTTATTATATTTTTTCTGATGTACTGCCGAAGCCGCCACTTCCGCGTTGGCTGTCAGCGAGTTCGGTGACTTCCTGCCATTCTGCGGTCTCGTGTCTGGCGATCACCATTTGCGCGATTCTGTCGCCATCTTTAATAAAGAAATCTTCGGAAGAGAGATTGATGAGAATTACACCCACTTCGCCGCGATAATCGGCATCGATTGTCCCTGGCGCGTTCAGTACAGTGATGCCGTTTTTTAATGCAAGACCGCTTCTGGGTCTTACCTGGGCTTCGAAACCGGCTGGCAGTTCGAGAAATAATCCCGTGGAAACCAACTTTCGTTCAAGTGGTTTTAAAGTGATGGTTTCGTCAATATTGGCGTACAGGTCCATGCCGGCTGAAAGTTCGGTCTGATATTTCGGCAGCGGATGTTTTGATTTATTAATGATTTTAATATTCATTTATCTTTTGATTTTTTGGAGAAGACTTTTAGGTATTAGGTTTTGAACTTTTATTAAAATTGCCGCTAAAACTATAAATATTAAGTTGCCGAGCCAAATATCGTGTTTTAAATTTTGATAAAAAACAAGTGAAAGTACGATGGTTAGCAGGATAATGACCAGATTACGGTATAAATTATAAGGAATGGGGTATTTTATCTGGCCCCAAATGTACGATACCAGCATCATCACCAAATAAGACAGCAGTGTAGCCCAGGCAGAAGCCCAATATCCGTACGCAGGGATGAAATAAAAGTTAATGCCAATCGTAACCAACGCCCCAATCCCCGAAATATAAGCCCCGATAATCGTTCTGTCGGCAAGTTTATACCAAATGGAAAGATTCAGGTAAATCCCTAAAAATAAACTGGCGAAAAAAAGCAGCGGCAGGATATCAATCCCCACATAATAGGCCGGATTATTAAGGTAAAACCTCGAAATCCAATCCAGATTAATGCAAAGGAACAGCACGATCAGGCAGTTCACCGCAATGAAAACATCCATCAGTCTGGCATACGTTTTTCCTGCGTTTTCATTTTTAGAGTGACTGAAGAAGAACGGTTCAATCCCCAGAACATAGGCCTGCCGGAAAAGTACCACAAATGTGACGATTTTCGCCACAGCGCCGTACACCCCGAGTTCGTGCCTCGCGATTTCTTCGGGAAGAAGAAATTTCAGGAACTGCCGGTCCAGGGTTTCATTGATGATGCCCGCAAGTCCGGCGATGGTGATCGGCCAGGAATACTTCATCATTTTTTTCCATAATTGCCACGAGAAATGCTTTAGTTTAGCCTTGAAGACATCTTTAAACATCATCAGGAACGTAAGCGCGCTCGCCACCAGATTGGCCACGAATACATAGCCGATGCCAAAAGTTGCATTGTATTTTAATCCTAAAAAACCTTCGGGGAAGCGTGGTAAAATCTGTAAAAAGAAAATGACGAGGATGAAATTTACGATTCCGTTTGTGATTTTTACCGAGGCGTACTTTAATGGCTGCTCATTTTTCCTGAGCATCACAAAAGGCATGGCGGAGAAGGCATCCAAAGCCAAAATAACCGCCAATATGGTCAGCAGATCAACGTGGGTAGGGGTTTTGAAAGCTACCGCGAGGTCGTTCCGGAACAATAAAGTGAAAGCCAAAAACAGCAAGGTTGCCCCCAGTACACTGAAAAATGCCGTGGAAATCAGTTTCTGGTCATTTTTTTCATCCAGTGAAAACCGGAAAAAAGTGGTTTCCATGCCATGCGTAAGTAAAACCGCGATCACACCAGCCACCGAATAGAAATCGGCGAACGGAGCGTAGGCGGTAGGCCCGAAAGCATCGGTGATATAAGGGTTGATGATAAATGGGAACAAGCGGATGACCACTGTAGTTAGCCCGTACAGTGCGGTTTGCCCCAGAAGTTTCTTGTACAAAATCCAGATATTTCTGCAAAGGTATTGTTTTAATTAAAATTTCCGGTGGGATGTTGTTTTAATACACCGGTGAAAGCTGTGTTTAGCCTAAGAATCCTTAATTTTACGATGAAAATAAATCTCATGAAAACGCTGATAAAAAACGCACAGATCGTCAATGAAGGACAAATTATCCACAACGATATTCTCATCGAAAACGATCTGATTACCAAAATACAACCCCATATTTCTGACGAGGCAGCGCAGGTCATCGATGCCGAGGGAAAATGCCTTCTGCCCGGTGTCATCGACGATCAGGTGCATTTCCGCGAACCCGGACTTACCCATAAAGGAGATATCGAAAGCGAATCTCGCGCTGCGGTTGCAGGTGGAGTGACAAGTTTTATAGAGCAGCCCAACACGGTGCCAAACGCAGTGACTCAGGAGCTGCTGGAAGAAAAATATCAGATTGCCGCCCAAAAATCATTTGCCAATTATTCCTTTATGATGGGCGGTACCAATGATAATCTCGATGAAATCTTAAAGACCAATCCCAGAAATGTCCCGGGCATCAAGCTGTTTTTAGGTTCCTCTACCGGAAATATGCTGGTTGATAATCCGGAGACTTTAGAAAAAATCTTTAGCAATACCAGCATGCTGATCGCGGTTCACTGCGAGGATGAAGCCGCCATCAAAGCCAATACCCAGCGATATCTGGAGGAATACGGCGAAGATATCCCCGTGAAGTTCCATCATTTGATCCGAAGTGAAGATGCGTGCTATATTTCATCTTCGAAAGCGGTGGAATTGGCTAAGAAAACCGGTGCCCGGCTCCATATCTTCCACTTGTCCACCGCCAGAGAAACCGAACTTTTCCGCAATGATATTCCATTAAAGGATAAAAAAATCACCGCCGAAGTCTGCGTGCATCACCTGACTTTCACCAATAAAGATTATGAATCCAAAGGAACCCTCATCAAATGGAATCCCGCAGTTAAAACCAAGTCAGACCGCACCGGCCTTTGGGAAGCGCTGCTGGACGACAGGATCGACGTTATAGCTACAGACCACGCACCTCATACCCTGGAGGAAAAGGGAAATGTGTATACGAAGGCACCCTCCGGCGGACCGCTGGTGCAGCATTCCCTGCCTGTGATGCTGGAGAATTGCCGCAGCGGAAAGATTTCCATTGAAAAGATTGTGGAGAAAATGTGTCACAATCCTGCAATTATTTTCCAGATAGAAAAACGCGGATTCATCCGTGAGGGGTATAAGGCAGACCTTGTTCTGGTTGATGACAATTCCGAATGGACAGTCTCTAAAGACAACATCCTTTACAAATGTGGCTGGAGTCCGCTTGAAGGGATGAAACTTCACTCCAGAATAACGCACACCTTTATAAACGGCCACCTGGCTTATGAAAACGGTGAAGTAAAAGCAGAAAAGTTTGGCGAAAGATTGATCTTCAACCGGCAGTAATCCTGGGTGCGGAGCTGGGTTTAACACAATTTTCTTCAAAATATATTTATCCCTGCAACAATTTGAAAAACCAATCGTCTAATACAGTATTAACAACAATATATTATGATCAGAAAAAAGTTTTTAATGCTTTTTGCTGTTGGGATTCTCTTCACCGCTCAGGCGCAGGATTACCAGTGGAAGGAAGCTAAAAGTGGTGGTTACACGTATAAATATGTAACCAACGATCCTACGCAGGCTAGATTCTATACTCTGCAGAACGGACTCACCGTAATTCTGAGCCCGACTAAAAAAGACCCCCGAATCCAGGCGTATATCGCCACGAAAGCGGGCAGTAAGACCGATCCTGCAACCAACACAGGTCTCGCGCACTATCTGGAGCACATGCTTTTCAAAGGTACCGACAAGTACGGATCCTTGGACTGGGCCAAGGAAAAGGCCGAACTCGACAAAATAGACGCGCTGTATGAGCAGTACAACACTTCTAAAGATGAAGCTAAACGCAAGGCCATTTACAAAAAGATCGATTCCGTTTCAGGTGTGGCGGCAAAATATGCCATCGCCAATGAGTATGACAAAATGATGACGGCAATGGGCGCCCAGGGTACCAATGCGTGGACTAATTTCGAAGAAACTGTTTATACAGACGATGTTCCGTCAAGTTCTTTGGACCGTTACCTGGCTGTTCAGGCTGAGAGATTCCGTAATCCGGTACTGAGGATTTTCCACACCGAGCTTGAAGCGGTTTACGAAGAGAAAAACAGGACTTTGGATAATGACGGCAGAAAAGTATTCGAGACGCTGTTCGCCACACTCTTCAAAAACCATAATTACGGTAAGCAAACGACCATCGGAACGGTTGAGCATTTAAAGAACCCTTCCCTGGTAGAGATTCGCAAATACTTCAACAATTACTATGTTCCTAATAACATGGGAGTTATCCTTTCAGGTGATTTTAATCCTGATGATGCCATTGCGAAAATAGACAGGGCCTTCTCTTATATGAAGAACAAGCCTGTTCCGAAATATACCTTCCAGCCGGAACAAGCCATGACGGCTCCGATTGTTAAGGAGATTGTAGGTCCTGATGCCGAAAACCTTACCATCGGTTACCGTTTGCCGGGGAACAAGGACAAAGACGTTCTGCTTGCCGATTTGGTGGGGTCCATCCTGACCAACGGAAAAGCCGGACTTCTGGACCTGAACCTGGTTAAGAAGCAGAAACTGCTTCGTGCAAGTGCATTTACTTACACCCTGCAGGATCACGGAATCCTTTATCTTTCCGCAGCGCCAACTACAGGTCAGACTTTGGAAGAGGTGCAGACTCTTGTGCTTAGCGAAATCGAAAATCTGAAAAAAGGAAATTTTGATGCTGATCTGATTCCTTCTATTGTAAATAACATCAAGAAAGAGAAAATCCAGAGTCTGGAACGTTATGGCGACCGCGCCTCAATGCTGCAAAGCGCCTTCAATGCAGAGCTGGACTGGAAAGATCAAGTTGCTTATGTAGATGATATCTCCAAAATCAAAAAAGAAGATGTTGTAGCCTTCGCCAATAAATATTTCGGAAATAATTATGTGGCTATCCTGAAGAAAAAAGGGGAAAACAAGAACCCTCAGAAAATCGAGAAACCATCCATCACGCCTGTTGAAACAAATCCGGATAAACAGTCTGCCTTTGTAAAAATGGTGAACGAAATGCCGTCTACAGCTTCGGAACCGGTATTTTTAGATTTTAACAAAGATATTCAGAAATCAAAACTTGGTAAGGCGGAAGTTCTTTACGTACCGAATACTGAAAACCAGCTTTTCAGACTGAGATACCGTTACAAAGTAGGAACACTTAATGATCCTAAACAGTCATTGGCTTCTCAGTACCTTCAGTTCCTGGGAACCGATAAGAAGTCTTCAGAAGAAATTTCCAAGGAGTTCTACAAGATCGCTTCCAGCTTCAATGTTTCTACAGGTGAGGAATATACAATGGTGACCATTGAAGGTCTGCAGGAGAATTTTGATAAAGCGGTGAAGCTATATGAAGACCTTGTAATGAACGCGAAACCGGACGAAACCGCACTTGCGGCGCTGAAAGCACGTATCGCGAAGTCCAGAAAAGATGCGAAAGCCAATAAAGGCGCCATCCTGCAGGGGCTTACAAGCTACGCGATGTACGGTCCTAAGAATAAATTCAATAACACACTTTCTGATGCCGAAATCAACGCGGTTACTGCACAGGAATTGGTGGACAGGATGAAGAATCTGAACAACTACGAGCAGACAGTGATCTATTACGGTCCGGAACCGCTTAAAAATCTGACGGCAAAACTCGGAACCATGCACAAAGTGCCGGCAACCTTTGCCTCTGCAGGCCCGCTGAAGACTTTCAAACAGCTTCCGCAGACCAAGACTCAGGTGCTGTTCACCGATTATGATATGGTACAGGCCGAAACCAGATGGATCCGCAATACCGAAAACTATGATGCAGCCAAAACCCCAATGGTGATGGTTTTCAACAACTATTTCGGTGGCGGTATGGGTTCTGTGGTTTTCCAGACCATTCGTGAGAGTAAGGCGTTGGCCTACAGTACTTACGGATATTATGTGCAGCCTTCCAAGAAAGACGACCAGTATTATATGATGAGTTATGTGGGCAGCCAGGCTGATAAGTTTGGTGATGCCGTTGGTGCCATGAACGAACTGCTTACCAAAATGCCTCAGCTTCCTGTAAACTTGGATTTGGCAAAGAGCTCTGTGAAGAAAGACATCCAGACCGAAAGGATTATGCAGGACGATATCATCTTCAGGTATCTGGCCGCACAGCAGCTTGGTTTGAAAGACGATATCCGCAAGCAGCTTTACACCAACGTGGATAAGATCACGATGAACGATCTTAAAAACTTCCATGCGACTAATATTTCAGGGAAACCTTATACGTATGCCCTGGTAGCTTCTGAAAAGAACATGAAGATGGAAGATCTTAAGAAGATTGGCGAGGTGAAGAAAATCACCCTGGAAGAACTCTTCGGGTACTAAACCTTACAGCATACTACTTACAGAAACTGCTCCGGATTCGGAGCAGTTTTTTTTGTGTCGTTGCGGTAAAGGTAAAGTTGTCATGACGAAGGAAGAATCTCACCTTATATTTTTGGCACAAATGTTCAATCTAAGAATTGACTTGAATTTACCATGAAACTCGTCATACTGCCGAACAATGTTTACATGTATTATCCAAACATTGTCATCTGTCCATTATTTACAGGTGTCATCATGTCCATAAAATCGACCCATAAATTTAAAGTCAAATCAAGATTATACTTTTCGTTTAAAGTTTCTAGTTCTGAATGTAAAACAGACTTGTCAATACGCTTCGCTAATTTAACTAAATCAATTCTCATAAGAACATCTTTTGTAAAAGTTCTCTTAGCGTCAGAAAACGTTACTGATTGTAAAAGTTGAACTGTTGCATCAGAATTTAAAAGTATTAATGAGTATACAGCAAACTCAATTTTGTCAAAACCAATTAAATAACAAGTGTCATCCAACATTAAAGGTTTGTCATTCTGCGGAAGAATAAGCGTAAAATGAAATGTTTTATAAAGTCCTGAAATCGCAACTTTATATGGTTTGAATGAATAGTCGCCTATACCAAAAATTGAAAATGGCGGCTTGTTATTATAAATACTTGATTTTCTTGCACTAAAATTTTCTTGATGCTTTATCAAATATTGGTAAGTTTTTGGATAATCTGCTTTAATATAATTAGTGTCTTGTCCAACCTTTTTTTGAGTAACAATTGTGAATTTTCTTGATTGATCAATTAATGTATTTTTTAGGTCTGAACTTTTAAGAAGTCCATAAACTAATCCATCTTCCAATTTTATTTCTTCATTCAAGCCATTTACATAGTGTCCATTAACATTATCAAGTTCCATAACTAAGGAACAGTCGTGTTTTAGACCTTGTCTCCAAACAAAAGGGCATTCCCCGTCAATATCTTTTGTATCAATATAAGTGTCAATGTTAGAAACAAATTTGCCATCAAACCAGCCAAAGCGTTTTGCTTTTCTTTGTTCTTGTTTTCTTTCTGTTCTTTTTATTGTTCTTAATTCATTTTGAGAATAGAAATCAAATTCACTACATTCAAATTCACTTTTTGAATTTAAATTACAAGAAAATAAGCACGCTTCTACTGAAACATTAAATTCTTTTTTGCTGTCAATACAAAGTTTTTCTAATTCAGAAATCGCATAATTTTTATTGACTTGGTCAAATAAGATATTTTTTACAACACTGTTTTTTACCAACAATGCAACATTCCCATTAATCGTTTGAAAAGTTTCTATCATCATTAAGGTAATAAATTCAGCAATGTCGAAATTGCCTTTACCTGTCATAGCATCTAAACCGCTATGATTTTTAAAATTCCTTTTCTTTGGAAGATTATCAGAATTAATACTTCCTAATTTTGAGTTTGTTACCCAAGGAGGATTACCAATTACTAAAATATTGTTTTCAGCATACTGTTTTGCAATACTTTTAAAATTAAAGTCGAAAACACTACAATGAGTTATTGAAATCTCTGGCTTTCTGCTGTTTGGATTTTCCAAATAATAGTTTATGATATTAAATTTAGTTTCCCATACATAAGGTTTATAAATTTCGACACCAATAATATTTTTAATTTCATTAAAATTCTGTAACAAAGCAATTATGAAATTACCTTTTCCACATGTTGGCTCAATGACAATTTCAGGCGAAATTTCTTTTGTTTTTAGATAAAATGATACTTTATTTGCTAAATCTAAATTAGTTTGAAAATCTCCATATTCTGTTGCTCTATCTGGCTCTTCAACAATGTTTTGAGTTTCAGAAATTGTCTCTTTTAGAGCCTCTAATTCTTCATTATTATCGAAAAAGTCTGTGATGCCGAAGGCATCGTACACTTTTTGATTTGCCAATTCATAAGATGCAGTGTTTTCCAGAATACGATTTAAGTAGTCTGAAACTTTATAATTAATATTGGCTTCAAAAATTTTCATTATTTAGGTTTGTTGTAACTAACAATTTTCTCTACGCCAGGAACATCATCGGTAAGATTTACAATTCTCTTGTATTGCAATCTCCATTGAAGTGCATTCGAAATAGTTAAGTATCCAATTGGGATTTCTGTTGCTAAAATAATTCCAGCAATTTGTTGCAAAGTTATTTCATCAGCAGGCAATTTTATTCCTTCTAAAAATGCAACAATATCATCTTCATTTGCCTCAACCTTTTTCATATCGTTTAAAATACTTGTGGTTGTATAATCTGCGGTTCTTTCTTTTGAAACGAATGAACAACTCACAAAATTCAATATAGCTGTTTGAGTTGTTGGGTCATCTGTTTTGTCGTAAACGAATACAAGCAAATTATATCCAAGCCCAAGTATTTTCTGCTTTGCATCTTTGAATGGACAAGATGACTGAGGTTGTTTAATTGAAGTAACCTTAATGTCTGTTAAAATATCTTCAGATGGAAGGTCAATTCCTTTTGCAGATGAGCCAACAGTTACAATGTATTTGTCGTTTAAATGTTTTTGAAATTTCTGTTCGATTAAAGTTCCAACAGCTTTGCCGTCAGTAATTCCAAAAAGTTCTTTATGCTGAAATTCGGATTGTTCAACACAAAATATTCGAGCTTCTTCTATTAACTTATCTAACGTCAGTTTTTCTTTTTGTTTCATTCGGTTAATTTACAGTTTGTATTCTAGTCGGTTTTGAGTTGTCACCAGTTTTTATTCATAGTTTGATTATAGTACAGTCGCTCATGGCTTTGCAGAACTCGTTTATATTACAAAAATAATCCATATCTCACAAACTCCCGTTGGCTTTGTATAAGAATCGTCAAACTTTCCTCCCGCTAATCTACCAAAAAAAACCTCCCACACAACAACTCTCCACCAAATTTATTTATGATATAATTCGCTTCTACCAAAAACCCTTAAAGACAATTAAAAATATCAATTGAATTCTTACCAATTCAGCAATAAATTTTTTAATTTTGGTAGAGCCCCAAGAGAAGAAGCGCAGCATGATGCAGGTTGGTTTCAGCACACAGACGAGGCGCGATTGCTGATTTTCCGGAAAGTTTAAAGCACGTGCGCGACAGACTTTCCGGCCTTCCGGAAAACCTCAAACACGCGTGCGACAAACTTTCCGGTAAGGCGGAAAAGGCAAAGCACCCGCGTAACAGACTTTCCGGTGAAGCGGAAAACCCGCTGCACTCTGCATGGGATTTTCCGGCAATTTTTGAACATTTAAACACAAATATTATGAATGCAATTGACCTAAGAATGCTCCGCAACGCCGAATACCTGCAGTACATGAAAGATTTTGCGGGCATCATCAACCTCAACGATCCGGCTTCCCTGCAGATCGTCGCCAAACTCACCGCCTTCACCGAAAAGACCGGCGAGCTGGAAGATCTCTTTAAAAAAGCCCAGGCCAACGACCGCACCCGCATCATCATGCAGCTGGATGAGCGGCGGGATAATGCCATCAACGGCATCGCGGCTTTCCTGTAGGGCTACGCTTACCATTACGAAGCCGACAAAAAGCAGCATGCCGAAAAACTGCTGGCCAATATGGCGATGTACGGCAGCGGTATTGCGCGCCAGAATTATCAGTCGGAGACCGCCACGCTGAACAATATGCTGAACGATTTCGCCAGCAAACCCGAACTGGCCGCGGCTGTCACCGCCTTCAGCCTGCAGCCCTGGCTCGACGAGCTGCAGGATGCTAACACCCAGTTTAATGACGAATACCTCACCCGCACGCAGGAGTACGGCGCCGCCAATCCGGAGACCATCAAGTCGAAAAGGGAGCAGGTCAACGAGGCCTATTATGCCCTGCGCGACCGCATCGATGCGCTGCACACCCTTGTAGAAACGCCGCCATCGCCTTATACCACGGTGATCAATCAGCTAAACGCCCTCACCGATCAGTACAATGCATTGCTGCTGCACCGCGTAGCGCCGCCGGAAACGCCTGTGGGGCCAACGGAATAAGCCTTAAGCAATAGGCTAATAAGCAATAAGCCTTAAGCCATACGCCATCGGCCAACAGCAGTTTCAAACATGGGATTGCCGCGCTTCACTTCGTTCCGCTCGCAATGACTTTGTGTCTTTGTGGTTAAAAGCCAGCAGCCAGCAGCCATAAGCCCTACGCCATCAATTTTCATTAACTTTAAGGCTTAAACTAATTCAAAACTCAAAATTCAAAATTCAAAATTCAAAATCTCTTATGAAATACACACAACCTATGCTGCGCGAAGGAGCTCTCAAAGATAAAGTAGCCATTGTAACCGGTGGCGGCAGCGGCCTCGGCAAAGCCATGACCAAATATTTCCTCGAGCTCGGCGCGAAAGTGGTCATTACCTCCCGAAATCTGGAGAAACTGCAGGCCACCGCCAAAGAACTTAAGGATGAATTGCGAAGCAATCGTGAATTCCAAAACAAAAATGAAAAAGATAATGAACAAACGGGCGGAAAAGTGCTTTGCGTGCAATGCGATGTAAGAAACTGGGATGAAGTAGAAGCCATGAAAGAAGCGGCGATCAAAGAATTCGGGCAGATTGATATTCTGCTGAACAATGCGGCCGGCAACTTCATTTCGCCTACCGAAAGACTCACGCATTCCGCATTTGATTCGATTCTGGATATTGTGCTTAAAGGAACAAAAAACTGTACGCTGTCTGTAGGTAAATATTGGATCGACAATAAAATCCCGGGAACGGTTTTAAATATTGTCACGACTTATTCCTGGACGGGTTCGGCATACGTGGTGCCGTCAGCCTGCGCGAAAGCCGGCGTGCTCGCCATGACCAGAAGTTTAGCGGTGGAATGGGCGAAATACAGAATCCGTTTCAATGCCATCGCGCCGGGACCATTCCCGACAAAAGGTGCGTGGGACCGGCTGTTGCCGGGCGACCTGCAGGAAAAATTCGATATGAGGAAGAAAGTACCGCTCAGAAGAGTTGGCGAACATCAGGAGCTGGCCAATCTGGCGGCGTATCTGGTTTCAGATTATTCGGCGTACATGAACGGCGAAGTAGTGACCATCGATGGAGGCGAATGGCTTCAGGGCGCGGGAGAATTCAATATGCTGGAAGAGATTCCACAAGAAATGTGGGATATGCTGGAGGCGATGATCAAGGCGAAGAAAAGTCATTAGGTCTCCATAACAAACGCTCTGGGAAACCAGAGCGTTTATCACTTTTAATTTCCCCTGTATGTAGAATATCCGAAGGCAGACAGGGTAATCGGCACATGATAATGGCTGTCATCCTTTATCTGGAACACCACATCAATGAAGGGGTAAAAACTTTCCTTACCGTCTTTTTTAAAATACTCGCTGGTGTAAAATGTTAATTTATAAATTCCAAGATTTGATTTTTCTGAACTTAAGAAATCTCCAATCCGTCCGTTAAGGTCTGTTTTCTTTTGGTCTACAAACGACCACGCCTTGGTCTGCTCGTCATATTTTTCTAATTTAATTGAAATGTCCTTTGCTGGTGAGCCTTTTGAAATATCTAAAATATGAGTTGATAGCTGGTGCTTGCTTTTTTGCCCGAACGCCAGGGTGGTGATTAGACATAAAAATACGGTGTAAATTAATTTTTCCATTGTTATATTTATTAAATGTTCGCTTTTGTTGTATTGCTGCTAAAGCATAATCCATCAAAAGTGATGGCTTTTGCTTGTATGGGCGCACTATACCAAATGTCAGGCCTTTTCATGTCTTGTAAGCTAATATTCAGAATAAGTTTTTGCAAATTTCTGAACAACAAAAAAACGCCCTGAAAATCAGAGCGTTAATTCAAAATTTGTAGACCCACAGGGAGTATTTGTTCAAACCAATAAAGCAATATAAGTCATCATTTTGCTGACAGTAAGTAAGTTATATAATTTCATAAAACCATAAGGCATCGTATAAACCATTAAACAATCACTAATTTAGTCCCTGATTTTAGAAGTGGGGACTAAACAGACTCAGATCCAAACCCGCACAACATTAATTACTGACGCCTGGCAACAGCCTGCGGAATTTCCTCTATAAATGTCATTTGGGGTGATATATAAAAACTTGATGCTCATCTTTTAGCAACGTGACCAATGCGAAATAAATCTAAATTCACTAGTTTGAATTTGGGTAATTTTAGTATAAAAACGACCTCTTTGTAATGGTGTCGCATGCAGACCATTGAAGAAAATCTGGTAGGCAATCGTCATGGTGGTATGTCCGCCGGCACATAGGAATATTGCTGTGCGCGATGGCGAAAGTGAATAATGCTGCTATATCATTCCGCGGAGAAACAGTATTTTATTTGATAATTTATGTGATCAACTATTAGATTTCTGCACCATTTTTCTGCGTACAGTGAAGGGGTGCCGAGGAATTGTTGCTCTTAAATTGGAAGTAACCTTCTAGATTATAATCCCGCTGGCATGAGGGGCACTATACGCAACACTTAAATTTTTACCCCAGAACGAAAAAAACGGACCGAAGCCCGCTTTGTTTAAAATTTCATTTTCTGAATTCTTACTGCATTTAATATGGCAAGAAGAGCTACACCCACATCGGCGAATACAGCTTCCCACATTGTGGCTAAACCGCCCGCTCCTAAAACGAGAACAATGGCTTTTACTCCAAATGCCAATGCAATATTCTGCCACACAATTTTTTTAGTCTGCTTCCCAATATTAATGGCCATCGGGATCTTGGAAGGTTTATCGTCCTGAATTACTACATCGGCAGTTTCAATGGTTGCGTCGCTACCTAGACCGCCCATCGCTATTCCCACATCGCTTAATGCCACTACGGGTGCATCATTAACCCCGTCTCCGACAAAGGCCACGGTTTCGTTGCGCGATTTTATTTCTTTGACTTTATTCACTTTATCCTCCGGCAACAAGTCGCCAAAGGCATTTTGAATACCCAGTTTTTCGGCGACCGCTTTCACCACGGTTGATTTATCGCCGCTCAACATGGTCACTTTTACTCCTAAACTCTTCAGTTTCTTTACTGTTTCCGCTGCATCTTCCTTGATGCTGTCGGCAATGGTAATGTATCCTGCAAATTTTCCTTCATATGCAATGGCAATCAAGGTTTCTACTATATCATCAGGGTTAATATCGTACTGGATACCGAATTTATCCATGAGTTTGAAGTTCCCCACGAGTAACTGTTTTCCCTGATAATCCCCTTTCAAACCATGCCCGGCAATCTCTTCGATGTTGTTGATTACAACATTGTGATCAGGCTCTCCGAGGTGTTCATGAATGGCCGTCGCGACGGGATGAGTGGATGAATTTTCAATAACATTTACCATCCTAAGAATTGAATCTTTGTCGAGTTCGGGCTGCATGTTGACTGACTGTACTTTGAAGACCCCTTCCGTCATGGTTCCGGTTTTGTCCATGACCACATTTTTAATGTCTGCGATAACGTCAAGGAAATTGCTTCCTTTAAATAAAATTCCGTTCCGGCTTGCTGCACCGATGCCGCCAAAGTAACCGAGCGGAATGCTGATAACCAATGCGCAAGGACAGGAGATTACCAGAAAAATCAGGGCGCGGTATAACCAATCTCTAAAAATGTAATCCTCTACAAAGAAGTAAGGCAACAAGCAGATTGCCACCGCGAGGAATACCACTATCGGTGTATAAATGCGGGCAAATTTCCTGATGAACAATTCTGTGGGTGCTTTCTGTGCCGTCGCGTTTTGTACCAGTTCCAGAATCTTGGAAAGTTTTGAATCTGCATAAGGTGTATTTACTCTCACCTGTGCAACGGTATTCAGGTTGATCATTCCGGCAAGAACAGTATCGCCTTTCTGCTTAGTATCGGGCTTGCTTTCCCCGGTTAGTGCCGAGGTATTAAAGGAAGCGCTATCGGAGATCAACACCCCATCGAGGGCCAATTTTTCGCCGGGTTTGAGCTGAATGAGGGAATCGAGTCCCACTTCAGCAGCTTTAACGGTTTGGGGTCGATTGTCGACTAAAATCGTGACTTCATCGGGGCGCTGATCCAGCAGTTTAGCGATATTCCCCTTGGCACGCTGAACGGCTAAAGTCTGAAAGACTTCGCCAACTGAATAGAAAAGCATGACCGCCACCCCTTCAGGATATTCGCCAATTGCGAACGCCCCAATAGTAGCTATAGACATCAGGAAAAACTCCGAAAACACATCACCCTTCCGGATACTTTCAATCGCTTCCTTAAGAACCGGCAAACCTACCGGAAGATATGCCGCCGCATACCAGCCAATACGTACCCAGTCCTTGAACCAAGATTGAGGGATTAAATAATCCATCGCCAATCCGGTCATCAAAATCACGAATGAAATAATTGCAGGCAGAAAAAGCTGAAAGGTTGATTTTTCCTGTTTAGAATGATCGTGTCCATCTTCATCGGCATGTTCAGCAGCATGGTTTGAGCCGTCATCAGTGGGATGCTTTTCAGTATCGGGAGTCATTTTCTTTATTGGGGCATAGACTTTATCGGTCGTTGCGCAACAACCGTCTTCGACTAATTTTTCAGCCCCCGCATTTTTATATATTTTCCCTTCCTGAGGCGTGCAGCACAGCTGATTGCCATTTTCGTCGTAGGTATGAATATGTGATTTATTATTTGCCATAAGTTTTATTTTAAATGATGAGTTTGAGTAATTTTGATTATGGATTTTTTAATGGCCGTGCCCTTCTTCTCCTTTGTTATTTAATTTAGCTAAAATGAAGAAGGCATTTTTAGTTACTATTTTAGCATTTGGGTCTATGGGTTTCAAGGGGGTAATTTGTGTATAGCCCAAATCAGTAACTCCCTTAGCCACAGGAATTTTTTCAAAACTTATTTCCTTTTCTTCCACCGTTTTTTTGTTATCTCCCTCTTTGTCATCCTTGTTTTGCATAATAAAGATAAAATCCTGGCCCTTATCATTAACGATGGCGTCCGTAGGAACCGAGGCTGCAGTTTGGTTATCCAGACTGATAACGGCGGTTACATTCATGCCATCAATGAGACCCACGCGGTCCCCTATGACCTGTGCGTGAACAGGAACAGTTTTGCTTTCTCCTTCAAAGGCAGTACCGATTGAAGTTATTTTTGCATCATACTCTTTACCGGGACTGTTGGTTAGTGTAAAATGAATGGTTTGTCCCGGCTGTACTTTACCCAAGTCTTTTTCATATACATAGATATCTAAATGCAGGGCTGAGTTGCTTACAATTTCGGCAATTGGCGAAGCCATGTCTACATTACTCCCGATTTGCGCAATCACTTTACTTACCGTTCCGCTGATGGGCGCGCGCACCGCAAGGGACGAACTGTAACCCTGAGCTGCACCGATGCTGCCTAGCTGTTTCTGCAGTCCGGAGCGCTGGCTTCGTAATGTTGCAAGATCTGTCTGTGCCTGCTGAAATTTCTTTAACGGTGCGGCATTTCCTTTATAAAGCTGCTGGGCACGCGTTACCTCCAGCTCTGCCATCCTGATTTGGCCATTCACCTGCTGCAGCTGCTGCTGCATCACGATTAAATCGGGATTTGATATCGTTGCTATAACTTTTCCCCGCGACACATAACTTCCAGGCTGGACATACAATGAGCGCACTATACCGCTGTATGAGGGCGTGACAAATGCCTTATTCTGATTCGGCACGGTTAGCATACCGCTCACCTTGATGGTATTGGAAAGCTCCTTACTTTCGATACTGCCCATCTGGATGCCTACAGTTTTTATCTGTTCTTCGGTGAAATGTGCCACATTAGGATCTTCGTGCTCATCGGGCTTCTCTACTGCAGTTGCTTCTTTGGTTTCAGTGACTTCTGATTCTTTTTTGCATCCTGTCAACAAGACAGAGACCGCAAAAATTAGGGTGATATATTTTTTCATGTTATATTCTCTTTTGGATCCTTAATTTTTAATATAGTAGTTATATTGTATTACTGCCATGTTGTATTCGTTCAGTGCAATCAAATAGTTTTTTCTAATGTCTATAGCTTGGGTGAAAAACTGGTGCATTTCAGAAAACCCTATTTCCCCAGCTTTGTAACTCAGCATTGCCGCATCAAAAATTTGGTCTGCCTGTTGTAAACCTATGCCTTCATAATATTTAAGCATTTCAGCAGCTTTCAGAATTTCAGTATAGCTGGAGCGGGTTTGTGCCGCGAACTGATTTTCCTGATAGCGCAGCTGAGATTGTTGAATTTCGACCTCGGCTTCTGCAGACTGCAATTTGGCTTTGTAAGCAGTCTTTCCAAAAATGGGAAATTCTACAGCTACTGAAAAGCCTGTTATGGGATCCTTCATTCCGTATAATCTCTGGGAAAATATTCTTCCCGAAAAGTCAGGTTTGTTCTGCATTTTCTGAACCTCTATATTCGCCCTTGCTATTTCTATATTCTGCTGCTGCAGAGCCAATGAGGGATGAAAACTGTCTGATGGTAAATCTTCCAAATCCAATTTCTGCAAGTTTGTGTCTTCCGGCAAGTATAGCACCTGACTATTAAGAAACAGACTGAGTTGTTGCTGCTGTGCCGAAATATTCTGTTCGTTTTGCTGTCTCTGAGCCTGGAGCTCTTTCATCCGTGCCTCCGCAGCAATGTTTTCGAGACCAGCAGCTTCGCCGGTTTTGAAACGAAGATTTGCTGCTTTGTACATGGACGTATAATACTCATCAAGTTTTTGGTAGAGTTTACCCACATCCTGAAGGTACCATAGCTGGTAAAAAGCGGTATTTACTTCCCTTTTTATCACTGCGTCCAACATGTTTTTGTTCAGTTGGTGAAATTTCAGCTGCTCCTCGAAATATTTTCTTTTCGCCTTATATAACCCGGGCCACTGGATGGACTGCTGTATGCCAATTTTAAAATCGCCGTCCGGATCACTTGGTCTCATATCGTCGTTTTCCACGAAGATGCCGGTCTTAGGGATTTCACGTGCGGTTTTAGTTTCCAGTAAAGCTTTAGTTACCTGGGCAGTGTTTACAGAGTACTGTAGATTATTATCTAACGCTATATTTACCGCGTCATTTGGTGAAATTCTTTCCTGCGCACTGAGTGCACCTACGGAAGAGCACAGTAAAATTATTAGCGCTAAAAACGATTTGTTTTTACTATTTCTCAATTTGTTTTTGATTTGATTCTTAGAATTAAATATGATATACAGTAGAGGAAGGACAAATAAGGTAAGGAAGGTTGCTGTTACGAGACCTCCAATTACCACGGTTGCCAGCGGTCTCTGTACTTCTGCGCCGCTACCATTTGAAAAAGCCATAGGAAAGAATCCGAATGATGCGACTGCCGCCGTCATCAACACAGGACGAAGCCTGGTGGTTGTACCCTGAATGACTCTCCTGATAATATTGTTAACGCCGGATTTCTGTAGATCCTTGAAGGTACTGACTAAAACAATTCCATTAAGTACTGCTACCCCGAATAGCGCAATGAAGCCGACTCCCGCTGAAATACTGAAAGGCATATCCCTAATCAGCAGTGCAAAGACCCCACCGATAGCACTCATTGGTATTGCGGTAAAAATAAGTATGCTGTCTTTGAAGTTACGGAAGGTGAAGTACAGTAAAAGAAAAATAAGAGCTAAGGCTACAGGAACCGCTATTTGCAATCGTGAAGAGGCCTGCTTCAAATTTTCGAATGTTCCACCATATGTATAGTAATAGCCGGCGGGTAAGATGTTTGCATCATTAAGTTTGCTCTGAATTTCAGTTACTACACTTTCTACATCTCTATCTTTTACATTAAAGCCTACAACAATCCGGCGCTTGCCATCTTCGCGACTGATTTGTGCCGGTCCGTCTTTATATTCAACCTTTGCTACCTGAGAAAGCGGAATTTGCACGCCGTTTTCAGT
The DNA here is from genome assembly GCF_003692615.1 of Chryseobacterium sp. 6424. Classification (NCBI taxonomy): domain Bacteria; kingdom Pseudomonadati; phylum Bacteroidota; class Flavobacteriia; order Flavobacteriales; family Weeksellaceae; genus Chryseobacterium; species Chryseobacterium sp. 6424. The sequence continues at coordinate 234,143 of NZ_CP023540.1, forward strand.
TGGAATAAACAGGTTACTCACGTCGTCGATAGAACTTCGGCTAACACTGTCGAGCCGTGCGACCAAATTAAACTTTCTTTCGTCCTCGAATACCACCCCAGCGGTTTCGCCCGCAAAGGCTGTGCTCACTGTATGGTTTATATCCTTAATATTCAATCCATAAGAGGCCAGCCTCGCCCTGTCGTAAGTAATGGTTATCTGGGGCAAACCCACCGTCTGCTCAATTTGTGGTTCGGTGGCACCTTCTACTGTCTGTACTATTTTGGCAACTTCTGGTGCCAGTTTCGCAAGGGTGTCTATGTTTTCACCAAATATTTTAACCGCTACGTCCTGGCGCACTCCCGTCATTAACTCGTTGAAGCGCATCTGTATTGGTTGGGATACTTCGAAGAATACTCCCGGAATCATTTCAAGCTTCTCCATCATCTCAGCGCTCAAATCCTCATAAGATTTGTCGCTGTCTTTCCAATCTTTTTTAGGTTTTAGCGTGACAATAAGATCGGTTGCTTCGGGCGGCATAGGGTCTGTTGGAACCTCCGCGCTTCCGGTTTTACCGACCACGGTGTTGACTTCGGGAAATGATTTCAAAATACGGCTTGCCTGCATAGAAGTTTCTATACTTTGTGAAAGGGAGGTGCCCTGTGGCAGAATACAATGTACGGCAAAATCACCTTCCTGAAGTTGGGGTATAAATTCGCCGCCCATGCGAGAGAACAGCAGAAGCGACACCGTAAGCAGCGCTATGGCCGCGGCAACTACTGCATATTTAAATGCAATAGCCTTCTGCAACAACGGATCGTAAAAATTATGGATCTTAGCCATCATTTTATCGGCAAAGGTCTTTTTGGCACTGATATTTTTAGATAAAAACAATGCGGACATCATGGGTATATAAGTAAGAGAGAGGATCAGTGCTCCGACAATGGCAAATGATACGGTCTCTGCCATAGGACGGAACATTTTACCTTCAATTCCCTGAAGTGACAGAATGGGTAGGTAGACAATAAGTATAATGATCTGGCCAAATGCTGCAGAACTCATCATCTTTTTTGCACTGGCTTCCACAGCCCGGTCCATTGTGTGCTGCGACAGTTTTTGGGATTTGTGGTGGACCGCGAGAAAGTGAAGGGTCGCCTCCACAATGATTACTGCGCCATCTACAATAAGCCCGAAATCAATAGCTCCCAAACTCATCAAGTTTGCACTGACTCCAAAAACATTCATCATACCTAAGGCAAAAAGGAGAGAAAGTGGAATGGCAGAAGCCACAATAAGCCCTGCACGAAAATTACCCAGAAACAGAACGAGCACAAGGATGACAATAAGAGCGCCTTCCACCAAATTGGTTTCTACGGTGCGTATAGCACGGTCCACTAAACTCGTTCGATCCAGAAAAGGCTCCACGATAATATCAGGCGGCAGCGATTTTTGTATGGTGCTCATTTTTTCTTTGACCCGGCTCACCACATCCGCTGAATTTTCGCCTTTCAGCATCATAACAATACCCCCTACCGCTTCTTTATCGCCATTATAAGTTAAGGCTCCATATCTTACAGCACTGCCGATTCGGGTTTCTGCAACATCTTTTATAAGTACCGGAATGCCATTAACAGTTTTAATAACGGTATTGGAAATATCATCTAAAGAGGAAATAAGTCCGATTCCACGGATGAAATAAGCGTTGGGTTTTTTATCGATGTAAGCACCACCTGTATTTTCGTTATTTTTCTCAAGGGTGGTGAAAATATCTGCAATGGTCACATTCATTGCTTTAAGTCTGTACGGATTGATTGCCACCTCGTACTGCTTAAGCTTACCGCCGAAACTGTTAATTTCAGCTACACCAGGTGTACCGTAGAGTTGGCGGGCCACAACCCAATCCTGCATTGTTCGAAGATCGGTAGCGGAGTATTTGTCTTCTGACCCTTTTTTAGGGTGAATAACATATTGATAAATTTCTCCTAAGCCTGTGGATACCGGAGACATTTCTGGCGTACCGATACCTTGTGGAATGTTTTCCTCGGCCTCTTTCAGTTTTTCAGTAATCAGTTGACGGGCAAAGTAAATATCCACGCTTTCATCAAAGACTACAGTAACCACGGACAATCCAAATCGTGAAATAGACCTCATTTCGGTAATTCCCGGTATGTTGGCGAGGCTCTGTTCAATTGGATAGGTGACCAACTGTTCTGTTTCCTGTGCGGCTAATGTGGGTGTACTGGTAATGATCTGAACCTGATTATTTGTAATATCCGGTACGGCATCCAGCGGGAGTTTAGTAGCACTATACACGCCCCAGATGATTAGTGCGAAAGTCATGAGCCCAATTATGAGCTTATTCTTTACACTAAACTGTATAATTTTATATAGCATTTGTAAAAATTAAGGTTAATTGAAGGATAAAGCATGTTCCGTATTGTTCACGGAAATGCACGACTATTTAATAGTCGTATAATCCTACGAAATAAATCCGAAGGAAAAGTATTAACCTATTTTGGGGGGTTGCCAGACACCGGCATTGAAAAGGAGACTGTAACCGTATCCTGATTCAGTAATATCTGCTTTTACTAAAAGAAAAATTTTTTCAGGAAGTAAGTTTTTAATTTGCGAAACAGCCATTGACATACCGCAACAGTTGCACACGCAGAAGGGCGTACAAAGGTCCGTATGTTCATCCTGACTTTGCTCCAAATGAACATCCTCTGCCACACACACCTTGTCGCCGAAACCACTCGCTGCATCGCTGCAAGGTACTACGGTAAGTGCCATAAAGAATAAGGATAAAAGAAAGGCAAAAATTTTCACGGGGCTAATTTAATAAAAATATATTTACTTCAATTTATGTCTTAGCTCATATTACTGCAATGATTCCTCAGGTTGTAGGCTGGTATTGTTTGCCTCATGAGAATCTGTGTTTCCGGCGGTCGTTATACGCATAAAAAAAGAGTGCAACCGGTCTTTATTTTACCTATTGCACTCCACCAAAAGTTACTAGTCAATAACTGTTTAATAGTTCAGTGTAATCCCTGCACCCCAGCTCATATCGCTGTCGTAGTGGGTTGAGATTCCGATATTTTTTGTGACGATATATTTAAGACCTGCCATATATTCTTTGTCGGTATTGACCATGAATGCCCCGCGCAAACGCGCAGTCAACGGAATGTCTTCACGTTTCAGCTGGAACCTTACAATACCGTCTGTAAATATTTCTGCCTGCAAATCTACCAGCATTGGAAGCTTGTACATGATACCAGCACTGAAAGTTTTTCTTTCATCTTTAGTAGATGCCTGTCCAAAAAGGTTTTTTTCGATATTATTCCTGTCAATCTTTCTATAATGGTAGTTAAATCCGATAAATGGTTTCAGCCACTGCATACGGTCCACATACCTGCCGAGTTGGGTTTCCACCTCGTAGCCGTGATGGGGATTGTAACCTAAACGCCATTCTGTTCCCAATTCCCAGCGGGCATTTGAGATCCTCGCCATCCCGTCGTTACCATTAGTAGCAAAATCGTTTTCGGCCATAAGGTGCCACATGTTACTTTCGCGCTGGAGCTTTTTGTAAGCTGAAGCTTTATCGGGCAGCAAAGGATTCTGATAATCACCAACAGCAAAAACACGGTTCATCCCCGCCATCATGTGATAGAGGATGTGACAGTGGAAAAACCAGTCCCCGTCAGTTTTTGCTTCAAATTCGATGACATTAGTTTCCATCGGCATAATATCCAACACATTTTTGAGGGGTGCCTGAACACCATTTTTGTTGAGTACCCGAAAATCAAAACCGTGCAGGTGCATCGGGTGACGCATCATTGAATTATTGAATAGGGTAATGCGGAGAATTTCGCCTTTTTTTACCAATATTTTGTCAGATTCTGCCAGGACTTTATCGTCCATGCTCCATATGTAGCGGTTCATGTTTCCCGTAAGGGTAAACTTGAGCTCGCGCACGGGACTGTCTTTCGGGAGTGAAGTGTCATAAGGCGATTTCATCATCCCATAATTCAATGTGGTAATCCCGGAAGCAGGCATCTGATGCTGTGAGTGATCCATTTGCGCATCGTTGTTGTCCATCTTGTCCATCGGCATTGCTTCATTATTTTCAGCACTAATTTCAGGATACATCACCTGATTCATATCCATCGTCTGATAACTCATCTTCATGCCCATATCTTTCATGTCACCGTTCATCTTCATCATGTCGTTCATCATCTTCATCCCTTCAAAGTATTTGAGTTTGGGTAATGGATCATGGGATTTCGTAGCTCCTTCTCCAATAAACACTGACGCAGATTTTGTGCGGTCTTCGGGTGTAACAAGGAGTTCGTAGGAGGTGTTTTTTTCAGGAATTTCCACTACGATATCCACTGTTTCGGAAACCGCCAGAATAAGACGGTCCACTTCTACCGGTTCAATGTCCAATCCATCACTGGCCACTACTTTAATTTTTCCTCCTGCATAATTGAGCCAAAAATAGGAGGAAGCACCGCCGTTGGCAATTTGAAGCCGCACTTTGTCACCGGCTTTGTATCCTGCGAGCTGGCTTTCTGTTTTACCGTTAATCAGAAAGGCGTCATAATAAATGTCACTCACGTCCATGGCCAGCATCCGCTTCCATTCGTTGGTGAGTTTTGTCTTAAAATGTCCCTCTTTTATGGCTTCTGCATAACTTTGGGTACTGCCTTTTTTTATTGCGAACCAGTCATTGGCATTGTGGAGCATCCGCTGAACATTATTGGGGTTCAGGTTTGTCCACTCGCTCAGGATAAGGTGCTCCGTGGGCAAATCATCAATCCCCGGTCGGAAAGTAGGATCTTCGGGACGTTTTTTCAGAATCATCATCCCATACATTCCAATCTGCTCCTGCAGGCCAGTATGTGAGTGATACCAGTGGGTTCCGTTTTGGATGATCGGAAACGAATACGTGTAGGTTGAAAGTGGTGGAATGGGTTTCTGGGTAAGCCAGGGAACCCCATCTTCTTTATTTGGAAGATGAAGACCGTGCCAGTGCAGAGAAGTTTCTTCGTCCATTAAATTATGGACAATCACTTCCGCCGTATCGCCCTCATAAAACTCCAGCTTTGGCATCGGAATCTGCCCGTTTACGGCAATGGCGCGTTTCTGTTTGCCCGCGAAATTTACCAGGGTGTCTTTCACATAAAGATGGTAGGTCACTTTGCGTCCGCCTTTTAGGTGCTTTTCGGGCATGGGCATGACCATTTTGTGTTCACCATGTATCTGCATGTTTCCGTGTGCAGAATGATCTTCCTTCTTTCCTTTTTGAGGCACCAGATTCATACCGCACTTGGGACACTTTCCGGGTTTGTCCGATATCACCTCGGGATGCATCGGGCAGGTGTACATCTTTTGCGCTTCTTCATGCTGATGCGCATCTGAAGTTTGATGTTCCGGGGTTTTGCCGGTAGACTGATGCCGGCCGCTTTCCTTCTGAAGGACCAGATTCATACCGCACTTGGGACACTTTCCGGGTTTGTCCGAAACCACCTCGGGGTGCATCGGACAAGTGTACATCTTTTGCGCTGCTTCATGCTGATGCGGAGCAGGTGTTGAATGTTCCGGCGTTTTGATGCTCGCTGGGTCTTTCGGTACTGCTTTAGCCTTTGGCATCACCGGTTTTTTAACTTCCGTTACCGTCTTTGTTTTTGCAGCGGTAATTTCAGGTTTCTTACCCGTAGTTTTTTTAACTACGGTGGCCTTTTTAGGAGCGGGCGCGGATTTGGCCGCCGTTTTTTTCTCAGTAACGGTTTTCTTTACCAAGGTCATACCGCAAATGGGGCAGTTACCGGGTGCTGATTTCACGACCTGCGGATGCATCGGGCAGGTGTACACGGTTTTGGTGCTCTGTGCATCGGCATTAACGAAGAATGCAAATGCAAGTATTATTGTGAGAAAATATTTCATTCGTTATTTTTTATTAAGTCTTAAAAGACTTGCATTGATTGCTACTACAATAGTGCTAACGCTCATTAAGACTGCACCCATTGCGGGGCTAAGGACAAATTTTGGATAGAGAATACCTGCTGCTAATGGAATAGCCACCACATTATAGCCTACTGCCCAAATAAGATTTTGTACCATTTTGCTGTAAGTGCGTTTGCCAAAATCTATCATTTTTACCACATCTCTTGGGTCGCTGTTTACCAAAATAATATCGGCTGTTTCAGCAGCTACATCAGTACCCGAACCCACTGCAATGCCTACATCGGCTTGTGCTAATGCGGGGGCATCGTTTACGCCATCGCCTGTCATTGCCACTATTTCGCCTTTGGCTTGAAATTCTTTCACTTTTTCCTGCTTATTGTGTGGCAACACATTTGCTAAATAGCCGTCCATACCCAATTGGTTGCTTACAGCGGCTGCAATTTTATCATTATCGCCTGTGAGCAAAAAAGACTTAATGCCCATTTCTTTTAATTGATTGATTGCTTCCTGCGCACCTTCCCGAATAGTATCTGCCAATGTGATAATGCCTGCAAGCTGGTTGTCAATCAATACAAAATTTACCGTTTCTGCATCTTGATTTATTTCAGTAGGAATTGCTGGTATTGGCAAATTATTTTGAGTGAAATAATTTGGACCTGCGGCAATAATATTTTTTCCGTTGACTGTACCTGAAACGCCAATGCCCTGCATATATTTGAAGTTTTCCGACTTCCACAAAGGCAGGTTTTTTTCTTTCAGCGTTTTTAAAACGCCTTTGGCAATATGGTGTTCAGAATTTTGCTGTACAGCGGCTGCATATTGAATGATTTCATCTGTAGAAAAACTACTGGTTGGAATTATTTTTTGTACCGCGTGTGAACCTTCGGTAAGCGTACCTGTTTTATCAAAAATTATGGTGGATAATTTTCTGGTAGTTTCAAAAGCCGTCCTGTTGCGGATAAGCAAGCCATTGGTGGCAGAAAGCGTGGTAGAAATGGCTACTACCAACGGAATAGCCACACCCAGTGCGTGGGGACAAGCCGTAACCATAACCGTAACCATTCTCTCTAAAGCAAAAGATAAATTGCCGCCTGTAAAGTACCAATAAGCAAATGTGCCAATGCCTACTGCAATGGCAATAAATGTAAGCCACTTAGCAACTTTGTCTGCAAGGTTTTGAGTATTGGATTTAGCGGCTTGGGCATCGGAAACTAAATTGATAACTTTATTGAGATAACTGTCTTTGCCTACGCCTGTGGCTTTAATCCGTAATGCGCCATCGCCATTGATAGAACCTGCGATTACTTTGGTATCAACTTCTTTTTTTACAGGAACACTCTCGCCTGTAAGCATACTTTCATTTACGGACGAACTGCCTTCTATAACCAAACCATCGGCAGGAATTTTTTCGCCCGGCTTAATGATTACGGTATCGTTGTTCTGCAAATCAGCGATTGGAATTTTCGTAGCCTGACCGTGACGTTCAACCGTTACATCATTTGGCAATAAAGCCACCAATGATTGCAAGGCTTTGGAAGCTGCCATTTGCGACCGCATTTCTAACCAATGCCCTAACAGCATAATTACTATCAGCGTGGCTAATTCCCAAAAGAAATCCATACCGGGCAAGCCAAATACAACTGCCACACTATATACATAAGCTACGGTAATTGCCAATGCCACTAAGGTCATCATACCTATTGCGCTGGCTTTAATTTCGCCCACCATTCCTTTCAGGAACGGCATACCACCATAGATATAAATGAAAGTGCCTAATGCCAACAATACATATTTATCTCCGGGAAAAGTAAGGCTAAAGCCTGCCCATTGCTGTATCATATGCGACAGTGCCAAAATGGGAATGGTAACAACTAGGCTTACCCAAAACCGCTTTAGAAAGTCGTGGGTGTGGTGCCCTTCGTGCTTGTTGTAGCTATCTGCATTATGTGTATTGTGTTCTGCGGCGTGGCCGCCGTGTGCATCGGCGTGGTTCATTTTATGAGAATGCCCTGCGGATTGACTGCCGCCGCCCATTGGCACTAAGTCCATACCACAAAGGGGGCATTTTCCGGGTTCATCTTTCAGCACCTGCGGGTGCATAGGACAAGTGTATTTTTTCATAATTCAATTTTTTTGCGTTAAATTCTGCTATTTGAGATTACTTCCGGGTTTGAAGTTCCTTAATTTTCGCCCTCATGACGGCAATTTCTTCCTCCTGTGCTTTGATAATTTCCTCGCCCAACTTTCTCACTTCCGGATCGACCAGATTACTTTCTTCGACCATAAGAATAGCCCCTGCATGGTGTGGAATCATGGACTTTAGAAACTGGACATCTCCCACGGCTGTCTGCTGCCGAATGCCAGACCAAAACAGCACCATCGCCAACACACCGACACCCATCAGTACCTTGTTGAGTTTTTTATTGGGATACATCTTTGCCATTAACAGCAGTTCGATGATTAACATAGGAGAAGCCATTAGTCCGGCCATATAAAACTGATTGATATTGGGAATCACATTGGATAACCGATCAACCATCGCATACATTAATATAAACATGGATACGAAGGAAATGAGAAGCATCCAAAACAACTTTTTGTATGCCCCGCTGTGATCCATTTGTTCACTTTCTTTTTTTGAATCCATATTCTGTGTAGAATGAGTTTTCCCCGAGGCACTATGGTCCGGAGAAACTTTGTGGCTGTGCGTTGATTTGTCCATTAAAATGGTTTTTGTTATTTAGTTAAACGTAAGGACTTTTAGCAACATTTCTTGTCCTGCTGAATTGGGGGACAAGGCACTGTTCCGTAACTGCAATACACACAGCAATCGCCCTGTTTTGGTGTTAAAACGGTCTTACATTTTTCGCATTCGTAGAAATACTGGCAAGAATCTGTAGGCATTGTTTCCTCTTTCCTATGTCCGCAATTGGGGCAAGTGATGATCGACTGTAATTTGACTGTATTCATCTGTTTAATAATTTATTATGGTTTTTCACGACCAATGGTTTTCAATTAATATTCTTTTTTGTCGGTTACTAAATATCCCGTAGCATTTATGGCGTTTTCGATTTCATCAATGTTTGTTTTTGAATCATCAAATTTCACAACTGCATTTTTGTTTTCGTACGAAGCGTCTGAACTTATAATTCCCGTCAGTTTATTTACTTCGCTATTGACATGTTCACCACAGCTTGCGCAGGTCATTCCACTAATTGTAAATTCTATTTCCCGGATATTAGATTGATCTACTATTATAATTTGCTTTTCTGTTGTTGGATAAAAAATTCCTGAATAGTATGGGAAGGCAAGCATCACGACAGCGAAAAGGGTTATAATCCCCAAAAACATTTTGGACTGCGTGAACGGTATTTTCTCATCTTTCTCACAGCTACAGTCTAATTGTTTTTTAGGTTTTAATTTAAGATACCAGGCAAAACCAAGAACAAAAATTGTTAACCCGATTAAATAAGGCCGTAAAGGTTCGAGCCAGGAAAAAGTTGTAGCTAGGCCGCTTGTTCCTGCAATGAAGGCTAATAATGGTGTAATGCAACATAATGAGGCGGTGAAGGCAGCCAGCAGACCTGCGCTGATTAATTTTTTGTTTGTTTTCATATTGTTCTTTTAAGATTTTATTTTCATTTTTGACGATTTTCATTTCATGTTTTAAAGTTCAAGTTCTGACTGAAAAAACTGCAAAAGGACTTTTTTCTTATTTGGTGTTAAACCTGTATCAGGATGAAGTAAAAGATAGGATTTTAAAGGCATTTCCTCTTTCTCAATCTGACTGATGATGCTTTTTATTTTCGCTTTCTTCCGTCTTTTTGAATAGTTATTGAACTCATCAAAATTGAGTTCGTCTCTCCCTTTTTTAATATGCTGCGCCATAAACCAAGCGCCGGGCTGCAATTCTGAATACCACGGATATCGGCTGTTGTTGGAATGACAGTCATAGCAGGAAACTTTCAGAATAGCAGCCACGTTGGCGGGCACCTTTTCGGTTTTTTCAAAACTTTGACCTGCCGGAACGGTGGAGACATTACGCTCCACCGGTATGACCTGAATGACTAAAACAATAGCCACCACTAGCACCGCCAGCCAGCCTATCATATTCAATTTTCTCATATTACATGGTGCTCATATCGTGACCTGCCATCGGATCGACTCCTTTCTTGAATATGTATTCACTGTTCAGTAGGTATGCTCCGGACACCACTACTTCGTCTCCCGCCTTAATTCCTGATGTGATTTCTATTCTGTCTTCATATTCGAGACCCGTTTCCACCATTCTGTTGACGAAGGTGTTCTTCGCGGTTTTCACCCAGACGGTGGAGGATTTCCCATCCCTGATTACCGCATCCACAGGCATTGAAAGACCATCACGTGATTTGTTTTCTACCAGAACATATACCGGCATGCCGGGTTTCAGCAGATTTCCTTGGTTGGGGACGGAAACGCGGACCAGATTTATCCTGCTTGAAGCGCTGATTTCCGGATTTGTAAAATCAATCTTCCCATCAATCTTCAAATTATCCAGATCGGGAATATATACGGTGACCTTGCTGTCTTTCTGAAGGAGAGCCATTTGGGACGAATACACCTGTGCCTCCGCCCAAAGTGATGAAAGATCTGCCAGATTCACGATGGTGCCACCTTCGGCAAGATAATCGCCTTCGGCAATGCTCAGATCGGTGATGTAACCGGCTGCATTGCTGAACACGGTAGTGGTTGGCGTGGCTTTTCCTGATCTTTCCAGCTGTTTGATCTGGCTTTCGGACATTCCCCATAAATAAAGCTTATTTCGGGAACTCTGGAGCAGCTGGTCAAAATCAATGGACGTATTACCGACGAAAAGTTTGCGTCTTTCTAATGCCAGCAAATATTCCTGCTTTGCATTATTGAGTTCTTCACTGTAAATATCGACCAACGGCGCCCCCTTCGGAACAAAATCGCCAATGTTTTTATAATACAACCGTTCAACTCTGCCCATTACTCTGGAACTTACTGCCTGCATTTGGTACTGATTAAAATTGAGTGTTCCAGTCAGGGTAAGTTTGTCGGCCATAGACCCATCAGATAGCGCGACTGTTTTGATATTCCCAAGTTTAACCTGCTCGTCATTCAAAACAATTTCGTTAGGATCCGCATTCTTTTTCTTCTCCACAGGCACCAAATCCATGTGACAAATGGGGCATTTTCCGGGTTTATCGGAGACTACCTGCGGGTGCATGGAACAGGTGTAGTAGATATCGTGGCCGGCATGCGGATCTTCCTCCTTTTTACAGGAGTAAAGAAAAACCAGCAAGGCCAGCATTAAAATATTAAATTTCATCTTATCAATTTTTATCTGTTAATTTTTATGAAACTTTCGCTGTCCATCAGGTACTGTGCATTTTCGGCAACTCCATCTTCAGGAAGCAAACCACTGACGATCTGAATTTTATCGCCTACCACCGCGCCGGTAACAACTTTATGGGCAATAAAACCGCCTTCTACTTTTTTGAACGCGATTTTATCAATCCCTAAAGAAACCACCGCTGATTTCGGCAGCCAGTCTGCCATTCTGTTGTGGCTCATAATCTCCGCTTTAACCTGACTTCCGACAGGAATTTTTGCGGTGGAATTATCAAAATAGACGCGCGCCGTTACGGTTTTGCTGCCCTGCCTGAAAAACGGTTCAATAAAACCGATGGTTCCTTTGAAGCGATTTTCAGGATTGGCTTCCGGGATGATCATGACTGACTGTCCTTTGCTGACCAGTGCAATGTCTTCAGAAAAAATATTGATCTGGGCCCAGGTTCTGTTGGGATTGTAGACACTGAAAATATTCTGTCCTTTCTGGAGGTACATTCCCTCTTTTAGGGGTAGTTCAGCGGTGACTGCCGTATTTGAAGCCATTGCGGGTGCAGATTGTGGTGATGACCCCATGCTTCCGGCCGATCCTGCCTGCTGAATGTGTCCGCTGTAATTGCTGAAAACCGGAATTGTGAGATCAGGTTTCCCTCGCTGGATGACTTTCTGAATCTGTGAAGCCGGCATTCCCAAAAGAAGGAGTTTCTGGCGTGAAGCATCGATCATCGTTTTGTTTGAGCGGTCATTTTTAATAACGAAGAGCAGGTTTTGCTGTGCGGTTAAAAGTTCCGGGCTGTATATATCTAAAATACGCTGCCCTTTGGACACTTTCTGGTATTTATACCGCACATAGAGTTTCTCGATACGGCCCGCAACGCGTGAGGAAATACTGCCAATCTGTCGAGTATCGTATTCTACCGTCCCTAAAGCATCAACCGTGGTGGGTATGTTTTCTCTTTTTACTTTTATTACGGGCTGTTCCGACACTACAAATTCATTGGTTGGTTTCAGCAGATCGTCGAGTTTAATCCCCTCTTCCTTTTTTTCAGGGGCATCTTTCAGGACCAGATCCATACCGCATTTGGGACACTGACCGGGTTTGTCTGAGATTATTTCCGGATGCATCGGACAGGTATAAGTATGCATTGCAGCTTCTGCCGAGTGCTTATCTTCCCAGAACTTCAGTTTGTCACACGCCGTTAAACCAAACAAAAGCATAGTGAATATTATTAGCTTTCTCATCTTCTTTCAATTAAGCGGTCAATTTCAGTTTGTGTCTGCAGTGCTTTGGTCAGGATCTCGAAATATTCCAACTGGGTCATATTCAGCTGTTCCCAGGCATCATACAACATGAAGAGTTCTTCCGTATTCTGCTCGTAGCCCAACTGCATGGATTTGTAGTTGTTTTTTAAGGCCGGAATAATGGTGTCTTCATAGAGTTTCAGCTGATTTTTATTCAGGTCCAGTTCGTTGCGCATTCCGTAGGCCATTCCGCTGTATTCGTTCACCATCATTTCTTTCTGCGCCTGCAAGGCCTCTTCTTTCAGTTTGAGGCTTTCAATATTGGCTTTATTCATGCCTGAAGCCCAGGAAACAAACGGCAGTTTTGCCATCAGCATGAGTGAAAACTGCATGGGCTGGCCGCCAAAACCAAACATGTTTTCGAACTTTACGCCAAATTCCGGTTTCAGATTCTGCTTTTCCAGATCCTGTTTCATTTTGGCAATATTGATTTCCCGGTCGATGCCGCGAAGGTCACTTCTGTTTTGATAAAATAGCTCCTGATCAAAGGTTTCCAAGGAATAATCATTCAGTTGGTAATCAGGCTTGATCTCCAAAGGTGAAAGCGCGTCTCTTCCCATGAGGGAATTGAGGCGGATGCGGTTGACCCGGAGGTCATTTTCGTACATCAGCTGCATGTTTTTGGAACTACCGAGCGCGGCTTTAGCTTTGTAATACGCAGAAATTTTGGCCAGACCGTTTTTATATCTGATCTCTGCATTTCTGATCATAAAGTCCAGCATCTTTTCGTTTTCCTTTACGAGCTTCAACTTTTTATCAAGGACGATTGAACTGTAATACAGTTTTTTGGCATCCTGAAAGTTTTCATTGAGGGCGGCATAGAGTTTTTCCTTCTCTACGGAAGACATTGCCTTCATCAGATTTTCGTTGGCATCGAGTTTCTTTTTGTTGGGAAACATCTGCTCCACCGAAACTGCTGCGGAACCCATACCGAGCATGTCGCCGTCGCGCTGCCAGAGTTTTGCATTATAAGGAGTCATAAACAAACCGGCTCCCACGGTTGGGGGCATCCAGCTTCTCGCACCTTTGGCAGCAGCGTCCATTGACCGGATTTCTGCACTGTACATTTTTACTACGGGATGGTTGGCTGCAATACTGTCCATTACTGCCGGCAGCGACATTTGCTGTGCATCCATATTGGTGTAAAGCAAGGCCAGTGCTCCTGTTATTATGAATTTTTTCATTTTGTAATCATTTAAGGATTAATGGGAAGCGTCCAGGACGTCAATTTTACCCAACTTGTTCAATTCCCACTCCTTTTGCATATAAAAGATAAGGGGTGTTACCAAAAGGATGTGAATGGCCGAAGTAAATACGCCACCCACCATCGGCAATACGATTGGTTTCATCATATCACTTCCAACGCCGTGACTCCACAGGATGGGAACGAGTCCGAAAAGGGTAACACACACGGTCATAATTTTAGGTCTTAATCTTTTCGCTGCTCCATTGATGACGTACTCCCGAAGTTCTTCATTGGTAATGGTCTCCCGTGAGTTGCCATTCTTCGTGGTAAGCTGAATCATGGCATCGTTCAGGTAAATGACCATCACGATTCCGGTTTCTACCGCAAGTCCGAACAGGGCAATAAAGCCGACTGCTACTGCTACAGAGAGATTAACACCCCAAAGCGAAATCATGAATACGCCGCCGATTAAGGCGAAAGGAATACTGATGAGATTAAAGAAAGCTTCGCGGTAAGAATTGAATGCAAAGTACATGGAAAGAAAGATCACGATTAATACGAGGGGCATAATCATTTTTAAAGTCTGCTCTCCGCGAATCAGGTTTTCGTACTGACCGCTCCATTCCACGAAATAACCTTTTGGCATTTTGTTCACCATGTTATTGAGTTTTGCCTGGGCTTCTTTTACGGTACTGCCTAAATCCCGGTCGCGTACGTTGAATAGAACAGTTCCACGCAACATTGCATTTTCAGAATTGATCATTGGTGGTCCTTCTGTAAGACGAATGTCAGCCACTGCACTTAGCGGAATGGAACCAAATTCCATCGTCTGCATGGGCAATCTTCTCAGAGATTCCAAATTATTTCTGAAATCCTGGCCGTATCTGGCATTTACCGAAAAGCGCTGTCGGCCTTCCACGGTGGTGGTGAGTTTCATTCCGCCGAGCGCACTTTCCACGACGGCATTTACATCATCCACACTTAGGCCGTATCTTCTTATTTCTTCGCGTTTCACTTCAATATCCACATATTTTCCGCCGGTAATGGGTTCTACGTACATGTCTTTTATTCCCTCAATACCGGTGAGTTCCTTTTTTATTTTTTCGGAAAGGACCGCGATACTGTCCAGGTTCTGTCCGTACACTTTTACGCCCACATCCGTTCTAATCCCTGTTGAAAGCATATTGATCCGGTTGGAAATCGGCATGGTCCAGCCATTGGTTACGCCGGGAATCTGCAGTTTAGCATTCAATTCATTAATAAGATCGTCTTTTGTAAGGCCGTCGCGCCATTCGCTCTGCGGTTTCAACAGAATAATGGTTTCTATCATGGAGATGGGTGAATTATCCGTCGCCGTGTTGGCTCTTCCAGCTTTTCCAAGGACATGATCCACTTCCGGAACTCCTTTAATGATTTTATCCTGCACCTGCAGTAATCTTTTGGCCTCAGAGTTCGAAATATCGGGAAGGGTTACCGGCATAAAGAGCAGGGATCCTTCATCCAAAGGCGGCATAAATTCACGCCCGAGGTTCATAATCATTGGAATACTGATGAGCAGGGCCAAAATATTAATGCCAAGCGTCGTTTTTTTCCATTTCATGCACCATCTGATAAGCGGTTCGTACACCCTTTCCAAGCCCCTGTTTATTGGGTTTTTATTATCGTCCTTAAATTTTCCTTTCATAAAAAAGGAGATCAGCACCGGTGCAAGGGTAAGCACCAGGATTGCATCAACAATCAGGATGAATGTTTTAGTGTACGCCAGCGGATGAAAAAGTTTACCTTCCTGACCGGTCAACATAAATACCGGGAGAAAAGAAACCACGATGATTACCGTAGAAAAAAATACGCCTCTGGATACCTGTAAGGATGATTTTTCGATAATCTTCAACCGAATGTCTTCGGGAATTTTAACGTAACTGTCTTTCTCCTTATCCTTTTTTCTGAATATATTTTTAAACCAGTTGGTCTTCATTGTTACGGGTTTTTATTTTGTTGATGGTTCTGCCAATCCGAAAGATTTTTATACGCATTTTCAGACATAATAATTCCGTTATCTACAATCACCCCGATTGCAAGTGCAATTCCGGTAAGTGACATGATGTTGGAGGATAGTCCAAACGCATTGAGCAGAATAAAGCTGATGGCAATGGTGACCGGAATCTGAATGATGATGCTCAATGCACTTCGCCAGTGGAATAGGAACAGAATAACAATGATTGCCACCACGATAATTTCTTCAATCAGCTTGGTTTTAATATTGTCTATTGCCCCTTCAATCAGGGTACTGCGGTCGTACGATGTCTTGAAGGTGACGCCTTCAGGGAGTCCTTTTTCAACGTCCTTCATTTTCTCTTTCACATCGTTGATGACCTTATCCGCATTTTCGCCATACCGTGCCACTACGATACCGCCCACGACTTCGCCTTCACCGTCTGCATCAAAAATACCCAGACGCAAATCACCACCCATCTGTACAGAACCAATGTCTTTCACCCGCACAGGAATTCCGTTGTAATTTCCCAAAGCAATTTCCTCGATATCTGCTACGTTCTTGATATAACCCAGGCCGCGAATGATATAGGCCATATCGGCCATCTCAAATTTACGTCCGCCCACATCATTATTGTTGGCTTTCACTTTGTTCATCACATCCATCAGGGAGACGTTATAGTATTGCAGTTTTACTGGATCTACGATGAGCTGGTACTGTTTTTCAAAACCGCCAAAGGAGGCAACTTCGGCCACACCTGGAACGGTCTGCAGGGCAAATTTCACGTACCAGTCCTGAAGAGCGCGCTGGTCTCCTAGATCCATTTTGGGTGCATCCAAATGGTACCAGAAAACGTGACCAACACCGGTGCCATCCGGTCCGAGCGTAGGGGTAACATCCTGCGGGAGTAGGCGTTGGGCATAGTTGAGGCGTTCCATTACCCGGGTTCTGGCCCAATAAATGTCCACATTATCTTCGAAAATCACATACACGAAGCTCATCCCAAACATGGAAGAGGCGCGGATGTTCTTAATTTTCGGAATTCCCTGAAGGTTGCTGACCAGCGGGAAAGTCACCTGATCTTCAATAATCTGGGGACTTCTGCCCATCCACTCCGTAAAAACGATGACCTGGTTCTCGCTCAGATCCGGAATGGCATCGATGGGATTGTCCCTTACCGCAAAAATACCCCAGATAAAAAGGCCGATTGCAATCAGCAAAACGAAATACCTGTTGCGGAGGGACAGTTTGATTAAATTTTGAATCATGGTTCTGTACAGTTTTACTTAATTTCTTCCTGAACCTCGCCACATGAAGCCATTTTTTTGCCGTAATAAGGGTTCTTGATCTCGCGTGAATCGCTGAGCCAGAAGGCTCCTTTTTTGTCATTATACATCGGGCAGAATACTTTATACACCGGTTTTGGAGTTCCGAAATCTTTCAAAAGGTCGTAAAAATCTGCACTCATTATGTCCAGGTGTTCGCGCTGATGATCAATGTTTCCGGCATTATCTGCAATGTGCTCGGCGTGTTCCCGGATGCTGGCTTCCAGTTCTGCAAATTCTTTCTTCTGTTCATCGGAAAACCCATTTTTGTCTATTTTAGGAAAAGAGGCCAGGATCCCTTTCGCTGCACTAACCGCTTCTTTATCATCATCACCGGACAAAGCGAATGTAAGGTGGGTGTAATGGGAATAAAGCTCCGTAAGATCAGCGGAAGACTTTTTGGCTTCAGTAACGGTTATCTCTTTATCCGTTGCCATATTGCCCATCGCTGCACTATCGGACATTGTGCTCATATCGTGCTTCATGGAAGTTTCAGTGGTGCTTTTCTGTTCTTTGTTTTCTTTGCAGGAAGTAAGTGCAAATGTTCCGACTGCCAAAAGGCTGAATAGTACTGTTTTCATTATTTTATAAGTTTAAAGTTTATTTATTTTTTATTGAAAAAGGCTTCGTAGTTTGCTTTGTTTTCGAAGTACACGACATTGTCGTTTTTATCGGATATCGCTATAATTGCGGTTGCTTTATCGATAAGTTGGTGAGAAATCGGATCGTATGCCATCCGCGCATTTTCTTCCTGCGGGATTCTCAGTTTGCAGTTTTCGCAGCAGCCGTAATACGTTTTACCGTCGTGCTGTACTTCGAGTTGTTTTTTACCCATATAGGCGTTGTTTACCATACATACCTGATCGTGCGGAACAATATCGCCCGTGGTGAACTTTGCGACCGCGATTTGTGTATTTTCGGCTTTTGAATTGTTGCAGGAAACGAGAAATACCGATGCAAAAGCCAGTATTCCCAAAAGAATATTCTTCATTAAATTTTAGATTACAGGTTAATTTAAGCTTCCGTGTTTAGAAACTGCTTACGAACATCCAGATCTTCAAAAGTGTCCTTAATCAAAAGGAATCTATTTTGAAAGATTTACTCTTAAAAGAGTAGTAGAAGTTCAAATTCATTTACAGCGCCGCGAAAATAACAGAGATAAAGTGTTAAAAAACACTTCACGACCGGGTATAATTCGGGCTGTAAAAGAAAGTGATTAACCTATTTTGGGCGGTTCCCAAATGGTATGGAATCCACCAGAGTAATGGGGATTCTGATAATAGAAACTGGAGTTGTTGCTGTAGTAAGCGGAGGCTTCATTTTTGGCATCCTCTAGGAAATTACTGTAGGCTAAAAGGGTGTATTGAGCAGAGCTGCAAAGGTTACCGCTGCAATTTCCTGAGCATCCATCGGTTTGACAATTGTGTGATTTCGGGTGGCAGCATTCTTCTTTGCAATCGTCGCTGTCGCACGACGGCTGTATCTGTGCGAATGACTGTTTTATGAAAGTTTGCGAACTGGTCGCGGTTTTAATAACCTGCTTCTCCTTTTTACTGCAAGCCTGAGAAATCCCTGGCGCCAGAAATAACGCGAGTGTAAGGGAAAGGAACAGTATTTTAAAATTTCCGACCATTGTAAGTAAACAGCACAAAGATAGGGAA
Organism: Chryseobacterium sp. 6424; assembly: GCF_003692615.1. Taxonomy (NCBI): domain Bacteria; kingdom Pseudomonadati; phylum Bacteroidota; class Flavobacteriia; order Flavobacteriales; family Weeksellaceae; genus Chryseobacterium; species Chryseobacterium sp. 6424. The sequence continues at coordinate 252,905 of NZ_CP023540.1, forward strand.
TTATTTTAGAAGCAATATCTGCGAAACCGAAACACAAAAAGCTGGTTTTATTACTAAAGTTTAATTGAAAACTGGCGTTGATTTTTGCGCTTAAGCCCGCCTCACGCAAAACCCTTATTCAACTAAACCTCCGACTGCTTTACCATTCACAAATATGAGTTAATGTTGTAAAATTAATTAAATAAAGTATGAAAACGACGCAAAAAAAAGAGACCTTTCTACAAGTCTCTTCAATTCTTTTTTTTAAAAACTTTTTGCGGTAAAACCATAATGCTCCAAAACCTTCCATTCGAAAGCATTTTATCTCAACGCTTTATGTCCGATCTTCAAGGCTTACGAAACTTTGGTTATTAGGCGATCGTTTATGTTTTAATTTTTCAATTAATATTTGTCTATCATCATGTTCTCTTCAGATCTCGGTCACCAATTTCCTTGATTTTGTTCAGAGAGATTCTTCACGATCTGAACCTTGTTTTAAAATGATTTGGTAAATAAAAAGAGGCTGATTATTAGTCATGCCTCTTTAGTTGATTACCAGATTAATAGTAATATCCAATATCATCCAAATAGATATCGTTTGGTTCTCCCTGAGCGTGATTAAGTGTTAAATTCATCGTTTCAGGAGCAGAAGTAAGTCCAAATTCGGACCACGGAATTTCAATGTACTGATATTCGGTTGCTGAACTAATCGTTGGAGTGGCAGCCCAGCTATAGTTTAATATGAGTTTGATCCCGTTACTGATTGGAGCTGCGGATTTTATGTAAAATCTAATCCCTTTAGACGTAGAAGGTATATCAGGGCTGTTATCAATCTGGAAAGCAGACCATGCCTTCGCGTTCCAATGAATTGCTTTTTCTCCCTGTTTGATGTTTGCCGGGTTTTCGCTGTATGCAATATTATAAGTGTCTCCAGCCCATGTTGAGTTCGAAATACTGCCATAAAACATATCGTCGTAAATTGAAGTTCCAACCTGAGATGTATAGGCAGAAGTTCCGGATAGTGTTGTTACAGAAACTTTTTTACCCTGTGATCCGTTGGGTAAAGTAGCAATAATCTGCGTTAGGGTATGCGATACGATGGTTGCACTGGCGTCCCCAACTTTCACCGTTGGATTGACAAAATAATTACCTTTAATCGTGATGCTGCTGCCATCAGCTGCATTAACAGATTGAAAACCGGTCACGATTGGTGCGGGAGGAGCGATGATAAAATCATATTCTGCCGTTCCGGTTGCGGTCACAAGTTTTAATTTATTGCTTCCGTTTACGTATGGAGTGTTTTCGTTGATGGTAACGAAGATCGTATTGTCGGTTACAAAATTGGGATTAAAGTATGATTCGTAATCATTAAAATAAATATGCTGGAGTCCTGTAAACCCACTTCCTCTGATAACATAGGTATTGTTTGCATATCCAATATTGGTGTTCACAAGAGGATTAAGAGGTTGCCCGTTTTCATCAACAGATGCGGATACCATATCGATTTTTAATGTTTTAGAAGCACCTGCAGTTTCCTCATTATCCCTGCAGGAATACACTGTGGTAAACACCGCTATTAAAAGAACGGTTTTTATGAGATTTAAAATTGCTGTTTTCATTTTTTGATGGTAAGTTTAATTAAACTGATAAGGAACCGGTGCTTCCAAAAGTTTTGGATTTTTCGCAACATCATTGGCTGGATACGGAAGGGTGAAATCGTTTTCCGAAGGAGTGTAATATTCCGCTCCCCACATGTTTCCACGGTTTTGCGCGCTGATGATGGAAATTGCCTGCGTACGCGGAAGTCTTCCTAGGTCGAACCAATAATCTCCTTCGAAGGCCAGTTCTTTTCTGCGCTCCGCAAAAAGTTCATTGAAAGTCACGGTGGTTAAAGGCGAAAGCCCTGCTCTGTTTCTTACTGCATTGAGGGATGTAAGCGCTGCAGGATCGCTTGTGGAAGCTCCTCCTGCCATAACAGCTTCAGCATGGATCAGTAACAGCTCCGCGTACCTCATGATGTAAGTATTGTTATTCATCATTCCCCAGCCGTCAACAGGTCCTGTTTCGTTTCCGTTAACAATGCCGATGCAGTATTTTTTAATCGCTGCGCCTGAACCTTGGCCGCCAATTTGATCTGCAGACGGAACTGTAAGGCCCATCTGAAAAGTGCTGCCATTTTTAACTTTCATGTCGGGGTAAGTATTTCCAGGGAACATGATCGTTGCATTTCTTCGCACGTCATTTGTCCCGTAAAGTTGTAGGATGTCTTGCGACGGTCCGAAAACGCCACCGTAGGATGCGTTGGAGGTTGAAATGGTTCCGTTGCTGATCCCAAACTGAGTGTTGGTGTTATTGGCAGAACCGTATTGAGCATCGCTTTTCCATTGCAGTGCAAAAATAGATTCCTCGTTGTTGTTGTTTGGATATTTAAACAAATCCCCAAATATTTTTCCGGAAACCGAATAAACGGAAGTCCCACCTAAAAGCTTAAACTCTCCACTGTTAATAACTTCTTCCGCAAGCTGTCTGGCTTTCACGTAATCTTTATTATACAGATAAACTTTGGCGAGCATTGCTTTTGCAGAACCTTTGGATACCTTTGCATTTGCAGCATACGCAGAAGTTCTTATTTTGCTGTCCAGTAATTCGACTGCCTTGATGTAATCTCTCCTGATTAACTCGTATACATCCGTTACCGGATTGGTGTTGATTTGTGAGTCGGCTACGTGTTTCAAATTGTCTTCGATGATAGGTACATTGCCCCAGATTCTGACAAGGTAAAAATAGGCGGTCGCTCTCATAAAATGAGCTTCTCCTAAAGCATTGTTTATAACGGTTTGGCTCACGGACGGATCTACACGGGTCTGCAAATTGTTAATGAGATAATTAGCCTGTGCGACATTTGCCCAAAGAGATTGCCAACCTGCATACATTTCGGGATCTGCAGGAGTGATGGAGAATGTACGCATGGCATTCACGTCCGAAGAATTCGTGTACATATTTCCTGATCCTACCTCAGTAAGTGCGTAAAAAAACTTATTATTGAACTGAAACCATGTCTTGTAATAAAGGGCATCTGTAGATGATCTTACCTGGTCGTTGGTTTTATAGTAGCTTTCAGCGCTGATGGAATCCTCGGAAGGGCGGTTCGTAAATTCGTCCCTACATGAATTAAATGTTCCCGCCAATAAAATGCCTAATGAATATTTGATGATATTATTTCTGAATATTGTTTTCATTTCAAATAAGTTAAAAGTCTAAATTAATTCCGAAGATAAAAGTTCTTGGAGTCGGATATCTTCCGTTGTCAACGCCTGTCAAAAGTACATTTTGGTTAAATGCGCCAATCTCAGGATCATATCCTGTGTAATCGGTAACGGTCAAAAGATTTTGTGCGGTGACATACATCCTTAGCTTTGAGATTTGAAGCTGCGAAGAAAAGTCGGGTGAAACAGTATATCCTAGCGTTACATTCTGCAGCCTTACGTAATCGCCTTTTTCTACGTAACGGTCGGAAATCATAATGTTGGGATGAGAAGTACTGTTAATTAACCTCGGCTGTGTAGCGTTGGGGTTTGATGGACTCCAGAAATCCATAGCCTCTGTCAGCTGATTTTGGTACATCATTGCATTTTGGGTACCGTTTCTGCGAGTTAGGTTAAGAATGTCGTTTCCGAGAGAGCCCTGAATAAAGAACGACAGGTCAAAACTTTTGTATTTAAAATTATTGGTAAAGCCAAAAGTAAGTTCAGGGTGAGGATTTCCTATTATCGTTTTATCAAGGTCATTAATGTTTCCATCACCATTGATATCTTCATACCTCAAGTCGCCCAATTCAGACGTTTTGCCGTAAATTGTTGGAGCGCCGCTTAAATCTGAGTCTGTTCTGTAAAGTCCTTGACTTCTAAAGCCCCAGAAAGTGCCAATTGGATTTCCGATTAAAGTGTTGGTTGCAACCATGGGCTGATAACCGTTGATGTTCACTTTCTCGTCAATATTCGACATACCGTTAACTAAGCTGAGCAGCTTGTTTTTGTAATGTGAAAGAACCAGACTTGTTGACCAGGTAAGCCCGTCACCCCGGGTATCATAATTAAGTGAAAAGTCAATTCCTTTGTTGGACATGGCTCCAATATTGGAGTACGGAGATTCTATACCTCCATAGTATGAGTTGCCACCAGTTAAATAATCCGGTAAAGGTAATCTGAAAAGGAAATCCGAAGATTCTTTGTTATACCAGTCGATAGACATATTCAGCCTTTTAATAAGGGTAAGGTCTACACCGATATTCGTTTGCTTCATGGTTTCCCATGTTAAGTCTGGATTATTTAAAAACGCCGGTGTATTGTAAATGGTTAGCAGCGAGGCATAGAGATTGTTTGGAATTTGTTGGTTCCCGGTTTCTCCGTATCCTGCACGGAATTTAAGGTTGCTGATAACGTCCGCAGGCAACCAGCTCATGAATGGCTCATTCGTAACCTTCCACGATGCGGAAATTGCAGGGAAATAACCCACCTGATTTTTACCATTTTTCGCCACCGGATCAAATTTTGACGATTGATCTCTTCTTACAGAAGCAGTAAGTCCGTACCTGCTATTGAAATCATAGATAAGCCGTGCAAAATAGGAGCTTAAGCTCTGGCTGCCCCTGTAGCTGGTAACATTGGTGTCTTCAGCAAGGCTCAAACTATAAATATCGTTGGAAACAAATCCGTGTCCTTCGCCCGTAGTTCCTTTCCAGTGGGTGTCTAATGCTTCCTGCCCTAATAAAGCAGTGAATTTGTGGTTGCCCAATGCAAAATTATAGGTAAGCAGGTTTTTGAGGTTGGTGGAATACCAATCATTGTTTCTTAACCATAGGTCGGCGGTATCATTAGATTGTGAACCTCTGTTGTATTGTGGCCAGAATTCTGTATTTTCTGCAAATTCTGTATTTGCAGAAATCTCAATTCTATATTTAAGGCCTTTAAATACATCTGCTTCTGCATAAAGGTTTCCTAAAACATTTTTACGGATTAATTTGTTCACTTTGTCCAGAGCTTCTGCAACCGGGTTAAAATAGTTTACATTTTGTCCTGCTGGCGGAGATGAGTAAGAGCCATCTGCATTATAAACGGGAAGGTCTGGAGCCTGTAGAAGGGTATTGCTGATAAGGCCGTTATAGCTTTGATTGATGGTGTAATTTTCGTTGGAAATACCACCGGTAAGATTTGTTCCTACCCTTAACCAAGGTTTGATTTTGGTATTTAGATTCGCGCGGAAGGTATATCTTTTAAGACCTGTATTGATGATTGTTCCTTCCTGGTCAAGAAAACTTACGGAAGTATAATAATTGGTGTCGTCTTTACCCCCTGAAAACGCAACCTGGTGGCTTTGCGATAATGCTGTTCTGTAAATGGTCTTCTGCCAGTCGGTACCGTTTCCTAATAATTCCGGATGCGCAAATTCGGGACGTATCTGCATATTGAATACGGCTGCCATTGCGTTCTGTAACCTAGCGTAATCCGGAAGTTTAAGCACGTCCAAATATTTATAAATAGTAGCAACAGACGTAAAACCCTCGTAGCTGATTTTGCCCACCCCCTTTTTACCGGACTTTGTAGTGATCAAAATAACTCCATTTGCGCCTCTGGAGCCATAGATCGCTGTGGCGGAGGCGTCTTTCAAAACGTCAATAGATTCAATATCATTCGGGTTTAAGAAGGATATTGGAGATACTGCAACGCTTCCCGAACCTCCTGTTGATGAAAAATCATTACCTGCGACCGGTCTTCCCGAAGTGGATTTCCCCGTTGCATCTCCAGACAGGGGAACACCGTCAATGATATACAGCGGTTCGTTGGTTCCGTTAATGGATGTAGCCCCACGAACTTTGATAGATACGGCAGAGCCTGGCTGCCCGCTCGAGTTTGTAACGGTAACTCCCGATAACTTCCCTTGGATCATCTGGTCAACAGAAACCTGTTTAACATTTTGCAGGTCTTGCGACTTGATGGAAGAGACCGCAGAATTTACATCACCCTTTTTTTGGGTTCCATAACCAATAAGAACAACTTCTTCGATTTTGTTTTCTCTCAAAGTGTCGCGTGGTGTCTGCTGCGCATTCATAATTCCATACGGTAAAACAGTGAGCGCAAAAAATAGCGCTGCTTTGTTACATGCTGGAATCGGCCAATTGGTGTTCATTTTTTTCATAAACAATTCTTAAATATTAAATTGATTTTAAGATTGTGTTAATATTTTACTAACATTGGTAACAAATCTATATGGATTGAAAGACTTTTTTTAATACTATTTTGTCATTATACCGTACTATTTTTACCCTTTTATGGATATTGTTCGTGAAATAGCTATTTTAAATAAGTGTTAATCAATCGTTTATAATTTATAAAATTAAAGTGACAGCTGATAAGTATCATGATGTTTTTTATTCGATTTTTTTAATCCCTGTGAACTGGTTTCTAAACTCAGAAGGGGTGCATTTTTTTAAGGTCTTAAATATTTTATTGAAGTTGGCGATATTGTTAAAACCACATTTGTACGCGATTCCAGAGATGCTCATATCCTTTTCGATGAGCCATCTGGCGGCATAGCTCACACGTATTTCATTAAGGTAATTGATGAAGGTCTTTCCGGTCCGTTTCTTAATAAATCTGTTGAAAGTCACGATGCTCATGTTGACGTGGCTGGCAATTTCGTCCAGTGTGACTTTCCTTTCAAAATTACTGTGGAGGTAGTCGTAGATAAGGTTCATATCGTCTTCATCCACAAAAGTTTCATTGTCGATACTGTAGGATGAGAGATGGGTTTGGTTCGTGGAGGTGGCCAATTCGTTGAGGATATTCATCATCAGGCTGAAGGATTCAAATCCACTTACTTTAGTCAAACTCATCAGCGGTTCTTTTACTTTCTCGGCCACTTCTTCGGAGAACAGGATGCCACGGATGGATTCTCTGTACATATCGTTTATAGGTTTCAAAAGGCGTTTTTTCAGAAACGACTGATCAAAAAAATCCGCGCTGAACTGTACTGTAATTTCATGTATTCTTTTGGATTTGCAGCGGTAGTCTGACCAAAAATGAGGTAAATTGGGGCCGATAAGTACCAATTCAATGTTTCCTACTTCTCCCACATGATCTCCGACAATCCTCCTCACTCCTTTTCCCTTCTGGATGAAATTCAGTTCTACTTCCGGGTGGTAATGGAGTGGAAAATCAAAATTTTTTTTTACACGGTCAAATACCAGAAAACTTTCCTCAGGAGAAAGTGGGGTGATTTCCCTCATGATTTCAGAATTTTTGCTCATTTTGGATTAATTTTAATTGGTTGAAAATCAGCGTAACATAATTCTATTGAATATTTTCCATGAAATAATGACAAAATAGTATTATTATGTTGTGAAATTATGAAATTATATTTGACTGTAAATAACTGTTAACAGAATATTAAGTGAATAAATTTTCTAAGCACTACATTCTTTTCTTTTTAATGCTGGTGTTTTCGGCAAAGGCTCAAAAATTCGTCTCCGTAAAAAATCATCAGTTTGTGCAAAATGGAAACCCATATTACTTTGTTGGTACCAATTTTTGGTATGCTTCTTATCTCGGTTTGGAAAAAAATCCCGATAGAGGAATTGAAAGACTGAGGAAAGAACTGGATTTTTTAAAATCTCAAAACGTTACAAATATCAGAGTCCTGGTTGGTGTTGAAGGTAGCGGAAAAATCAACGGAAACAACAGGGTAGAGCCACCTTACCAATACGAAAAAGGAAAATTTAAAGATGAAAATTTAAAGGGTCTTGATATTTTGATGGACGAAGCCGGAAAAAGAAACTTCAAAGTGGTGCTGTTCCTTTCCAATAACTGGGAATGGAGCGGAGGCTGGCTTCAGTACCTGAACTGGAACGGAAAAATTGATACAGAAACTTTGCAAAAGCCTTTTAACTGGGACGATTGGAGGGATTATACTTCCAGATTTTACAGTTGTGAGGAATGCCAGAACCAATATTTTGATCAGGTTAAAAGAATTATCACGAGAAAAAATTCCGTCAACGGAAAAAAATACACGAAAGACAAAACCCTGATGGCTTGGGAAATTGCCAATGAACCCCGACCAATGCGACCTGCTGCAAATGAAAACTACAAAAAGTTTCTTGCAAAAAGTTCGGCGCTCATTAAATCTTTAGACAGAAATCATTTGGTAACTACCGGAAGCGAAGGCGAAATGGGAACCGAAAGTATGGAATTGTTCAAACAAACACATCAGGACAAAAATATTGATTATTTGACGATTCACATTTGGCCGAAAAACTGGGGCTGGTTTGAGAAAGATAAAATGGAGGAAGGCTTTGAAAATGCCAAACATAAAACCGTTGACTACATTGAAAAACACATTAAAATTGCCGATGAACTGGGCAAACCTTTGGTTTTGGAGGAATTTGGTTTTCCCCGCGATCATCATTCTTTCGACATCAATTCTTCCACAAAACTAAGGGATGAGTATTACGAATCTGCACTGAGACTTTGGCAAAATTCAAAAAGACAAAACGAAAGTTTTGCGGGAGTTGTTTTCTGGGCTTTCGGAGGATTTGCAAAACCTCAGCCTAACCAGGTTTTCTGGAAAAAAGGCGACGATTACATGGGTGATCCGCCTATGGAAGAGCAGGGTTTAAATTCAGTGTTTGTGAGTGATAAATCGACTTGGGAAACCATCAGAAAATATTCAAAAACCAAATAATTAAAATATTGAAGTGAAAAATTACAACAAAATATTAACACTTTTCATTTTATGGTCGTCAGTATTTGCTTTCGCCCAAAATACTCTGGCGGATAAAAAGGCAACCCCCGAAACTCAAAATCTCTACAAAAATCTGTGGAAATTACTGGATAAAGGCATTATGTTCGGACATCAGGATGCGTTGGGTTACGGGGTAAACTGGAGAATGCAGAAAGGCAGAAGCGACGTGAAAGAAGTTGCGGGAGATTTTCCTGCAGTTTTCGGTTGGGATATTGGAGGCGTTGAAAAAGATGCGCCGGGAAGCATCGATATTTTTACCTTCACAGATCAGAAGAAGTTTATGGAGGATGTTTACAATATGGGTGGTATCAACACAGTTTCCTGGCACGCAGACAATCCGAAAACAGGTAAAAATGCCTGGGATAAGACGGATGTTTCCGGCACGGTAGCGTCCATTCTTCCCGGAAATGTGAATCATGCAAAATTTAAATCCTGGCTGGATAAAGTTGCTGAAAATTTATCGGCTTTAAAGGGAAAAGACGGTAGAAATGTCCCCGTATTGTTCCGCCCTTATCATGAGTTGACCGGGAACTGGTTCTGGTGGGGAAAAGGAAACTGCACTCCAAAAGAATTTCAGGAACTGTGGCAGTTCACCTTTAATTATTTAACCAAAGAAAAAAATGTCCACAACTTAATATGGGTTTATAACACTTCGGATTTCAAATCGAAAGAAGAATTTTTGGAATCGTATCCTGGCGACGCATTTGTGGATATGGTCAGTTTCGATATGTATGTCATGGACAATCCCGTTTTCAATAAATCTTTTGTTGAAAATTCGCAGAGTCAGTTCAAAATGATGAACGAAATCGCTAAGGAGCACCGGAAAATTCCAACCCTGGCGGAAACAGGTTACGAACAGATTCCTTACAACAAATTCTGGACAAAAACCTTAATGGAAGCCGTTGGAAACTACAAAATTTCCTACATTCTGGCTTGGAGAAACCACGGTTTAACGCACGAAAAGAAAATGCATTACTACGTTCCGTATAAAGGTCATCCCAACGAACAGGATTTCAGAGATTTCTACAATCTTCCGAAAACACTTTTCTTAAAAGACATTCAGACACCAAATATTTATAAATAATTTTTTTTTAAAATGAGTAATTCTAAAGTGAGCATCAGCGAAAAAATAGGCTACGGTTTAGGCGACGCGGCCTCGTCGATGTTCTGGAAGATTTTCAGTATGTATCTGATGATTTTCTACACCGATGTTTTCGGGCTGGCTCCAGCTGTTGTGGGGACACTGTTTTTGATAACGAGAATTTGGGATTCGTTTTTTGATCCTCTGGTTGGGATCTTGGGCGACAGAACCACTACCAAATGGGGAAAATTTCGTCCTTATCTGCTTTGGGTGGCAATTCCGTTTGCAGTAATTGGTGTGTTAACTTTTTACGTGCCCGCTTTCGATGCCAAAGGAAAAATTGTATATGCCTACATCACGTATTCTTTAATGATGATGGTGTATTCCCTGATTAACGTTCCCTATGCTTCACTTTTAGGCGTTATGTCCTCCGACAGGAAAGACCGCAACAGTTTGTCATCTTACAGAATGGTCTTCGCCTTTGGTGGAAGTTTGCTGGCGCTTTGGCTTTTGGAACCACTCATTAAATATTTTGGTGGCGACATGAATGCTCCGCAAGGATGGTTTTGGGCGATTGTGGTTTTTGGAATCATTACCACTTTATTTTTTTGGGGCTGTTTCTTTTTAACCAAAGAAAGAATTCAACCGGTGAACGAGCAAAATAATCTGAAAGAAGATTTAAAAGATTTATGGAAAAATAAACCTTGGTGGATTCTGCTTGGAGCCGGAGTAGGAGCTTTAGTTTTCAATTCCGTGAGAGACGGAGCTGCAGTTTATTATTTTAATATTATTTTGAAAATCAAAGCACTTTCAGCCTTTTCGGTATGGAAAATACCCCGACTTCACTGTATCTTGTTTTGGGTCAGGCTGCAAATATCATTGGAGTTATCGCTGCAACCCCCATTGCGAACAAGATCGGCAAGAAAACAACTTTTCTTTTTGCGATGTTAACAGCGGCTGTTTTAAGTGTTTTCTTCTTCTATCTCGACCGGCAGAATCTTTGGCTTACAATGGCGCTACAGGCGCTGATAAGCATGTGTGCAGGATGCATTTTCCCGTTAATCTGGTCGATGTATGCAGACAGTGCCGACTATTCAGAATATACACAGGGTAGAAGAGCAACAGGTTTGGTGTTCTCCGCTTCATCAATGTCGCAGAAATTAGGCTGGACGATTGGAGGTTCTTTAACAGGCTGGCTTTTGGCAGCCTACGGATTTCAGGCGAATGTGGCTCAAACAGCAGGAGCGTTGCACGGTATAAAATTGATGTTAAGTATTTTCCCGGGAATCGCCGCCGTGATTTCTGTCCTCTTTATCTTCTTTTATCCTTTAAATGACGAAAAACTTACAGAAATAGAACAGGAACTCAATGCAAGACGCGCAAACAATTCAACCCTTGAAAATTGATAAAAAATGAATATTTACGAAAACAGAATCCATAAAGTAACCACAGAATTTGAAAATTTAATTAAAAAAGAAAATTCGCCGGTAGACGAAGCAGGAAACGGAATTTTTGAAAGATATAAAAATCCTGTCATCACGGCGGCTCACGCACCTTTGGAATGGCGCTACGATTTTAATGCCGAAAGAAATCCGTTTTTTATGGAACGTTTCGGAATCAATGCGGCCTTCAACGCAGGAGCAATGAAGTGGAACGGGAAGTATCTGATGTCGGTTCGCGTGGAAGGTTACGACAGAAAATCGTTCTTTGCTATCGCAGAATCTCCCACTGGAATCGATAACTTCAGATTTTGGGAAAAACCAGTGGTGATTCCCCAGATTGAAGGGAATCCTGATACCAATGTTTATGATATGCGTTTGGTTCAACACGAGGACGGCTATGTTTATGGGATTTTCTGCACTGAAAGAAAAGATCCAAATGCGCCAGAAGGGGACACTTCAATGGCGATTGCAAACGCCGGAATTGTAAGAACCAAAGATTTAATCAACTGGGAAAGACTTCCGGATTTAATATCAAATACCGGTCAGCAAAGAAATGTGGTGCTACATCCCGAATTTGTAGACGGAAAATATGCACTTTATACACGCCCACAAGATGGTTTCATCGATGTTGGAAGCGGTGGAGGAATTGGTCTGGGTTTCGTGAAAAATATGGAAAATCCCGTGGTTGAAAATGAAAATATCATCTACGGAAAATCGTATCACACCGTTTACGAACTGAAAAACGGACTTGGACCGGCGCCGATTAAAACTGAGAAAGGTTGGCTTCATTTGGCTCACGGTGTTCGTAATACAGCAGCAGGTTTGCGCTATATTCTGTATTTGTTTATGACAGATTTGAACGATTTGGGCAATGTTACACACAAACCGGCAGGATATTTTATGGCACCTGAAGATGATGAAAGGATCGGCGATGTTTCCAACGTCTTATTTTCCAACGGCTGGATTTGCGATGACGACGGAAAAGTTTTCATATATTATGCTTCATCTGATACAAGAATGCACGTGGCGGTTTCTTCGGTTGAGCAACTCGTGGATTACTGCATCAATACACCGGAAGACAAACTGACTTCCTACCATTCCGTTCAGACAATTATCGGAATTGTGGACGGAAATTTAGTTTCAAAATAACTCATATAGTTTCTCACGGCGTAGTTCATTTAAGGATTAAGGACTGCGCCATTTTTTAAAATTATTAAATGTCTTATCAGAATATTTCATCTGAAATTGAAGCAGAACTCCATAATATTTTGAATTATTGGAGCAAAAATACGTTGGATGAAAAAAACGGCGGCTTTATTGGCGAAATTGATTTCAACGGGAACAAAAATTTCGGTGCAGAAAAGGGTTCTGTGCTGTATGGAAGAATTTTATGGACGTTTTCCGCTGCCTATTCTTTCACGAATAGCCCTAAGCATTTTCAGATTTCTGAGCGTGCTTTTAATGAAATCAAAGAAAAATTTTACAATTCACACACCAAAGGAATTTACTGGAGCATCAACGCAGACGGATCACCGAAAGATACCAAAAACCAAATTTACGCCTTGTCTTTCGTAATTTATGGTTTATCTGAATTTTACAAAATTTCAAAAAATCAGCAAGCGCTGGATTTGGCGACGGAGATTTTCCACAGCATTCAGGATCACGCGTACGATCCCGTGAGCGGAGGATATTTTGAAGCTTTTACTTCCGACTGGAAACCGATCGAAGATATGCGTTTGAGCGAAAAAGACGCCAACCAAAAAAAGACAATGAACACCCATCTTCATATCGTAGAAGCCTATGCAAATCTGTATTTGGTCTGGCAAAACGAGGACCTTCGCCAAAGCATCATCGAAATTTTAAAGATTATTGACCAGTACTTTATCGACAAAGATACTTGGCATCTGAAACTGTTTTTTGATGAAAACTGGAACGAAAGAAAAGACGTGGTTTCTTACGGACACGATATTGAAGCAGCGTGGCTGTTGCTCTGGTGTGCAGAAATTTCCAACGATGAAGTATTGGTTAAAAAATACCGGGATTATGCTGTGAAAATCACAAATGCAACTTTGGAAGGTCTGGATGCAGACGGCGGACTTTGGTATGAATATGATCCGCAGAAAAATTTTCTCATCGCCGAAAAACACTGGTGGCCACAAGCCGAACTTTGGATTGGTTGTGTAAATGCCTACCAAATCACCGGAGACGAAAAATATCTGGAAATTTTCAGAAAAAACTGGGAATTCACAAAAAGTCATATCATCGACGGGAAAAATGGTGAATGGTTTTGGGGCATCAATGCAGATTATTCCAAAATCCGAAAAGACAAAGCCGGTTTTTGGAAATGTCCGTACCACAATTCCCGTGCTTGTCTGGAAATTATCAGTCGATTAAGTTAAGTTTAAACATGCGCAGAATTTACCAAATATTGTTTTTGATTTTTGCATTTTCGATGTTTTCTTGCTCCCGAAACGAAACAGAGAACAATGAAAATTCAAATACTCCTGTTGTTGCTGGAATTACGCCACAAAATGTAAAAACTTTTATGGTAGACAAAAATGCAACTACGGAAACTGCGGCATTGTTTTACAATCTTTATAAAAATGCCGGGAGCAAAATTTTGGTTGGACATCAGGACGCGTTTTACAGTTATTATCAGAATGATGCTTCAATGTCTGATGTAAAGAAAACTACGGGTTCTGATCCTGCAATGATTGGCCTGGATTTTATGTTCATTACCGATAAAAATTATCAGGCAAATTCATCAAATTGGTATTATCAGCAGGAACAGAAAATTATTGCTGCCGCAAAAGAAGCCTACAATAAAGGAATGGCGGTTACGTTTTGCTGGCATCTGCGTGAACCATTCAGGAAAAGGATTTCTACACTAACAATATGACGGATGAGCAGAAACAGAATGCCTTTAAATCTATACTTCCCAGCGGTGCAAAACACAACTGGTATAAACTGAAACTGGATAAAGTCGCTTCTGTTTTCAATAATTTAATTGGAAACGATGGCAAAAAAATCCCTGTGATTTTCAGACCTTTTCACGAATTTGACGGAAACTGGTTTTGGTGGGGAGCAAATTATTGCACTGCTGATGAATACAACCAGGCTTATCAGTTTACCGTAAGTTATCTTCGTGACACGAAAGGCGTTCACAATGTGTTGTATGCTTTTTCTCCTGATGCATCATACAATAATTCAGTGAGTTATCTTCAGCGTTATCCTGGAGATTCTTATGTGGATATTTTGGGAATGGACAATTATTATGACTTTTTTAACCAAAATTTTGCTGGCGTGACTTCAGCAAATCAAAAATTGCAGATGATTTCAGATTTGGCGGTTCAAAAAAATAAAATTGCGGCTTTAACGGAAACCGTATATTCAAGTTCCAACACTACGCCAAGAACAGCGGCGAATTTCACAGACTTGGTTTTTCCTGCGATTACAAACAATAATATCAAAATTTCATATATTAACTTTTGGAGCAATTATCAGGACAATTATTTTGTTCCTACACCTGCAACACCTTACGCAACGGATTTCAAAAATTTTACCTTGAAACCGAAAATGACTTTACAGAACAACATCGGAACCTCATTGTATAAACTTCAGTAAGATTTTATTTAAGATGAAAAAAATATTTTTAACGTTATCTTTTTTATCAAGTCTTGGGATTTTCGCTCAGAAAAACCTCATTCAAAATGGTGGTTTTGAATACGATGCAACTTCCTGGAACAATGAAAATCTGTTGACCATTTCGCCCTATTCAAAACATTCAGGGCAAAAAGGCGGTTCCATTACGCAATACACTTCGCCAACATGGAAAGGTATTGATCAGTCTTTCAGCATTCCCAAAAATACATCCGCACTTGAAGTTTCGGCTTGGGTAAAAGCAGACGGAATTGAAAAAGGCAAGAGCGACTGGAACAAAGCCGTTATTATCGCAGAAATTGCCGGAAAAGGGAAGAACGTCGTGGCTTTGGACGGTACTACAGCGTGGCAGGAAGTAAAAAAAAATCATTCCCATCAATAAAGACCGAAACGCACGACTGATGATTGCACTTTCCGAATGCACCGGAAGTTTTTACTTTGATGATGTGAAAGTTACTCCTTTAAATCAGGAAGACTACAATAAACTCGTGGAAGCTGAAAACAAAAAATACGAGGTGAAGGTCGTTACCGATGATACACCTTTGGAAATTCTGACATTGGCAGGCGGTGATTTCGAAAATGGTCTTGAACCTTGGCGTGGAAACGCCATAACGACATCGGAAGAAAAGAAGAACGGGAATTTCAGTCTGAAATTAAACTCCGAAAATTCGGTTTGGTACGGCGTTGATCAAATTGCTGACATTCCTGCGGATGCAAAAACAATGGACGTTTCCGCATTCGTGAAAACCAAAGATTTAAAAGCCGGCAAAAACGACTGGAACAAAGGCGTAATGATTGTAGAATTTACCACAGACGGAACCAACAAAACGTCACAGGATCAGCCGATTTTCTTTGTAGACGATGCAAAAGATTGGCAACAGTTTACAAAAACCTTGGAAATCCCTGCAAATTCCAGAAAATACAGAATTATGCTAGCGCTTTCAGAAGCAACCGGAACATTGTACGTGGACGATGTTCAGGTGAAATTTAATAAATAACAGAAAATTTTCAAAAATTAAAATTAAAATTTAAAAAAATGGAACACGACGTAAGGCCTTGGGGAGAATATTGGGTATTGGAGGATGCTGATACACACAAAGTTAAAAGAATTCAGGTCAATCCCGGTGGCAGACTTTCTTTGCAGTATCACCACAAAAGAGGAGAAGTTTGGACGATTGTTTCCGGAGTTGGAACCATTACGGTTAACGATTCTATCAAAGATTACAAAGCTGGCGAAGTTGCCGAAATTCCGCAGGGAGCACACCACAGAATTGAGAACAAAACCCACGAGCCGGTTGTGTTTATCGAGGTTCAGTATGGAACATACTTCGGTGAAGAAGATATTGTAAGAATTGAAGACGATTACAACAGAGCTTAATTAAATAAAAATTATGAAAAAACTTGCGATCTGTGCGTTTCTTGTTTTTTGTTCTTTATTATCTGCACAGGAAAAAAATAAGTACGCTCAAGATTATACCAAATATCCTAATTTGGCTTTAACGCCACCAATGGGCTGGAATTCGTGGAATAAATTCGCCTGCAACGTAGATGAAAATTTAATCAAAGAAATTGCCGACGCTATGGTTTCTACAGGAATGCGTGATGCAGGTTACACTTACATTAATATCGACGATTGTTGGCACGGTGATCGCGATGCAAGTGGTTTTATTCATCCGGATCCAAAACGTTTTCCTTCGGGGATGAAGGCTTTGGCGGATTATATTCATTCCAAAGGTTTAAAAATTGGTATTTATTCGGATGCGGGAGCACTCACTTGCGGTGGAAGACCCGGAAGTCGCGGATTTGAAAATCAGGATGCCAAAACTTACGCCGATTGGGGAATTGATTATTTGAAATATGACTGGTGCAGTTCAGAAAGTTTAAGCGCAGAAGGTGCTTACAAAACGATGGCGGCAGCTTTGCAAAGGGCAGGGCGTCCAATTGTTCTGAGCATTTGTGAATGGGGAGATAACAAACCTTGGGATTGGGGAAAAAATATCGGTCATCTTTGGCGTACAACCGGCGATATTTATAACTGTTTTGATTGTATTGAGGACCATGGAACCTGGAAGTCATTTGGTGTTTTACAAATTTTAGATAAACAGGAAGGATTAAGAAAATTTGCTGGTCCCGGTCATTGGAATGATCCTGATATGATGGAAATTGGAAATGGCAAACTTACTGCTGGCGAAGAGCGTGCCCATTTTTCGATGTGGGCAATGCTTGCGGCACCTTTAATTGCAGGTAATGATATCAGAAATATGTACGCTGAAACTTTACAAGTTTTAACCAATAAAAAAGTAATCGCCGTTAATCAGGACAAACTTGGTGTTCAAGGACTGAAATATAAGGATGACGGAGATTTTGAAATCTGGTTCAAGCCATTGGAAAAGGGAGATTGGGCAGTAGCTTTTCTAAACCGAAATGCAACACCCAAAACTTATAATTTCGATTGGAAAAATAATCAATTTACCGATGACGAAGTTTCAAAACTCATTTTTAATTCATCAAATCAAAACTACATTATCGAAAATCTTTGGACAGATAAAAAAATGGGAAATACCAATAAATCTTTTAAGTTTACTGTTCCCGGAAAAGATATTTTAATGTTGAGATTATCAGCAGCTAATTAAACTGAAATTATGTTTTTAAGAAAAATACTAACTTTTGCTTTTATTGCAGTTATAGGATTTTCTGACGCGCAATACCAACTATCGGATCCCGATGCAACTCCCGAAACTGTGAAGCTTTACGAAAATCTCGTAAAAGCACAAAAAAAAGGCTATTTCGTGGGACATCAGGATGATTTGGCTTATGGTGTTTACTGGAAATATCAGGAAGGAAGAAGTGATGTGAAAGAGGTGGTGAAAGATTTTCCTGCAGTTTACGGTTGGGAACTCGGCGACTTGGAGCTCGGCCACGACAAAAATCTTGATGGCGTTCCATTCGACAAAATGAAGCAGTTCATCAAAGAAGGACACCAAAGAGGTGGAATCATCACCCTGAGTTGGCATCCGAACAATCCCATCACTGGGAAAAATGCATGGGATCCATCAAATAAATCCATTTCGGAAATTCTTCCGAACGGCTCAAAACACGAACTTTTCAAAACTTATCTGGATAAAGTTGCCGGGTTCATCAGCGATCTAAAGGACAAAAACGGAAAACCAATCCCGGTTTTGTGGCGACCTTGGCACGAACATACCGGAACATGGTTTTGGTGGGGTGTCAACTCAGCTACGGATGAGGAATACAGGGAGTTTTTCAGATATACTTTGGATTATTGGCGAAAAACCAAAAATCTGCACAATTTAATTTCTGTTTACAATACCGGGACTGAATTCAATTCGCCTGAAGAATATCTCAAACGTTATCCCGGAGATGAATATGTGGATATGTTTACTTTTGATGCGTACCAAAGAAGTTCAGTAGAAGAAGGGTATAAATTTGCAGAACAGATTGACACACTCTTGAAAAATATGAATCTGGCCGGAGTTCAACATAGCAAAATCACAGCAATTGGGGAGATTGGCTACAACCAAATTCCCGACCATCAGTGGTTTACCAAAATTCTTAAACCTGTTTTCGATAAACATCAGTTTTCCTATGTTTTATTTTGGCGAAACGCTGGATTTAAGCCTGGTAACAACGAGGTGGAATACTATCTGCCTTTCAAAGGTCATCCGTCAGAAAAAGATTTTCAGAAATTTTATAAAGACAGAAAAACTTTGTTTGAAAAACAGGCACGCAGAATGAAACTGTATCGATAAAATTAAAACAGCCAAAAAAGATTACTCTGAAATTTGAAAATCTTTGATTTTCAAAAGTTGATACACCATTGAAACTATAATATTTAATCCTAAAAACTTATGTGCCTGTTGTGGCTACGAAAAAAGTATGAAAAATTTTTCAAAATTAATTTTCCTTTTATTCATAACGGTTTTCACGCTTGGATTGGCTAAAAATCCCGTACAGAAAATCGGGAAACTTCAGGTTATAGGAACCCAACTTTCCGACCAAAATGGAAATCCTGTACGATTGATTGGGACCAGTTTTGGTTGGAGCAACTGGCATCCCAGATTTTACAATAGGGAAACTGTACAATGGCTTAAAAATGACTGGAACGTCAATGTAGTCCGTGCTTCGATGGGGATAGAACCGGCTGGTGCTTATCTTCAAAAACCTGCACAAAACCGAAAAATTATTGAAAAAGTTGTTGATGGTGCCATAAAGGAAGGAATTTACGTCATTATTGATTGGCACGCGCATCAAATCCATACCACAGAAGCGAAGAAATTTTTTTCTGAAGTTTCAAAAAAATATGGCAAATATCCGAATGTAATCTATGAAATTTTCAACGAACCCGAAAATCAGTCTTGGGAGGAAGTGAAAGGCTATGCGGAAGAAATTATTGCTGAAATCCGCAAAAATGATCCGGATAATTTGATTTTGGTAGGCTGTCCCGAATGGGATCAGCGGATTGATTTGGTTCAGCAAAATCCTTTGAAAAATGTAAAAAATGTGATGTACACCGTGCATTTTTATGCCGGAACTCATGGACAATGGCTTCGGGACAGAACCGATTCTGCAATACATTCCGGTATTC
Source organism: Chryseobacterium sp. 6424 (assembly GCF_003692615.1). Taxonomy (NCBI): domain Bacteria; kingdom Pseudomonadati; phylum Bacteroidota; class Flavobacteriia; order Flavobacteriales; family Weeksellaceae; genus Chryseobacterium; species Chryseobacterium sp. 6424. The sequence continues at coordinate 272,469 of NZ_CP023540.1, forward strand.
CTGTTTTTATATCGGAATCTGCTGGGATGGAAGCCAGTGGTGATGGAAAGATCGACGATATAGAATGGCAACGCTGGATTAACTGGATGAACGACAGGAAATTATCATGGATTACCTGGTCGGTTTCGGATAAAAAAGAATCGTGTTCAATGCTTTTGCCCACTGCAAACTCAAAAGGAAATTGGAGCATTTCTGACTTAAATGAATCGGGCGTAAAAACTCGTGAAATTCTTCGGAAATATGATTACCGTGGAAATTATTTTCAAAATTTTGTCTGGAAAGGTCGCGTTGACAAACAATCAGAAAATTCAGGGAAATTAATTGGTCCGGGCTCCTCGTTAGAATTTCAGTTTCAGGGAAATTCGGTGGAGGTTAATCTCAAAAATGTGCCGTATCAGGGCTATTACAACTATATATCTGTTGAATTGGACGGAAAATATATTGGACGTTTCAAAGTGGATAACAGTGATTTTAAAAAATTTACTTTCCATGTTGCAGATAAGTCTAAAAAAATTCATTTAATTAAAATCTTTAAAGCAACCGAAGCTGCTATGGGGGAAGTTTTCTTTGACGGAACAGGTTTGAAAACGGTGGCTTTGCAGTCAAAATCCAGGAAGAAAATTGAATTTATCGGCGATTCGATTACCTGCGGTTTTGGGAACGATGAAAGCGACAAAAAATGTGGCGAAGGACAATGGTTTGATCAGCACAATGCTTATTATGCTTACGGTCCGGTTTTATCAAGAATGCTGGATGCGGATTTTCTGCTGAGTTCAGTTTCCGGTTACGGAATGTATCGCAACTGGAATACAGAAAAACGGGAAGAAAATATTATGCCCGATGTTTACGACCACCTTTATTTGCGGACTTCGGAGCCGGCAAAATTTGGTAACGATTTTCAGCCCGATGTAGTGAGCATCTGTCTCGGAACAAACGATTTGTCTGATGGAGACGGCAACAAAGAAAGACTGCCTTTCAACAAATATAAGTTTGTTGGAAATTATATCGAATTCATCCAAAATATTTACCGGAAATATCCAAATACAAGGGTAGTTTTGCTGAACAGTCCAATGGTTCACGGCGAAAGAAATAAAATTTTGCTCGATTGTCTTTCTGAAGTGAAAGATTTCTTTAAAAACGATACCAAACACGCGCCAATTGAGATTTTAAAATTTCAGGAGATGCAGTCTGAAGGATGCGGACATCCAAGTATAAAACAGGATCAGGAAATGGCAGATCAGCTTTATCCGTTTTCAAAACATTATTAAGCAGATAATAGCCATTGTCATCGGGCGAAATGGAGCAAAGCAAAAGCAAGTGGCAATCTCAAAACAATAACATTTTCAAAATGAATTTCAAAATAAAATTTGCGGTATTATGTTCTTCTCTGGCAACGGTTTTTGTTTTTGCAAACATCAATCTACCTGCGGTTTTTACAGACAACATGGTTCTTCAGCGCAATTCGCAAGTTGTGATTTGGGGAAATGCGAATCCGAAAGAGGAAATCACTTTGAAAGCCGATTTTTTGGAAAAAGAATATAAAGTGACGACAGGAAATGACTCGACTTTCAAATTTGTAATTCCTACCGGAAAAGAAGGCGGACCATACAGAATTTCGCTTAAAGGATACAACGAAGTCGTGCTGAACAACGTGATGCTAGGCGAAGTTTGGCTGCTTTCCGGACAGAGCAATATGGAAATGAGCGCGAGCTGGGGAATTAAAGACGGCGAGTTGGAAGCTTCAAAAGCCAACTATCCGAACATCCGCTTTTTCTCTGTTCCAAAACTGTCCTCCGAATTTCCGCAGCATAATTTCTTTGGTAATTGGCAGCTTTGCACGCCCGAAACAATGAAATATTTCAGTGCCGTTGGTTATTTTTTCGCCCAAAAACTGCAGGAAGATTTGAAAGGCGTTCCAATTGGTCTGATTTGTTCAGCTTGGGGCGGTTCCCCGGCGGAATTATGGACACCGGAAGCGGTTTTTGGTGCAAATCCATCGCTTGCAGAAAATTTCAAAAAATTGGGAAGTTCTGACTATTATCCGTCGCAAATGTCGGGTGCCTACAACGCGATGATTTATCCGGTCAACAATTTTAAATTTAAAGGCGCATTGTGGTATCAGGGCGAAACCAACACCGGAAATTCCGAAGGTTACAAAGATTTATTGTCTTCAATGATTTCGTCTTGGAGAAAAGCGAAAGGTTATGATTTTCCATTTTATATCGTTCAGATTGCGGGTTTTACGGGTTGGAGCGATACAACGGTTCGAATTAAAAACGCGCAGAGAATTGTCGCTCAAACCGTTCCAAATTCCGGAATGGTTGTCACAACCGATTTGGATAAAACCGACGACATTCATCCCAAAAATAAAAAGCCGGTAGGTGTAAGAATGGCGAATTTGGTTTTGAAAAATGTATATAATTTTAAAAACGGGTTGGTAGATAGTCCAGCATTTAAAAATGTAGAATACAAAGGCAGCAAAGCAGTTTTAACTTTCGAATTTGCGGATGGACTTCATTTTAAAAATCCAAATTCCCAACTGTTTGAAATGGCAGGAAACGACGGGAAATTTTATCCTGCAAAACCCACTTTAAAAGGACATCAAATCACCTTAGTATCCACCTCCGTGAAAAATCCCGTCAATGTGCGTTACGCGTGGAGCAACGTTGCAATGCCCGATCTGTTCAATAAATCAGGACTTCCGCTTTCAAGTTTTACCACAGAAAGTTTGAAATAAATATCTTTTACTAATGAAAAAATTTACAAAATCTGCAATTTTTACAATGAGTGTTCTTACCGCATCCCTTATTAGTTCACAACAAAAACTCAATCCCCAGATTGAGAAGAAAATCGATGTCTTAATGTCTAAAATGACTTTGGAAGAAAAGGTGGGGCAGATGAATCAATATAATGGTTTTTGGGACGTTACAGGACCTGCTCCTGTTGGCGGAACTGCGGAACAGAAATATGAGAATATAAAAAAAGGATTGGTTGGTTCGATGTTGACGGTTCGCGGTGTGAAAGAAGTGCGTGCCGTGCAGAAAATGGCGGTGGAACAGACCAGATTAGGAATTCCTTTAATTATTGGTTTTGATGTAATTCACGGTTATAAAACCATAAGTCCGATTCCTTTAGCAGAAGCGGCTAGTTGGGATTTAGAAGCTATTGAGAAATCTGCAGAAGTGGCAGCCTCAGAAGCCGCCGCATCCGGAATCAACAGGACTTTCGGACCAATGATGGACATTTCACGGGATGCAAGATGGGGAAGAGTGATGGAAGGAGCCGGAGAAGATCCGTTTCTGGGTTCAAAAGTTGCTGTGGCCAGAGTGAAAGGTTTTCAGGGCGACAATACTTTTAAATCCCCTCTGAAAATTGCTGCGACAGCAAAGCATTTCACCGGTTATGGTTTTGTGGAAGGCGGTTTGGAGTACCATTCTGCGGAAATTGGTAAAAATACACTTTACAATCAGGTCTTGCCCCCGTTTAAAGCGTCTGTTGATGCTGGAATCAGAAGCGTGATGACCTCCTTTAACACATTGAACGGAATTCCTGCAACCGCAGATAAAGAATTGCTCAGAGGAGTTTTGAAAGATCAATGGAAATTTTCAGGATTTGTGATTTCAGACTGGGCATCGATTCGTGAAATGATAACGTGGGGTTTTTCTGAAAATGAAGCCGCTGCAGCAAAATCAGCCGTGGAAGCCGGAACCGATATGGATATGGAAAGCGGTATCTATGTGCCTCAACTCATTAATTTGGTTAAACAAGGAAAAGTGAAAGAATCATTTATTGATGATGCTTGCCGAAGAATTTTAAGGGTGAAATATGAACTCGGTCTTTTTGACAATCCATACAAATTTTTGGATGAAAAACGGGAAAAAGAAACCGTGGGAAGCAAAGCCAACAATGATGCGGTTTTGGATATGGCGAAAAAATCAATCGTGCTTTTAAAAAATGATAAAAATATTTTGCCTTTAAAAAAATCAGGACAGAAAATTTTATTACTTGGCTCACTTGCAGAAAGTAAAAACTCGCCTTTGGGAAGTTGGAGAATTGCAGCAGAAAACAATTCGGCAGTTTCCGTTTTGGAAGGAATGACTGCTTACAAAGGCAATAATTTAAAATACGTAAAAGGGCTTCAGCTAACTACAAAAGAACCTGATTTCCTGACCGATGTTGATTATAATATGACTGACAGAAGCGGTTTTGAGGAAGCAAAAAAAGCGGCAAAAGAAGCCGACGTTGTAGTAATGGTTTTGGGAGAACACGCCTTCAGCTCTGGAGAAGCAAGAAGCAGAACAGATTTGAATCTGCCGGGACTTCAACAGGAATTTTTGGAAGAAATCTACAAAGTCAACCCAAATATCGTTTTGGTGCTGAATAACGGACGGCCTTTAACAATTAATTGGGCAGACAAAAATATCCCCGCAATTGTAGAAGCGTGGCATCTTGGAACGCAGGCCGGAAACGCTGTAGCACAGGTACTTTACGGTGATTACAATCCAAGTGGGAAATTACCCATGACTTTCCCTAGAAATGTTGGACAGGTCCCGATTTATTATAATCATTACAACACCGGACGACCTTTCGATAAAGATAAAAATGTTTTTTGGACGCATTATTCTGATTCTGAAAAAACACCGCTTTATCCTTTCGGTTATGGGTTGAGCTATACGACTTTTGAGTATTCAGATTTGAAAATCAATAAAAGTGAATTTAAAAACGGAGAAAATGTAGAAGTTTCAGTGACCTTGAAAAACACAGGAAAATACGAAGGAAAAGAAGTTGCGCAACTCTACATTCACGACGAATTTGCCTCCGTTGCAAGACCTGTGAAGGAATTAAAAGGTTTTCAGTTAGTAAATCTTAAACCCGCAGAATCCAAGGTTTTGAAATTTATTTTAACAGATAAAGAACTTGGATTTTACAATAACAACGGAGTTTTTGTAGTAGAGCCGGGAAGTTTTAAAGTATTGGTGGGAGGAAATTCTCAAGAGGTGATGGAGCTTAAATTTGAGGTTAACTAAGAGTTGCCCCTGCACCCCAACTCATATCGCTGTTGTAGTGAGTGGAGATTCCAAAATTCTTTGTGACGATATATTTAAGACATGCTAAATATTCTTTGTTAGTATTAATCATCAATGTCCCCTTAACCGAGTGGCATTGGTATATCCTCGCGTTTCAGTTGGAATCTTACAGATTCCGTCTGTAAGTATTTCTGCCTGCAATCTACCAACATCGGGAATCTGTAGAGGATTCCGGCACTGAAAGTTTTTCTCATCTTTATTGAATGCCTGCCCAAGTAGTTATTTTCGATATTATTCCTATCAATTTTTCTATAATGGTAATTGAATATGATGAAGGCTACACTTTACAGCATATTAAACTTTGCCATCGCATTTATTTTAGTTTGATCTGCAATATCAATATAGGGTTTCATCGCTGAATAATCGCTGTGACCAGTCCACTTCATCACGACCTGCGGAGGAATTCCTAAAGCCAAAGCGTTGCAGATAAAAGTTCGTCTCCCGGCGTGAGAACTCATAAGTGCGTATTTTGGGGAAACTTCATCGAATTTTTCATTACCTTTATAATAGGTTTCGCGAATAGGTTCATCAATTTCCGCCATTTCCATTAGTTCCCGTAATTATTCATTCATTTTTTGATTGCTAATCACTGGCAAAGCTTTAGATTTTTCATACACTTCATCTTTATATTTTTCAAGTATGGCTTTGCTGTGATCATTGAGTTCAATAATTAAACTATCAGAAGTTTTTACCGTTATTATTTCGATGGAATTATCTTTAATGTCGCTTCGTTTTAAATTTTCCACATCCGAATATCTCAATCCGGTAAAACATTGGAACATAAAAACATCTCTCACCCTTTCTAAATATTTTTTCTCTTTTGGAATGTCAAAATTCTTCAATTGACTTAGCTCGGGTTGAGTAAGAAAAATTATCTTTTTCTGAATAGTTTTGAGTTTCGGTTTAAAAAGCTCAAATGCTTTGTTTTCATTAAAACCTTTTTTAGTCGCCCATCTCAAAAACCACCGGAGGAACGAAAAATTTGTTTTGTTTCTGAAACTGGCAAAGTATTAATTAATGAAAATGTGATCGTTACAAATGATCTTAAAGATATTTGTAACCAGTTTAAGAGCGGGGGAACTGCCAAAGAAGGGCGCGGAATTCTTGATGAATATTACACAGACCACAAAATTGTGGATGCAGTTCGCAATTTAATATCAGATCAGTTCAAAAATAAAAAGGAAATATTTGTTTTAGAACCGAGTGTCGGGACCGGTAATTTTATCAATGCATGTGATGGATTAGCCATAAAATATCACGTAAAAGGATTTGAAATAAATCCAAACACTGCGAAAATAGCAAAGATTTTTCATCCGGAAGCAGAAATCAATCTCCGATCTTTTGAAACAGAATTTATTGACGATAATGGAAACAAAAGAAGTCCAAATGATTATATCGAGAAGTACGATTTAGTCATTGGAAATCCGCCTTATGGAGAGCACAGAGGGTTTTATAAAGGATTAGGGGAGGAAAGTAAAATCTCAAAATATGAGGATTATTTTATCAAACGTGGTCTCGATGCTTTGAAACATGAGGGTATTTTGGCAATGGTTGTTCCGTCCGGCTGGTTAAACCGTCAGAAAAAACTGAATAACGCTGAATTGTTAAGCGCTTATCGATTGCCAAGTGGTGCCTTTGCGGGTACACAAATTGGAACGGATATTATAATTCTTAAAAAGAATAGTCAATCTCCCGCTCAAAATATTTCTGATTACTTCGATAAAAACTCACAAAATATCTTAGGGGAAATTAGAGAAAAAACCAATCGCTTCGGCCGTTCGGAGTTTTACGTTCATGGCAATCTGGACGATGCAATTGGATTACTAACTAACCTTCGAAGTAAAAAAGAAACTGTCCGCATCGGCAATCTCTTCGAGGATCTAGTAATCAATGAACGTGATGTTAAGAAGATCGTTCCGCTAAAGAATATAATTCCTGGAATTCAAGATATTCGGAACAAATCTAAACTTGAGGATGAAACACTTAAAAAATCTTTTTTAGAAAAATTGGAGAAAGTCCTACTAACACTAAATACCGTCAAGTTTAAATCCCCTTCAATTGTTACACAAATTGAAAAATTCACAAAGCTAAAAGATCGAATATTTGAAAAAAACGAGAACTTTTCAAAGGAAAAATTGAAAGATCTGTCAGAGATAATTGATAAGGTGCTACAGTCGCAAAACAGTAGAAATTCTGAATATGAAATTCAATCCCAACCAATAATTAAGAAGGGCATTTTGAAATACCAATTTGTAAAGGAAGATATTATTGTTGACGCTTCCTTGCAAAATAGCTCAGATCTTACGGAGGAACAAATTGCCGCATTTAAAGCCACTTCATATGACGGTACGATTAAAAATCATTCTCGACATTTTGATTACGTGAACTACCAAGACGGGAAATATGTTCACGATTTTTATTATGCAGAAGGGAATATTTATGAGAAGTTGGATCAACTCGAAAAGGATTTTAAAGAAGACTGGGGAATTTTGGGTCTAGAAAAGAAATATTATGAAAAGCAGAAGGCACTTTTATTTAATGTGCTTCCGAAACTGAAAAGTTTAGATGAAATTTCCATCAACCCCAACCACGAATTCGTCCATCAATTTAATTTAGGATCTGTTGAAAAAGAACAGTATAATTACGAAAAAAGAGAGACTGAAACAGTTATTGTCGAATATAATCTTGCAGAAAAATTTAAAGATTTTGTGAGTGATTTACCCAGTGAGGCTTACGCCGGGTCATCTTCTTGGGAGGTTCGAAGTTTTGTGGATAATGAGACGGTTACTGGAAGCGATAAAGAAAGAAATGCACTCATTAGAGAGCGTAGAAAAGTTGCGGCTAATGATTTGTTTTCAAAATTTATAAGAGATGAATTGTCTGATGATTTAAGAGATCGATTTGTAAAGGAGTTCAACAAAAATTATAATCATATTCACGTCCCGGATTATTCAAGATTTCCGCTATTTTCGAAAATCTATCAAAACTTTAAGGGAACAGAACTGCATTTAACAGAAGTTCAAAAATCTGGTATCGGACGGCAAACCACGAAAGGTGTAGGACTTCTGGCGCATGAAGTGGGTTTTGGAAAAACATTATCGGGGATTCTTTCCTTACACGAAGCAATGCACAGAGGAAATTCAAAAAAGCCCTTGATCGTGGTTCCAAATGACAGTATCTTAAAACAGTGGGTGGAAACAATTTTTGAAACGATCCCAAATGCAAAAGTCAATGTCTTAGGTAATCTGGGCAAAGATTATGACCTTTCTAAATTTGATAATAAAGACGGTGAAATCTCGATTGTTACTTATGAAGGATTTAATAATATTGGTTTTTCACAGGAGATTACAGAGAAGCTTTCTTCAAAATTCAATTACATTTCCGCTAATGAACTCAAAAGCGTAACCAATACAGAAAGGGATTTACAAATTGAACTTCAGAAAGAAAAAGAAATTGAAGGCAAGATGAAACGCGGTAAAATCTACGATTGGGAAGATTTTGGATTTGATCACTTAACTTATGACGAAGTTCACAATGCCAATCATATTGTGGGAAAAGTAAAAATCGAAGATCGTAGGTTTTCATCAGATTTCAGGAATCAAAATCAACAGACTTCTAAATTAGGTATCAACACTTGGATGGCCGCGCAATATATTCAGGATAAACAAAACGGAAGGAATGTAACGCTACTTTCCGCAACGCCTTTTACCAATAAACCTTTAGAATATTATTCCATATTATCATTAATTGCCAACAAACGTTTGGAAGACTCCGGATATTTTAATGTGAATACATTTTTCGAAACTTTTATGGAAGCGGATAACGATATGGAAATTGATGCGAAAGGTGATGTTAAATTTAAACCAAACGTGCGAAGATTTAAAAACAATCAGTTATTCCAGCAATTGCTTTCCGAATTTATTGACATTAAAGGAGAAGAAGATAATTTGGAGTTAATTCGTCCGAATAAAATCAACAAAGAATACAAAATTGAGCAAAATGATTTGACGAAAGACCAATATGAACTATTAAATCAAAATTTCGATGATGCTGAAAAGGGAGCAATTTTAACTCATATTCTTAACGCAAGATTAATCGCATTTTCTCCCTATTTATCAATCTATTATGAAGGCGGGGAACCACCCTTAAAAGAGTTTATAGAAAACTCTCCAAAATTAAAAGAAACCATGAACCTAATCCGGCAGAATAAAAATGACCTTCCGGATTCTGGACAGATTATTTATTCTGAATTGGCAGTGGCGCAATTTCCAAAATTGAAAGAATACCTCATTAGAGAAATGGACTATGAACCACAAGAAATTGGAATAATAACTGGAGCTACAAGCAAGAAGCAACGAATTTCCATTCAAGATGATTTTAATTCTGGAAAAATTAAAGTTATTATCGGCAGTGAAGCCATTCAAGAAGGAATGAACCTCCAGGAAAATACAACCGACGTTTATTTACTTACTTTACCATACAACTTCACCTCGCTTCGACAGATTGAAGGTCGCGCCTGGAGACAAGGAAACAAAAATGATAACGTGCGTATCAACTTTATGTTAACCAACGACAGCATCGATGTTTTCATGTTGCAAAAATTGCAGGCGAAACAGGCGAGATATTTAGAAGCGATGAAAAAAGGAGCAGATGTTTTAGACATTTCGGATATCAGTACACAGGAACTTAAAACTTCGATCATCACCAATCCCGAAACAAGAGCGAAAATTGAAATTGAAATGCTGAAAAAAAAATTAGAAAGTGAGAAGAATAAATTTCTTGCAGATAGTGCTTTTGTATTGAGAAAATATGAAGATTTTACAAAGGTACAGTCCGAAGTTCATAAGGCGGAAAAGGCCTATGACCGTATTTTAGGATATTCAAAAAGCAGCGAAGACGTAAACTCAAATTATTGGCAAACCCAATTAGCATCATACCAAAAAAGTATAGATTTAGCCAAAGCGGAAGTCCATAATACGATTTTAAAATTATCTGAGAAAGGCGTGAACGTAACGGAGATAGAAAAGCAATCTCAAGCAACGGCAGAGAATATATCCAAAATAGATGAGAAATTGGACGCATTGCAACTTACGGAGATTGCTTTAATAGAGCAATATGAAGAAGAAAAAAAAGTGCGGTTGAAATTGAATGAGGATGTCGATTATGTGAAAGAGAGAAAGATTGAAAATGAAGTCCTTTTTCCGACAAGTGTTTCTGTTGACAATAAAAATTTTAGAAAGCAAATAGACAATGATCGAGCAAAAAACAATTACTTAAATACCGAACATGATTTTAGAACTGCAGCTCGAAGGTAATTGTCATAGTTTAGGTCTAAAAACTTTTAAAAGAAAAAAAATCAGGGACGTTAGTCCCTGATTTAGTCCCTAATAATCGTAAAACACTGATTAACAGTACTTGTTTGTAGACCCACAGGGATTCGAACCCCAGATGACTGAACCAAAATCAGTAGTGTTACCGCTACACCATGGGTCTGTTTGTTTTGAGTGGTGCAAATTTAATATAATTTTTTATCTCTCCAAGAATTTTTTTGAAAAAAAATACATTTTGGTCAAATTTTGGTGTTTTCGACCTCAAAATAATTTTTTAAATCCATAAAATCGTTCTTAAAGAAAGATATTAATTCGTATTTTTGAAAAAATATAGACAGATGAGCAACATAGAAGATAAGAAAAAAGCACTCTCGCTGGTGCTTGATAAGCTAGATAAAACATACGGTAAAGGTACCGTAATGACTTTGGGTGATGCCTCGGTAGATGATTCCATTGAAGTTATTCCTTCAGGTTCCCTGGGCCTTGACCTTGCGTTAGGTGTAGGCGGTTACCCAAAAGGCCGTGTAATAGAAATATACGGTCCTGAATCTTCAGGTAAAACCACCTTGACCTTACACGCCATTGCAGAAGCACAAAAAGCAGGCGGCATCGCGGCTTTCATTGATGCTGAACACGCTTTCGACCGTCATTACGCGGCTAAATTGGGGATTGATTTAGATGATCTAATCATTTCTCAGCCCGATAATGGGGAGCAGGCTCTGGAAATTGCCGATAACCTTATCCGATCCGGCGCCATCGACATCGTAGTCATCGACTCTGTGGCGGCTTTAACGCCAAAAGCAGAGATTGAAGGGGAAATGGGCGATTCCAAAATGGGACTTCATGCAAGGCTGATGTCACAGGCCTTAAGAAAACTTACAGGTACCATTTCGAAGACGAAATGTACGGTGATTTTCATTAATCAGCTTCGTGAGAAAATCGGTGTAATGTTCGGGAATCCGGAGACAACTACCGGTGGTAACGCACTGAAATTCTATGCTTCAGTGAGGATTGATATCCGTAAAGCCAGTGCGCCGATTAAAACCGGCGATGAGGCTGTGGGAAGCCGCGTAAAAGTAAAGATCGTTAAAAATAAAGTAGCGCCACCATTTAAAATGGCCGAATTCGATATTATGTATGGCGAAGGTGTATCTAAAGTTGGCGAAATCCTGGATATGGCTGTAGAAACAGGCGTGGTGAAAAAGAGCGGCTCTTGGTTTAGCTATGAAGATACCAAACTTGGTCAAGGCAGAGACGCGGTTAGGGATATGTTGAAAGACAATCCGGAACTTGCCGAAGAACTGGAGGCTAAGATTAAAGAAACAGTGCAGACTAAATAGATTAAAATTAGATAAATAGTTGAGGACAGCAGCAATGCTGTCTTTTTTGTGGCTTAAAATGTCAAAATGTCATGATACGTCACTTGGTACCCAATTTGAAAAATGAGAGGTAAATAAAATCTTAAAAATTATGACTAAAGGAAATATCAATGTTTCAGTGGAGAACATTTTCCCGCTGATTAAAAAGTTTCTTTACAGTGACCATGAAATATTCCTGCGGGAACTGATCTCTAACGCGACCGATGCCACACTTAAGTTAAAGCATCTAAGTAACATTGGCGAGGCTGGCGTAGTGTATGGAAGTCCACAGATTGAAGTGAAAATCGATAAAGAGAACAAAAAACTCCACATCATCGATCAGGGTATCGGGATGACCGCGCAGGAGGTAGAAAAATACATCAACCAGGTAGCCTTCTCTGGCGCTGAAGAATTCCTTGAGAAATACAAAGATACCGCAAAAGATGCCGGCATCATCGGGCATTTCGGACTTGGCTTCTATTCCGCATTCATGGTGGCGGAAAAAGTAGAAATCCTTACGAAATCCTATAAAGAGGAGCCCGCAGTCCGTTGGATCTGTGATGGCAGCCCCGAATTTACCTTAGAAGAAGCGCCGGAAAAAACGGAACGCGGAACCGAGATCATTCTGCACATCGCGGAAGACTCCACCGAGTTTTTAGAAGAAGCCCGGATTCGTGAACTTCTTTTGAAGTACAACAAATTCATGCCTGTCCCGATTAAATTTGGTACCAAAACTGAAACTTTACCTTTGCCCGAAGACGCGGCTGAAGATGCTAAACCGGAAACAAAAACGGTTGATAATATCATCAATAACCCTACACCGGCATGGACGAAAGCGCCATCAGAACTTAAAGATGAAGATTATCTGAGCTTTTATCGCGAGCTTTATCCGATGCAGTTCGAGGATCCGCTGTTCCATATTCATCTGAATGTAGATTATCCGTTCAACCTTACCGGGATTCTCTTCTTCCCGAAATTGGGTAACAATCTAAACATCGAGAAAGATAAGATTCAGCTGTATCAAAACCAGGTTTTTGTCACCGATGAAGTAAAAGGTATCGTACCGGATTTCCTGATGTTGTTGAGAGGTGTTATTGATTCCCCGGATATTCCGCTGAATGTTTCCCGTTCTTACCTCCAGGCTGATGGCGCAGTGAAGAAAATATCATCGTACATCACCAAGAAAGTAGGTGATAAGATGGCCTCGCTGATTAACGAAAACCGCGAGGATTTCGAAAAGAAATGGAACGATATCAAAATCGTGATCGAATACGGAATGATCTCTGAAGAAAAATTCTATGAAAAATCCGACAAGTTTGCGCTGTATCCCAATGTTGAAGGCAAATATTTCCTTTGGAATGAACTTGAAGAAAAAATAAAAGCCAACCAAACCGATAAAAACGGCAATGTGGTGATTTTGTACGCGAATAACGAGCACGACCAGCACAGTTACATCCAAGCCGCCAAAGATAAAGGTTATGAAGTATTGCTGCTGGACTCCCCGATTGTTCCGCATCTGATCCAGAAACTGGAGACTTCTAAAGAGAAAATTCAGTTTGCCCGTGTAGATGCCGATCACATCAATAACCTGATAAAGAAAGATGAGCCCGTTATCTCAAAACTAAATGACGAACAGAAAGAAACACTGAAGAAAACAGTGGAAGAAGGTATCAACGATACAAAATTCACCGTTCAGGTAGAAGATCTGGACAGTTCTGATGCGCCTTTCATCATCACCCAACCCGAATTTATGCGTCGAATGAAAGATATGCAGGCGACCGGTGGTGGCGGCATGTTTGCGATGGGCGGTTTTCCCGAAATGTATAACCTAGTAGTGAATACCAACAGTAATCTGGCGGAAAAGTTATTAAGCACACCAGACCAGGAACAGAAGTCAACCCAGATCAAACACGCGCTGGATCTGGCCAAGCTTTCACAAAACCTGCTGAAAGGCAAAGAGCTGACAGATTTTATTAAAAGAAGCTATCAGGATCTTGCAAAATAATAGTGAGCGTTGTTAGGGCTTTAAGCCCTAACAACGCTTTTAAGCCTACATTTAAAATTGCTATCTTTGTATAAATTAAAAATTATGAGCAAACCGATTTCAGAATTTATTGAAAAATATTACCTTCATTTCAATGCTGCCGCATTGGTAGATGCATCAAAAGCGTATGTGGCTCATCTGAAAGAGGGTGGCAAAATGATGATTACGCTGGCGGGTGCCATGTCTACGGCAGAATTAGGGAAAATTCTGGCTGAGATGATCCGTCAGGACAAAGTGCAGTTCATTTCATGTACTGGGGCAAACCTTGAAGAAGATTTAATGAATTTGGTAGCGCATTCGCATTATGAAAGAGTACCAAATTACCGCGATTTGACTCCCGAAGAAGAGTGGGGATTACTTGAAAAAGGACTTAACAGGGTGACAGATACCTGTATCCCGGAAGAAGAAGCTTTCCGAAGACTACAGAAACATATATATGAAATCTGGAAAGACGCTGATAACAAAGGTGAACGCTATTTCCCACACGAATATATGTACAAAATGCTGCTTTCCGGCGTGCTGGAGCAGTACTATGAAATCCCTAAAGAAAACTCGTGGATGTTGGCCGCGGCTGAGAAAAATTTACCGATCGTCGTTCCGGGCTGGGAAGATTCCACTATGGGGAATATCTTTGCAAGTTACTGTATCAAAGGTGACTTGAAGCCTTCTACCATGAAATCGGGTATTGAATATATGACCTATCTGGCTGATTGGTATCCTAAAAATTCAGGTGGTAAAGGTGTTGGTTTCTTCCAGATTGGTGGCGGTATCGCGGGTGACTTTCCGATTTGTGTGGTGCCGATGCTGTACCAGGATCTCGAGATGCATGACATCCCATTCTGGTCATATTTCTGTCAGATCTCAGATTCTACGACTTCTTACGGATCATACTCCGGAGCGGTACCGAACGAAAAAATCACTTGGGGCAAACTCGACATCAAGACGCCTAAATTTATCGTAGAAAGTGATGCTACCATCTGTGCACCGCTAATGTTCTCTTATATCTTAGAGAATTCCTAAAAATACAGAGATTTAGAAAAGAAAAAGTACAACCAGCCGGTTGTACTTTTTTTGTATTAATTAATGATGCCGTAGTTATTAATTCTGTGACCACGGCTCCACCTGAAGGATCTCTATTTTACGCTCGCCTTCAGCAAAAGGCCATTCAATCACATCCCCGACTTTGTAACCTAACGTCGCAAGCGCCATATCAGAAAGGATGGAATATTTGTTTTTCTTCGGTTTGGCTTCGGCAATTCCCACGAAAATATATTCTTCCTCCTTGTTTTCGGTATGGTCTTTAATTTTTACTTTACAGTCCACGGTCACCACATCTTCAGGCAGTTCGCGGCGGCGTACCTGTATCGCGTTCCGGAGTTCAGTGGTCAGCCTTTCCTCTTCAGCTGGGGAAACTTTTTTCCTTCTTAAATGATCTTTTATTGCGTCGTAAATTCCTGTTGTTAAAATGATTTGATTAGACATTTTTCCTGAATGTTTTAAAGAAATGAGGTGTTTAGAATACAGTCCAATATGGCTGGCGTCAAATGATGCAGCTGAAAAAAACACGAAAATTGATAGAAGTAGGTAAGAGGTTCCCGCCTTGGACCTGGCGGGCTTATTAAATAAAGTCTTTGGAACTTTTCAGGAAAGAATCGGTATGCAGATAACGCAAGGCTTGTAAAAGTCTTGATATAAGGTTCTCGTCTAAAAAAATAGATCGGCTCATCGTTATCGTACAGGTTTTATACAAATTTAAAGAATATAAATCTGAAAAACAAGTTTTTACAAAAGATTAATAAATCAGAATCTAAACTTCCGATTATCTTTTTTCTCTGAACGCTGCTTTTTAGCTTGCAGACGTTTTTCGATTTGCCCTTTGCTCGGCTTTGTAGGTTTGCGCTTTTTTGGCTGTAATAATGATTTGTTGACGAGCTCTAGAATTTTTTCAGTTGCCGCTTTCTTATTCTGGATTTGAGTCCGGGCTTCGGAAACAGTCAGTTGAAGTACACCTTCCTGGTTTACTCTGTTCGATAGTTTGGCGGTGATGAGGTTTTTTTCATCCTCCTGAAACAAGGCGCTTTGGGCAATTTTCCACATCACGGTGACAGAAGTTTCCACCTTGTTGACATTTTGCCCGCCTGCGCCGCTGCTGCGCGATGTTTTGTATGAAAGCTCCTTGCTGAAATCTCTCATGGCCTATCCTGTACGAGTTGGGTAAGATCCCGGCGGTTGATTTTCCCGTTCGCCAACCGTGGAAATGTTTTGAAGAAATAAATTTCCTTCGGAACATGATTTCTGGAATGTTTTTCTGCGATTTTCGTCTTCAAATCATCTATTTCCTCCTTTAATGCTAGGTTTTCTTCCGCTTCGATAGTCATTACAAGTTTTTCACCGAGCATCTCATCGGGTTGTGCCGTGAAAACCACCTCATATGCCAGATGCTGTTTCGCAAAGTCTTCCAAAACCTCCGGATGTATCTTCAATCCACCAGAATTGATGACATTATCTTGCCTACCTATGAAAACAAACGTACCGTCATCATTCAGTTCAACGATATCATTAGTTTGTAAAATATCAGCGTTCATTTGCGGGGCGTCGATCTTCAGGCAGTTGCGGACGTCGGTACTTAAGCCAATGTCTTCGAATGCTTTAAAATGATTTTCCCTCACCGGAAATATTTCTTTCAGCGCAATGTGCGATAGCGTTTCGGACATGCCGTATGTTTCATAAATCTTCACTTTTGTACTGGGAGAAAGTGTATCATGAATTTTTCGCTGAAGCTGTTGTGACACCTGTGCGCCGCCGATAATCAACTTTTGAAGCAAGTGCAAGCGATCCAACGAGTTCTCAACCTGTAATGGGGACATGGCACAGAAATCTACCGCTTGCGTAAGCTCCTTGAGCGGGCGCGATGAAGGCGTGAAAACCGAAAGTTTTAGTTTTCGTTCTATCGCCCTTACAATCATCATTTTACCGGAAATATAAGCCACGGGCAAGCACAGTAAAGCTGTATCACCTTCATTTAATTTTAGGAAATCACAAGTCATCCGCGCCGAATGGCGCATCTTTCCTTTTTCAACATCAAATATTTTTGGGATACCTGTAGAACCTGAGGTCTGCACCGGCACTATAACCGATGCGTTATGCCAATCCTTCAAAAAAGAAATCACCTCCTCCTCAAACGGTGTTTGTGGAGAAAGTGTATTTATATTAAATGGTATGCTGAAATCAAGCCACATATTACATACGGTCTACGGTACCTATGCCCAGCAGCTTAAGCCCTTTTTTGATGGTTTTAGCGGTAAGGTGCGAAAGCTCCAGCCGGAACTGGCGGGCATTGGCATCCTCATGCGACAGCACCGGATTGTTTTGGTAGAAGGAATTGTAAGATTTGACGAGGTCGTACACATAATTGGCCACCAAAGCAGGTGAAAAAGTATCCGCGGCGCGGCTCACGACTTCTTTAAAGTTGACCAGATTCATGATAAGGTCTTTTTCCGAAGCGTTAAGTGTATAGGCGTCCACCTTTTGCTGGCTGTATTCTGCCTTGTGAAGCAGCGACTGAATCCTGGCGTAAGTGTATTGAATGAAAGGTCCGGTGTTGCCGTTAAACTCAATACTGTCCTTTGGGTTGAATAGCATTTTCTTACGCGGATCCACCTTCAGCATGAAATATTTCAGTGCGCCAATGCCTACAGTTTCGTAAGACGTTTCTTTCTCTTCAATGGTGAGGTTCTCGAGTTTGCCGAGTTCTTCCGCTTTTTCTTTGGCGGTGTTGTACATTTCCTGCATCAGGTCGTCAGCATCAACCACGGTGCCTTCCCGGGACTTCATTTTACCTTCGGGCAACTCTACCATGCCATAGGACAGGTGATAAAGGTTTTCGGCCCAGTCGTAGCCGAGTTTTTTCAGGATTTTAAAGAGAACGTCGAAATGGTAATCCTGTTCGTTGCCTACGGTATAGATCATTTTCTGGATGTCGTTATCACGGAAGCGTTGTACAGCAGTTCCCAAATCCTGTGTCATGTACACTGAAGTTCCGTCTGAACGTAAAAGAAGTTTATGATCGAGCCCTTCATCGGAGAGGTCGCACCATACGGAGCCGTCTTCTTTACGATAAAGTACGCCACGCAGCAAACCATCTTGTATGATGTCTTTACCCAAGATATAAGTCTGACTTTCATATTGTACCTGATCGAAATCTACGCCAAGGCGGTCATAGGTTTTCTGGAAACCATCATACACCCATGAGTTCATTTCCTGCCATAGATTGCGTACTTTTTCATCATTTTTTTCCCAGTTCAGCAGCATCTGCTGTGCTTCCTTCATAATAGAGGCCTCTTTTTTAGCCTCTTCTTCAGTTTTTCCCTGTACTACAAGAGCGGCAACTTCTTCTTTGTAGCATTTATCAAAGGCTACGTAATAGTTGCCAACCAGTTTATCACCCTTAAGGTTGGCCGAAGTCGGGTTGGCGCCGTTACCAAATTTTTCCCACGCCAGCATGGATTTGCAGATGTGTATGCCACGGTCGTTGATGATTTGGGTTTTGATCACGTTATAGCCATCTGCCTTCAGGATTTCTGCTACGGAATAACCGAGGAGGTTGTTGCGGATATGGCCCAGGTGAAGAGGTTTGTTGGTGTTTGGTGAAGAATATTCGATCATCACCGTCTGGTGCTTCTCGTCAGTTTCATCAAAGTTTTCTTTGGCAGAATAAAAGTTGTTCAGAAAGAAATCGTTTCTGATGGTGAGATTTAGGAAGCCGTTCACCACATTGAAGCTCTGTACGAAATCGGTTTGGGTAGAAAGTGCGTCGCCGAGTTCCGTGGCTACATAATCCGGACTTTTCTTTACGATTTTTACGAGTGGAAAAGTGACTACGCTAAAATCTCCTTCGAAGCCGCTCCTGTTTTGCTGCACCTCGAGTTTGAGATTATGTTTATGGTTTAGATCATCGATCTGAAAGACATTCTGGATAACTTCGTCGATCTTGTTTTCAATAATATTTTTGATATTCATAGTTTATCATTTTTCCAAAACAAATATACGGAAATAAAAAAACCACCTGTGAGGGTGGTTTGAAATTAAATAGTGTTTGAGTGGTTAGTTTTTATCCCAGATAAGTTTCTTGTCCATTTTATCGCCACCAAGAGCTTGAACGGCCGCCTGATAGTTGCTTGGATTAAGAGTCTGAGGCTGGGTTGGATAATACAGTCTTGCGGGTATATCGGTCAGTCCTGGTACTAATGAATTAAAAGTATAGGAAGTGTACGTAACGCCACCAGTTGTATATGGAACGTTCAGTGCGTGAGATTCACCGACTTTGAGAAGCGTGCTAGGATATCCTGTTCTTCTGTATTCGTTCCATGCTTCTTGTGGTTGCATGTATAGTGCGATATACTTTTGATTCAAAACATTCGCCTGATTAGCAGCGGGAAGCGCGTTAACAAAGGCTGTTACTTTGGCGGCATCCTCGCCTTGTAGTGGATTAGTTTTAATAGGGTCATCGTTGTACCATTTTTCGATCGAAGCACGAACGCCTTTTCTGTACCATGTATCATCCCATCCATTTACTTCTGATAAAAGGAAACATACTTCAGAGTATTCCATCAACATTTCAGTATAGTCCGCACGAAGGACTTTATAGCTGAAGAAAGACGAAGTTGCTCTTTGCGAAGCAGTCCAGCCATTGGCAGGCATACCATATGGCATGCCGCCATAATAACTAAGTGTATCGCTTTCTACATATTTTTTATCTCTTACAGCAGAAATTGGCAACGTTTTGTATTTTGGCTCTGTTTTATCATCAAGCCACTTGTCATTAAATTGCTTGTAAGGAGCTGCGTATTTCTGTAAGCGTGGATCAACGCCGAAGTTTCCTCTTTCTCCTTTCAAAAGTTCGATAAAGGTATTTGCAACGCTGAAGTCAGTTCTGTTATCCACAAAGTGCGCTGACCACATTGGCGAAGGGTTTGTCGCATTGTTTTCATAGGTGAGGCCTACGTTATCAGAATTTGACTGCATTACGCCTCCAGCTATTGCTTCTGTAATATGCGTTTCTGCACCCGGAATGGTTCCTTTAACACGGTTAGCTATTCTGAGTCGCAAAGAGTTAGCAAACTTTTTCAATTTGTCTGGAGAACCGAAAAGCAAATCGCCTTGTGTGAAAACTGGTTTGTCCGACTCAATCATCGCGGCAGCTTCCTTCAGTTCCTTTAAAAGATCAGCATATATTTTTGCTGTGGTGCAAACTTGGGTGTGACATTAGTAATGTCCAGCGCCTGAAAATCAGCATCTTTATTGCCATAGGAATAGTATGGTACATCTCCGAACCTATCAACAAGGTTAGAGAATACATACGCTAACATCACACGAGATGCCGCAATTTGATTCTTGTTAGATCCATAGGCAGACATCTGCACTTTATATTTAGGGTCCTCATTCAAGTCTATAATGTTTTTATAATCTTGAGCCGTTAAATAAAATGTGTTCCAAAATGCATCACCACTCGTTAATCTGTACTGAAACTTATCTTCTTCTGTGTAGTTACGCTGTGCCGAGTACTGCATCCACGGTAAAGCTACTCTTCCTGACGGAAATCCTCCTCTAGTTCCATCCATTAATTCTTTATTGGCGCTGTTGAAAAGTCCGTACGTTAAAGAGATTTCGGGACTATTTGGACTTGTATTTATTTCTTCAAAATCCTGTCTGCAACTTTGGGTAGACAATACCAAAGTTGCAGTACAAATTGCAAAAAATATCTTTTTCATGTTTTCTAGTAATTAAAATTTAACTTGCATATTTACACCGTAAGTACGAGTGGATGGAAGTGAGCCTCCCTCGATACCTTGTATGTTACCACTACCATATGATGCCATTTCAGGATCCATTCCTTTCCAATCAAGACCCCAAGCAAAAAGATTTCTAGCAAAGGCACCAATACTTATACCTTTAAGCGGACCAACAACTGAATTTGGAAGGTCGTAGGTTAAGGTGATATCTCTTAATTTTACATAACTAGCATCAAAAACATTTTGGGCATCTACTGTGTTATAAAATCCTTTAGCATAAGTTTCGCCACTGATGTTTTTTGTATTTGGTTGTCCATTTGCTAAGACACCTTGTAGTGTTATTCCATTTTCTCTAATACCGTTTGCCGCTGATTCTTCAATCATACCTGAATACATTCCCCACATATGAGATGTAGAAAAGTATTTGCCACCTTTTTGTATGTCTATCAAGAATGATAGATTCAGATTTTGATAACGCAGGGTGTTACGGAATCCCATGTTATAATCAGGAATTACCGATCCAAGAGATTTAATTTGGGAAGGAACATATAAACCATTTGCACCAATGATTTTATTACCATTTGCATCATATGTGTAATCCGTACCCCAAATCTGACCAAATGTCTCTCCTACCGTAGCATATAATTTTGCACGGAATGGAGCTACTGTAATTTCATAATTTTGCACATCCTCATACAGTTCTAAAAGTTTATTATCATTCTTTGCAAAATTCCAAGTTAAGTTCCATTCAAATTTCTCATTTTTAATTGGTGTTACGAAAACTGTAGCTTCTATACCTTTATTTTGCATTTTACCACCATTGATGAGTTTAAATGCATATCCTGTACTTGGATCTACTGCTAATGGTGTAATAAGATCATCAGTAACTGCATCATAATATGTCACATCAAATCCAAATCTGTTTTTCAGAAAGCGCATCTCCAAACCTGCTTCTTTTGTTGTTTTAGTTTCAGGCTTTAAGAATGGGTCATTAAATGTATTTGGGTTCGAGTATCTTGGATTTCCTTGGAATGTAGTTCGCACATCCGGATAAGTTACTAAACGATAAGGATCAGTATCATTTCCTGCTTTAGCCCATCCTGCACGAATTTTCCCGAATGATAGCCAGTCTGCATTTAGTATGGAAGAGAATACAAAACTACCAGTTACTGAAGGATAAAATACAGGATCTTTAGTGGTTGTAAACCAGTCATTTCGACCGGTTGCCTCTACAAAAAGCATATCACGATATCCTAATGAAAGTAATCCAAATACGCTGTTTGTCCTTCTCCAAGACTCAAAATTTGACGCACGAGGCTGTTCAACGCTGTTTGCTAAGCTATAATAATTCGGTTGAACAAGTCCTCCCACGGTTGTACCAGAAATACTATTATATCTTGCATTACGACGAGAAGCGCCAACAAAGGCATTGACACTGAAGTCCTCTAAAAATCTTGTGTCAAAATGAATCCGTCCTTCATAAGTGAAATCTGATAATGTACGAGATATATCCGAAAAAGATGATTGTGCTTGTGAACCGACAGCTACTCTGTCTGTAATTCTCAAGTTATACATGTCACCATAAACCTTACCGACAGCGTATATTTTATCAGTAATGTTATACGTCATTCCAACATTCCCAAAAAAGCGATGTCTTTTATCAGTTGCAATATTTTCATATACGATCCAATAAGGATTATCGGAATACAGAGGAGTGCCATCATCGTAACTCGTCCTGTTCCAGCTCCGTTGATTGCCATTTGCTAATTTATAATCACGCAATTTAACCATATCAAGCTGTCGTTGTCCCCACTGAAAGAATTTCTGTCCAACTGAGTTATCTCCATACCCCTGCTCTGGTCTATTGTATCCTTCCGTTAAAACATAATTAAATCCACCATCAACTTTTAACTTATCTGTTAAAGTAGAATTCATGTTAATTCCGAAGTTATTTTTAGTCAATTCAGAATTTGGAACAATTCCTTCTGTCTTATTGTTGGAAAACGAAAGCCGTACATTTGTATTGCCCATTGACTTCGCTACAGAAAATGAATTTGAATATGTAATTCCTGTTCTAAAAAACTTATCAACGTCATTCTCAGGAGCAACCCATGGTATAGGTTTTAAATAATCATTAGCGAACTCAGGATCGAAAGCGTTCCATGGTAAATACATTAAATTTGGGTCATATTTCGGACCCCAGCTTTCATCAGTAGCATAATCGGCAATATTGTACGTAACTCCATCGATAGTTGCAGTATCGAATGTGTCTGATGCACCTCCTCCGTAAAGTCTTTGTAGGTTTGGGTAGATGTATATTGATTCCATTGATATACCTGTTTTGAAGGTCATATCAGTTTTGCCTCTTTTAGCTGATTTTGTAGTATAAAGAATTACGCCATTGCCTCCTCGGTTGCCATACAAGGCAGCAGCCGGTCCTCCTTTTAAAACAGTAACGCTTTCGATATCATCAGGATTAATATCAGCTGTTGCATCACCAAAGTCGCGTCCTCCTGCTCCTCTTTGAGTGCCCGTCGAGTTATAGTTGCCATTGTCAAGCGGAACGCCATCTACAACAATGAGTGGTCTGTTATCTCCTGTTACAGAACCAGCGCCTCGAATCAGAATACGGGAGGAGCCTCCCAAAGAAGACGGAGCAGTAACCTGTACCCCCGCCACATTGCCTGACAGGGCACTAAGGGCATTTTGTTGATTTGCTCTGGAGATTACGTCGCCACTTACTTCTTGCGCAGCATAACCAATTGCCTTCTTTTCTCTTCTAATACCCAAGGCAGTCACTACCACACCTTCGATATCCTGCGTTCTGGCGGTATCAACCTGCGCATTTACCAAAGCAAATGATGAGGTAAGAACTACTGCTAAAACGCTTGTTGTTAGTTTCTTCATATCAAATTAAATTTTTCATTGTCACAAATGTGCAAAACTTTTATAAACTGAACAAACATTTTGTTAAATAAATCTTAATAATGTACTAAACCCGCTAATGAAGCGGGTTTATGGCAATGAAAGGATGAAATATGTAGAATTATCATAATTTATGGTGTTTTTATGATAATTATCATGTCAAATTTAAAAAAGTGATGAATTGCAGTGTATTTTAAATAAATTATTTTATCAAATATGCAATAAAACTATGGGATTGCTATTGATATGCGTATTAAAATTAGCTTCATTTTGAAAACACTTTAAGGGCTCAGAAATCTTACGCTAATATCAACTGCAACACAATCGCCGGAATCTGCAAGATTTGTATTCATTAAGGCAAAAACTTACGGATATAAATATTTGTATTTTTGCGCCAAATAAATCAAGAGTTCATAGCTGAAATATATGGAACTGAAAAGAAAATGGACGGATATTTACCTGGAAGCGGGGTGCGACGAAGTCGGACGCGGTTGTCTCTCGGGGCCAGTGGTGGCGGCTGCCGTAATACTGGGTGACCATTTTATGCAGCATTTGGTGGATGACTCTAAGAAATTGACGTGTAAAACACGGACATACCTTGATGATTATATCAAAGACCATGTGCAGGACTATGCCGTGGCCGAACTCCCGCCCTCACATATTGATGAGCATAATATCTTGAATGCCAGCATACATGTGATGCACAAAGCACTGGACCAGCTTAGGACACGCCCCGAACTTATCCTGGTAGATGGCAACCGGTTTCATCCTTACAATTTTATCCCACACCAATGCATTGTTAAAGGAGACTCCAAGGTGCTTTCAATTGCGGCCGCCTCTATTTTAGCAAAAAATTACAGAGATCAGTTAATGATCAAACTTCATGACGAATTTCCGCATTATGGCTGGAAGACCAATATGGGCTACGCCACTAAAGAACACCGCGAAGCACTCAACAGATTTGGCCCCTGCGAACATCACCGCAAATCTTTCCGGTTAAGTTACATCGAAGAATATTGATGCTTTTATCTTCCAACTTAGCAAGCTCTTTCCTCATGTGTTCTGCCCTGTTTCGTAAGTGGGTTTCAGAAAGGTTTATTTTTGGAAGCAAATCCGCAACATGTCTGCAACGAGACTGCAACAAAACCCAAACAGGAATCTTGTTATTTTAACTGATATTTTAACTGAAAAAACTTCTTGAAACACCTCCAAAATAAAGTCCACCTCAGCTTGCTGAGGTGGACTTTAAGTTATAAGAAAAATTATTTCTTTTTATTGGCTTGCTGCTGTTGCAGTTTTTGCTGCTCCTGCGCTTTTTCCATCATCTCGCGCATCCTTTTCTGGAACTTGCCTTCCTTCTTCGGCTCTTTCTGTTTATTAGCCTGAATCGTAGCATGGATTTTTTCTTCGTCCAAAATCCAATATTTAATCACCAAAATAATCAGGATGTTAATGGCGTTTGATACAAAATAGTACCATGAAAGTCCGGAGGCCGAGGTGTTCAGGAAGAACATAAAGGTGATCGGGAAGATGTACATCAATACCTTCATGTTCGGCATCCCTTCCTGTTGTGGTTGTTGAATGTTACCCGAGGTCATTACCGTATAAATCAGGATAACGATGGTACAGGCAATGGCGAAAATACTTAAGTGCTCTCCCAAAAACGGAATGTTAAACGGTAGTTTAATTACGTCATCATAGGCCGTAAGGTCTTTGGCAAACCAAAAGCTTTTGCCACGCAAGTCTATCATGTTCGGGAAGAAGCGGAAAAGCGCGTAGAATATCGGGATCTGTAACAGTGCTGGTAAACAGCCTGCCATTTGGTTCACGCCGGCTTTCCGGTACACGGCCATCACTTCCTGCTGTTTTTTCATCGGATCAGCGTCTTTGTATTTGGCATTTACCTCATCAATTTCCGGCCGGATGACTTTCATCATCGCACTCAGTTTATGCTGCTTGAACATCACCGGTGACAGGATGATTTTTACGATAATCGTCATCACGAAGATCACCCAACCTGCGGCAAGTCCCCAGCTGGAGATTAGGTTGTACATGGGGATAAAGAACCAGCGGTTCATGCTTCCGATGAAGGACCAGCCCAGTGGCAGCAACTCATCGAAGTTCTTGTCATAAGATTTCAGCAGTGGCAAATCCAGTGGCATGAAGTACCATTTAAAATTCTGGTTCAGTTCATTACCCGCAAGGTCTACCTGCCCGTTGAAGTTGAATTTCTTCAGGTATTCGCCTTCATCAATCATTTCCTGCGATCCTTTAGCATCTTTGAAACCGGTTTGTGGTTCAATAACGGCAGCAAAGAACTGTTGCTTGATCGCTAGCCAGTTTAGGGTTTCTTCAGGCTCGTCCATAGAGTTTCGACCGTCGTAGTCGAAACTGCTGTAATTATCAAATGAATAATTAAATTCGGTGTGGGTTTGCTCTTGCGCACGGCCTTTTTCCATCTCGCGGGCGTTGAAGTCCCATACGAAAGTGGCTTTCTGGTCGCTGATGAGTTGGCTAAGCCCCTGTGTTTTAACGTTGAAATCTACCGTATATTTATCCTGTAGCGTGTAGATGAACTGTATCACCGCGCCATTGGCATTGGCCTGCATGGTAACGGTATTTCCGTTTTGGGTAGGGATGAAAACCAGGTCCTTGGTATTGAAGGTTTTCCCGGTTTTGTCTTTAAACTGGAAGCCGTAAGTCGCGTTATTTTTATCGAATAACATCAAAGGCTGGTCGTTCTTGTCAGTTTTGCGGTTATAAGCCTGATATTCATTTAATTGAACAGCAGATATTTGCCCGCCAAGGGTAGATATGCCAAGCGTCAGTTCTTTGTTCCTTAGCTGTACCTGCTTGATCGAGGTGGTCTTCAGGCTGTCATTCAGGTTGGTTACAAGGGCCGGCTTCGTACTGTTGGCGGCGGCAATTTTGGCGTTTGCGGCTTTATTTTGTGCGTCTAATGCCTGCTGCTCGGTCGCCTGTTTGTTTTGGAAGTAAAACATGGCTCCGATTAAGATGAGGGAGAACAGGGCGAAGCTAATCAGTTGGTTTTTATCTAAACCGTTATTTTGCTGCATCTTGGGTGTTGAGTTTTTAGTGATAGGCGCCCCGCTTAATTCACAAAGGCTGACCTGTAATTTTGGCTGACAAAAATACTCATTTTTTTTCAATGAAAGGTCTTTACCGAACGCTTTGAAAAAGAAAGAGATAAAAAGGCGGTGCTGTTTATCTCTTTAAGTATTTATTTTCTCGCGGTCGCTTCTATCAGCGCTTTAAAAAGTGGGTGCGGTGTGGCCACGGTACTTTTATATTCCGGGTGATACTGCACACCTACATAGAACGGGTGATTTTGCAGTTCCAGCGTTTCTACAAGCCCCGTTTCAGGATTTACACCGGAGGGGATCAGGCCGTTACGCTCAAACGCTTCCTTGTAATCGGAGTTAAACTCATAGCGGTGGCGGTGGCGCTCGGAAATGCTTTTCGCACCATAGATGTCATATAGCCGCGAACCCGGCTTCAGTGCGCACTTCCAGGCTCCAAGACGCATGGTGCCGCCTTTTTCAACTACGTTTTTCTGCTCTTCCATCAAAGAGATCACCGGTTCAGGAGTGCCGGTGTCAAATTCAACAGAATTGGCTTTCTTATACCCGAGTACGTTTCTGGCATATTCAATCGTCATGATCTGCATCCCGAGACAAATCCCCAAAAGCGGGATCTGGTTTTCGCGGGCATAGCGTGCGGCCGATATTTTACCTTCGATGCCACGGTCACCGAAGCCGGGCGCGATCAGCATGCCATCAATCCCCTCAAAGGTTTCCTGTAGGTTGTCATCGGTAAGGTCGCCACTGTACACCCATCGCAGGCGCACCTCGGTATTCAGGTCTGCGCCGGCATGAATGAAGGCTTCGGCAATGGATTTGTAAGAATCCTGCAGTGATACGTATTTGCCAACCAGGGCGATTTCTACGGTTTTCTTCGGGTTCTGATATCTTTTAAGGAAGTGTTTCCAGTCTTTAAGGTCAGCTTCTTTATCAGATCTCAGGTCGAG
The DNA here is from genome assembly GCF_003692615.1 of Chryseobacterium sp. 6424. Lineage (NCBI taxonomy): Bacteria > Pseudomonadati > Bacteroidota > Flavobacteriia > Flavobacteriales > Weeksellaceae > Chryseobacterium > Chryseobacterium sp. 6424. Next base: position 300,052 of record NZ_CP023540.1, read on the forward strand.
TTCTTTTAAAACAACGTCGTCAAAGTTTTGTTTTTGAAGATAAATGGGGACTTCATAAATGGTTTCAAGGTCTTTGCATTCAATCACGTTTTCGAGTGCGACATTACAGAATTGTGCGAGTTTTGCCCGCTGTTCTTTCGGGATTTTATGCTCTGTACGGCACACGAGTACATCAGCCTGGATGCCACTTTCCATCAATTGACGAACGGAGTGTTGCGATGGCTTGGTTTTAAGCTCTCCACTTGCCGCCAAATATGGTAACAGTGTGAGGTGAATTACCATAGAGTTGCTCTCGCCAAGTTCCCAGCGCAGCTGACGTACCGATTCAATGTAGGGTAAAGACTCAATGTCGCCTACCGTACCGCCGATTTCGGTAATAATAATGTCGTAGTTCTGTTTGGCTAAGATTTTAATCCTGCGTTTGATCTCGTTCGTGATGTGCGGAATTACCTGTACGGTTTTGCCTAAAAAATCGCCTTTACGTTCTTTTTCGATAACGGTTTGATAGATTTTTCCGGTGGTTACATTGTTGTTCTGCGAAGTTTGGGAATCGAGAAATCTTTCGTAATGCCCGAGGTCTAGATCGGTTTCTGCGCCGTCTTCGGTAACGTAACATTCGCCGTGTTCATAGGGATTAAGGGTGCCCGGGTCGATATTGATGTAAGGATCAAGCTTCTGAATGGTGACACTGAAACCGCGGGATTTCAGTAAAAGGCCCAGCGAGGCTGAGACAATTCCTTTTCCTAAAGATGAAGTAACACCGCCGGTAACGAAGATGTATTTCGTGTTCTTTTTACTCATTAGATTAGGTTTGTGCAAAGTTAGGGGAATTTGAAAGACGGGGCAAATTAAATGTCAAAGTCATTGATGTTGGCTGTACTACGAAGCGTTCAGGTAATGTCAGAAGCGCCGGGCAGGATTTTTGCTGCGGTGATACATTCATAAAAACAACCAAATGAAGTTTAAATGGGGCAAAATGAATGCAAATATGTGGGGGATGGTAATTTTCTCGGCCGTGTTTGCGCTGGTATATAAATTTTCGCTGTGGTATGCGGCGCAACTTGGGGAGGTGCGCTCTTTTGTATTCGGGTTTGAAAGGGATATCCCGTTCTTGCCATGGACCATCATCCCGTATCTTTCGAGTGGGGTGTTCTTCTGTGTGGTATTTCTGCTTATTAAGTCACCCGAAGCATTAAGGGTGTTTCTTAAAAGGGTATTACTGATGACGGTGCTGGCTGGGATAGGTTTTATTTTGATGCCATTGCAGTTCTCGCAACCAAAGCCACAGGTCTCACACACTATTTTAGGTGCGCTGTTTTGGTTATTGGATGGGGTAGATGATCCTTATAACCAGTCGCCCTCGCTGCATGTGGCGTTCGCCTTCGCCTTCTGGACGGTCTTTCGTGAGCTGAAGTCTCCCTGGCGGCACATTGCCGCGGTTTGGTTAATGATGGTGGCTTTATCAACTTTAACAACGTATCAGCATCACCTGATCGATGTGTTTACCGGTAGCATCTTGGCGCATGTGGTATTTTTAATCATCCCATCACAACCGCGCACTTTTGCCTACCGAAACTTGCATATAGCCAATTTTTATTTTTTGGCTGCGTGGCTGGTGCTGCTCGCTTCATTCCTCATGGCGGAATATTTCGGTACTGGATGGTTTAATGGTTGCTGGCTTGCAGTGGCATTGTTTATTACAGGTTTCCTTTGCCAGAAATACAGGATAGGGCAATTGCGGCGCGAGGTCATCCGAATTTCGGTTTTCAGAAGGTTTTTATGAAAATGGAAACACGTCAAGAAAAACTGATAATAGTCATGCAAGAATCTTTTAACCATGGAAAGAGACGTGAATCTAAATCATACAAAACAACTTAACTCACTTAAAATATTAAAAGTATGAAAAGCGCAATGAAATCCCTGTTAACCCTTTTTGCTGTAATTTTCTTCGGACTTGTCAGTGCACAAACCATTACAGGTAAAACCACTAAGGTGATGGTTGACGGCACTTCCCCAATGCACGACTGGGCCATGACTTCCTCTTCCGCCACATTCACCGGAAAAATAGCCGGGAATGCCATTACCAATGTAAAGTTTACGATGCCAGCGAAAAACCTTAAAAGTACCAAAGGCAAGATGATGGATAACAAAGCCTACGAGGCATTGAAAGCTGATAAAAACCCTACGATCACCTTTACAGCGGCCTCTCTAAATACCGGTAAATCGAACGTAGCCGGTAAACTTACCATCGCGGGCGTAACAAAGGATGTAAGCTTTCCGGTAACAGTAACTAAAAACGGGGCCTCTTACCAAATCACTGGTACCGAAGAGGTGAAACTCTCTGATTATGGGATGGCACGCCCAGGTTTTATGGGAGTAAAGACAGGTGACGCTATTAAGATAACTGTGAATATCACCGCCAACTAAACCTTCTTATTTTAGCATAAATATAACCGCTTTTTACAGGCGGTTTTTTTTCGTTGTGGTATTTGAAAAAAAATAGAGAAATTCGCAGTATGGCAAAACTGAGAACAGCATATTTCTGCCAAGCCTGCGGAACCCAGTATTCGCAGTGGCACGGGCAATGTAAAAACTGTGGGCAATGGAACACCCTGGTAGAAGAAATCATTGATAAGGCTCCGGAAAAAAGTATTTCTGGTAAGCCCAAACAGCACCTCATCAACATCATCGAAGTGGAAACCCATGAAGAACCGAGGATTACCACTCCTTCCGAGGAACTCAACCGCGTGCTTGGTGGGGGGATTGTGCTCGGCTCTGTCACGCTGATCGGTGGTGAGCCTGGCATTGGCAAATCTACCTTGCTGCTGCAGCTCGCGCTGAAGATGAAAAAGAAAATCCTCTACGTATCAGGGGAAGAAAGTGCTTCACAGATTAAGATGCGCGCAGACCGTTTAACCGAATTACAAAACCCCAACTGCTTTCTGTTTACCGAGACTTCTGTAGAAAAGATACTGCATGAAGCGAAAAAACTAAAGCCCGATTTTATGATTATTGATTCGATACAGACGCTGCAAAGCCAACTGATCGAAAGTTCTCCCGGTACCGTATCACAGATCCGCGAATGTTCGAATGAAATCATCACTTACGCCAAAAGCACAAATACACCCGTGTTCTTAGTCGGGCACATCACCAAGGATGGGCAGATTGCCGGCCCGAAGGTACTAGAGCATATGGTGGACGTAGTGCTGAATTTTGATGGCGACCGCAACCACCTCTTCCGCCTCTTACGCGCCAATAAAAACCGTTTCGGTTCCACCTCAGAGATTGGGATTTATGAAATGGTGTCCCAGGGACTTAAAGAAATTAAAAACCCATCGCAAATCCTTATCACCAAGAAGTTTGAGGAGCTTTCTGGTAATTCAATAGCAGTAACGCTGGAGGGTAACCGACCAATGCTGCTCGAAATCCAGGCGCTCGTAAGTTCGGCCGTGTATGGTACGCCGCAGAGAAGTTCTACCGGCTTTGATTCTAAAAGGCTAAATATGCTGCTGGCCGTACTTGAAAAAAGGGCAGGTTTCCAGTTGGGTGCCAAAGATGTCTTCCTGAATATTACCGGCGGTATTAAAACCGATGATCCGGCGCTGGACCTTGCGGTGGTGGCCTCGGTACTTTCATCAAACGAGGATCTCGCCATTTCAGAACACTATTGTTTTGCCGGAGAAATAGGGCTTAGCGGGGAAATACGGCCAGTCTCACAGATCGAGCAGCGAATTTCTGAAGCTGAAAAACTGGGCTACGAGAAAATTTTTGTCTCGAACCTGAACAAAATACCAAAAAAGAACTTTGGGATAAAAATCACGGAAGTTAGCAAGATTGAGGATTTCCATGAACAGCTTTTTTAGCGTTGTTAGGGCTTAAAGCCCTAACAACGCTCTCATAAACCCATAAACACGATGAAAACAAATACATTTCCTCTGGAGCCAGAAAAGTTTTATCATATTTACAACAGAGGTGTTAATGGCGGTGCGCTTTTCTTTGAGACACGCAATTATTTCTACTTTTTAAATCTTATTCAGCAGAAGGTACTGTCTGTTGCGAAGGTGTACAGTTACTGTTTAATGGAAAATCATTTTCATATGTTAGTTGAGATTCGTGCTGAAAAAGAAATCAGGACAGTTTTTCCGCATAAGCAAAAGGATGATGTTTTGGCGATTGTCAGTCATCAATTCTCAAATGTTTTCAACAGTTATGCTCAGGCAATCAATAAATGTTATTCGAGAACAGGAAAGCTTTTTGAACTTCCTTTTCGGCGAAAAGAAATTTTATCTGAGTCCCAGCTTCTAAGAACGATCCTGTATATAAATAAAAATCCCGAAAAGCATAATGCGATTAATGGTTACCGACATTACCCTTATTCATCGGTAGGAATTATTACAGGGAATAAAGATATATTCATAGAAAAACATACCGTGCTAGACTTCTTTGGGGGAATGGATGGGTTTATTAAAACGATAGAAAATTATTCGGTAAAATGACAGAGCGTTGTTAGGGCTCAAAGCCCTAACAACGCTAATACGCTAAACTTCCTGAACATGAATTTCCTCGCACACTCATATCTCACCTTTACCGACGAGCAGATCGTAGGGCAGTTTCTGCAGGATTTTATCCGCAACAGCGAGCGGTTTTCATTTCCGGCTGCTATCGGAGAAGGCATTACGCTGCATCGTGCGATTGATACTTTTACGGATGCCCATGAAGAGGTGAGTGAGGCTAAAAAAATCTTCAGTCCGTTGGTGCGGTTATATGCCGGCGCATTTGTAGATGTCGCGTTTGATTATTTTCTGGCCCGTTCAATAGGTGATCGTCAGTTATACCTGCATTCGCAGAACGTCTATCGCGTGCTCCGGAAGCACCAGCACATTTTTCCGCCCGATTTTTTACGGATGCTTCATGCAATGGAGAAAGACAATTGGCTGTACCAGTATAAGGAGGAGTCGGGTATCCGGTTTTCGTTTCGTAATGTGCTCCGCAAGGCAAAATATCTCGATGAGAACCTAGCGGTGTTCGGGGTTTTTCTGCACAACAAACCAGCGCTTGAAGAACATTTCAACCGTTTCTTTCCGGATTTGTTACAGCATGTCAGCCAGTTGAACGATTCGTTTAGGTCTTAAAAATTTTGGTAAAGATAACGGTCCGGGTACATTAGGCGGCTGCTGTGTCTTTTCCCGCCTACCACGATGTGGATGATGTTCATTTGGTCATCGAACAGGTTGTATAGCAGGCTTACCGCGGTTTCTACTTTTTGGGGCATAGGAAGGATTTCGGATTCCAGATAAATGTTCACGGACTCGCTGTCTTCCTCATAGCCGATGTAATTGACCTTCAGTGCTTTATTGTCTGCTTTTAGCCTCAGGTGTTGCTCGCAGTAGCGGCTCAGGTAGTTGTTGATTTGCTGGCGGTATTTCGCCTCATGAAAATGTACGGTTTGTCCGAAACTGCGTTTCAGCGCGTTCTCTAAATCATCCAGAAAGAATTTGCCACTGATCTGAAATGTTTTGGTAGCCTCACTGTATCTGAATTCGACAGAACCTACGTGATAGGGATGAAACGCTGAGGCAGGTTTTGCCGCAAGAAAAAAAGTGCAGAGCAGGAAGGTAAGTAAAACGGTGGATATTCTTTTCATGGACGTGAGGTGGATTACAGCTAAAGCAGATAGTTAGTGAGGATGTGTTTAAAATCAAACCGTTCCCGAAGGAATGAAGGATTCGGATTTTCGTTAAAACAAAGTTAAAATATATTTTGTATTATCGTGACCTTAAAAAATTAGACGTATGCAGGATTTTATATTCTATCTGAAGTTGGGCTGGGAACACATTATTTCCTCCGACGCGCTTGATCATCAATTGTTTGTACTGGTGCTGGTGGCAGTTTTCACTTTGAAGGACTGGCGCAGGATTCTTTGGCTGGTCACCGCCTTTACCATCGGGCATTCCATTACGCTGGCGATGAGTGTGTTTGATCTCATACATGTACCCGGTAATTGGATAGAGTTTTTAATTCCGCTCACCATATTTATCACTGCGTCTGATAATATCCTGATGCGCAACCGTCCCAAAAGCCTCATGAACATGAATTACTACCTCGCGCTTTTTTTCGGACTTATCCATGGGATGGGATTTGCCAATATTGCGCGGATGACGATGGCCGAAGAGCAGCACATTCTGGTCCCGCTTTTAGGTTTTAATATAGGTCTCGAACTGGGGCAGGTCGTAGTGGTAGCCGCGATACTTGTGGTACATTTTATTTTGGTCAGGGTGTTCCGGCTTCAGCAGCGCGATTGGGTGATGTTTGTATCCTCAGGGGTGTTTGCACTGTCGCTACAGATGGCGCTGGAGCGGATTCCTACTTGAAAATGCTAAAATAACAGATAAAATACACGGTTTTTCGTAACGTTAGCGTAATTTTGATGACTATTGCTAAATATCCCATTATGATGAATATAAAAGGTCTTCTTCTCGCCATCCTGTTGCCAATAAGTTTGTTTGCGCAGAACATCCAGAATAATGCGGTCAGCAATCATGGCAATAAGTTCGAGCAGTTGGGTACCATTCTGCCAACACCCAATGTGTACAGAACCGCTTCGGGCGCGCCTGGGCAGGCCTACTGGCAAAACCGAGCGGATTACGAGATTACCGCGTACCTGGATGAAGATAAAAGGAATCTCCGGGGCTCAGAGACGGTCACTTACTATAATAATTCGCCTGATGATTTAGATTATCTGTGGCTTCAGCTTGATGAAAATCAGCAGTCATCCGTTAAGAACGCTGGTTATGAAGACCGTTCGGTCATCCCGAAACAATTGACCACCGACCGGCTGGCTGTAACCCAACTTCCGGCCGCGGACAACGGATATGGAGTCACCCTCAGAAAAGTGACCGATGCGGCAGGTAAACCGCTGAAATACGTGGTAAATAAGACCATGATGCGCATTGATCTTCCTAAAGTGCTTAAGAAAGGCGAAAAATTCATCTTCAAAATCGATTGGGATTACAATATCCCGAACCGTATCGAGATGGGCGGACGTGGTGGTTACGAATACTTCCCGGAAGATGGTAATGACCTTTATACGATTACGCAATGGTTCCCGAGAATGTGCGTCTATAGCGACTTTAAAGGCTGGCAGAACAACCAGTTTACCGGCCGTGGAGAGTTTGCGCTGGCTTTCGGTGACTATAAAGTAACGATGAATGTGCCCGCCGATCACATCGTTGCCTCTACAGGGGTAGGCAAGAACTTCGAGCAGGTGCTTACACCAGCGCAGCTACAACGGTGGAAGCAAGCGCAGACCGCTTCCGAGCCGCTGGAAATCGTTACACTTGAAGAAGCTAAAAAAGCTGAAAAAAACAAATCAAAACAAAGGAAGACTTGGGTATTTGAGGCAGAGAATGTAAGGGATTTTGCCTGGACCTCGTCCCGAAAGTTCGTGTGGGACGCGATGAAAGTTGTAATCCCCGAAAACAACAACCAGGTGATGGCCATGAGTCTTTATCCCAAAGAAGCCTATCATCTTTACCGCAAATTTTCTACAAAAGCAGTCGCGCATACCATCAAAACCTATTCAGAGTTTACCATTCCGTATCCTTATCCGGTGGCACAGTCGGTAGAAGCCGCTAATGGGATGGAGTATCCGATGATTTGTTTTAATTATGGGCGTACCGAAAAAGACGGTACGTATTCCGAAGGTATTAAAAACGGCATGATTGGTGTGATCATCCATGAGGTGGGGCACAACTTCTTCCCAATGATCATCAATTCAGACGAAAGACAGTGGTCTTGGATGGATGAAGGTTTAAATACTTTTGTGGAATATCTAACCGAAGAGAGATGGGACAATAAATTCCCTTCCCGCCGCGGTCCGGCACATACCATCGTTGATTATATGAAGTTGCCTAAAGATCAGCTCGAACCGATCATGACGAATTCCGAAAACATCATCCACTTCGGCCCGAACGCTTATGCGAAGCCGGCTACGGGACTTAATATTCTTCGTGAAACCATTATGGGGCGCGAACTCTTTGATGAAGCCTTTAAAACATATTCAAAAAGGTGGGCTTTTCGCCACCCGGAACCTGCGGACTTCTTCAGGACAATGAATGATGCCAGCGGGGAAAACCTTGACTGGTTCTGGCGTGGTTGGTTTTACGGTACCGATCCTGTAGATATTTCTATTGACAAAGTAACGGTGGCCAAGGCTGATTTGGACGCGGCACCGCTCCCCAGAGAAATTAGCTACACCGTTGATAAACCAATGTTGAATGATTTTGAGGATGTGGCCAAAATAAGAAACCGCAACGATAAGAACATTGAATTTTATACAGACAAAGACAAAGCCACGCAGGATTTCTACTGGCGGTACAGCCGCGGTATGGAGCAGGTGGATACCACTAAAAAACACAATGTAAAAATAGAGAACCTTGAAAAGATACCGGCGACAGACAAGGCGAAACTGAAAAACATCCATGCGTATCAGCTTGATTTCAGCAATAAAGGCGGTATGGTGATGCCGATCATTCTGGAGTTCACGTTCGAGGATGGTAGCAAACTTCATGATAAAATTGCCGCACAGATCTGGCGTAAGAATGAGAACCAGGTGTCTAAAACGTATTATTTCGAAAAAAAGCTGACTTCCGTACAACTCGACCCGATGCGCGAAACAGCCGACATTGATACTTCAAACAATTTCTGGGGAGAAATCCCGGAGCCTGCAACCAAGTTTGAAGTCTTTAAACAGAAAATGCAGAATGGCGTGCGCGGAGCCTCACCAGGATTACTGAATCCGATGCAGGCGACAGGAAAGAAGAAGCTATAGGGAGCGTTGTTAGCGCTCAAAGCGCTAACAACGCTGAAAAAAGGTCCGTTTCAACTGTGTGAAACGGACCTTTTTATTTATTGTGGTAACTGATGCTTGCTGATTACATCATCCCCGGCATTCCGCCACCACCCATTGGCATGGCTGGCTCATCTTTTTTCACCTCGGTGATCACACACTCGGTGGTAAGAAGCATCCCGGCAACAGACGCGGCGTTTTCAAGCGCTACACGTACTACTTTTGTTGGGTCGATAATCCCGGCTTCAAACATGTTCACGTACTCATCGTTTTTAGCGTTGAATCCGAAATCTGCCTGGCCTTCAGCCACTTTTGCTACGATTACGGAGCCTTCGCCACCTGCGTTGGCCACGATTTGTCTTAATGGCTCCTCGATGGCTCTTTTTACGATCTTGATACCGGTAGTCTCGTCTTGGTTTGCGCCTTCAATGGTAAGCGCAGCGATAGATCTTACCAATGCCACACCACCACCAGGTACGATGCCTTCTTCTACGGCGGCTCTGGTCGCGTGCAATGCATCGTCTACACGGTCTTTTTTCTCTTTCATTTCAACTTCCGAGGCGGCACCTACGTAAAGCACGGCAACACCACCAGCTAATTTTGCCAATCTTTCCTGAAGTTTTTCACGGTCGTAATCTGAGGTGGTAGATTCCATCTGGGCTTTGATCTGGCTTACACGGCCTTTGATCTGTGCTTCGTCGCCCGCACCGTTTACGATGGTAGTATTGTCTTTATCGATCACGATTTTCTCAGCGGTACCAAGCATTTCAAGAGTAGCGTTCTCCATCGTGAAGCCACGCTCTTCTGAGATTACCTGACCACCTGTAAGGATTGCGATGTCTTCTAACATAGCTTTTCTTCTATCACCGAATCCTGGCGCTTTAACAGCGGCAATCTTCAATGAACCTCTGAGTTTGTTTACTACCAAAGTAGCCAATGCTTCGCCATCTACTTCTTCAGAGATGATGAGCAGGGATTTTCCTGCCTGCGCCACTGGCTCAAGAACCGGTAGCAACTCTTTCATTGAAGAGATTTTTTTCTCCACTAAAAGGATGTACGGGTTTTCAAGTTCCGCGATCATTTTTTCAGGGTTGGTCACAAAGTAGGGTGACTGATAACCTCTGTCGAACTGCATACCTTCTACCACATCTACGGTAGTGTCAGTACCTTTCGCTTCTTCTACGGTGATAACGCCTTCTTTGCCTACTTTTCCGAAAGCCTCAGCGATCAAAGTACCGATGGTTTCATCGTTATTCGCGGAAATAGAAGCCACCTGCTTGATTTTGTCTGAAGCATCGCCCACTTCCTGGGACTGTGCCTTCAGATTTTCCACCACTACGGTTACGGCTTTGTCGATCCCTCTTTTCAAGTCGAGTGGATTGGCGCCTGCGGCTACGTTTTTAAGACCTTCGCGTACGATGGCCTGCGCCAATACAGTTGCGGTGGTGGTACCGTCACCGGCGATATCGTTGGTTTTGGAAGCTACTTCCTTCACCATCTGCGCACCCATGTTTTCTACGCGGTCCTCAAGTTCGATTTCTTTCGCTACGGACACACCATCTTTGGTGACATGCGGCGCACCGAATGCTTTTTCGATGACTACGTTACGGCCTTTAGGACCTAAGGTTACTTTCACTGCGTTTGCCAGTGCATCTACCCCTCTTTTAAGGGCGTCTCTGGACTCGATGTCGAATTTTATTTCTTTTGCCATATCTTTTGCTTTTGGCGAATTGCGTTTAGCTCTTGGCTTTTGCAATTCGCGGATTCAGTTTTTAATTTATTTTTCATTGAGCCTGTTCCAAAGAGCAACAAGCTTCTTTTTTAATATTGTTAATTCAGCTAAAAAAACCTGATAATCATTGTCATCAATATAATCTAAGTCTCTAGCCAGAATTAATTGGTTGCTCACTTAATATTGCCATCAGCCATATGCAATAAGCAGCCCTACCCAATAATTCCCAAAAGATCAGATTCCTTTACGATTAGATAATCTTTACCATCGAGTTTAAGCTCTGAGCCTGAATATTTTCCGTAAAGCACTTTGTCGCCTACTTTCACCGTGGTAGGTTCGTCTTTTTTACCGGGACCTACGGCTACTACAGTGCCTTCCTGTGGTTTTTCTTTCGCGGTGTCCGGGATGATGATTCCTGATGCGGTAGTAGTTTCAGCAGCGATTGGCTCTACGAGCACACGGTCTGCCAACGGTTTGAAGTTTACTGACATAATATTCTAATTTTTAGTTAATTTTTTACTTGCCCGTTCATTCCCCAAAACTTTGCCAACGAAGATATAATGGTGTGAAAGTTAAATTTTGGCAGATTTTTGTTTAGGCAGTGAAATTTTGGCAGAGAATTTCGGTTGCAGATGGGAAGGATATAACCTATAAAGTGAGGAGAATGACATATAATACTATTTCCTGATAAAAAACTTGTATCCTGTGAATATTTAATAAAAAAATATGGGCATGAGTGATTTATTTCAATAAAATTATTTATACTTGTACGATTAAAATAATATATGATTATGAGAAGAAAAAAGACTCTTTACAGGCTGTCAGAAGCGTTTAAGTTTTCTGTACAGCGTGTGATCGCATTAGCGCTTGCCCTCTTTGGGGTTTTGGGCTTTGCACAGATTAATAAGCTGGATCCGCGCTTTCAGGTCTTGCTGGACCATAAGGATAAAGTAGCCAAAGGCGAAAAAGTGCCGGAACTCGAACTCGAGTCCACAAGATTGGATAAGCACATGGTAGTCACCGGTAAAGGTGCGAAAGTGATGTATTCAAGTATTATCTATACGAAAGATGCAAAAAGGCTGAAAGGTTTAGGTATTTTGGTGCAGAGCGAGATGGATACATTTGTAACAGCGCTTATTTCTACCGAAGATATTGAAAGACTGATGGCAGAGCCCAGTGTTGTTTCCATTGAAGCACCGGTGTTTGATGGGTTGCATAATGATGTGAGTACCGCGCAGTCGGGTGCTTCATTGCTTCATGCCGGCGTTTTGAATAACACAAAATTCACAGGTAAGAATGTGCTGGTGGGGATCTATGACTCAGGGATTGACTGGGATCACCCTGATTTCAGGGATCCAGTAGATCCTACAAAAAGCCGAATCCACAGTATTTGGGACCAAACCATTACACCTACAGGTACTGAAACTTCCCCTGTCGGTTTTAATTATGGGGTGGAATATACCCGTGCCATGATTGAGGATGAGATAGACGGTACGCCTGCGAATTTCGTTCGCCAAAAAGACACCAATGGACATGGGACACACGTGGCGGGCACCGTGGCAGGTAATGGTGCCGGACTTGCAACTAAAAAACACCGCGGATTCGCGTATGAAGCGGATATCGTGGTGGTAAAGGGTGGTAACGGCAGTTTTTCTCAGGCCAATACCGTTAACTCCCTTACCTATTTCCAGAACGTAGCTACCGCCTTAGGCAAACCTATTGTTGTGAATATGAGTATTGGCGGACAAGGAGGTCCGCATGATGGTACCGCACCGCATGAGGTAGCTGTAGATGATTTTACTTCATCGGCACCCGGTAGAGCAGTGGTAATTTCCGCAGGAAATGATTATGGCGCCAACCTTCATGCAAAAGCGGATATCCCGGCTGCCGGAACTGGCACTTTCGGGTTTACCGTAGCAACCAATACCACCAGTGCGGCCAATACGATTAATCAGTTTTTTATTTACGGAAACAATAATAATGATGTTGAAGCAAAAGTGACCGCTCCGGATGGTCAGGTGTATATATATCCTGCGAATGGCACTACTTCACATCTTATTTCAGGTGGCGCTTTTAAATTAGAGGGATATAATTATGTGTCCCCGGCTAATTACAAGAGATACATACAGTTTCAGCTTTCGCGTGTTGCTGGCTTTAATACCGACTCACAGGGGACTTACACTATTCAACTCACCAATGAAGGCAGTACGCCCACCACACTGCATGCCTGGAAGCCGTATGAAACCGTAGCCACTACCGTGCTGAACGGAAATAATGAGTATATCGTAGGTTCCCCCGGGAATGCTACTTCCGCCATTACGGTGGCTGCTTATCTCGGAAGATCAAGTTGGTATAAAAATAACCCTACACAAGGAGCTTATCTAACTAACAGCACTCCGCAGGAGTATATCGCGCCCTTCAGTGCCCAGGGCCCAAGAGCGGATGAGGTGTTAAAACCAGAGATCACTGCCTCTGGGATGTATGTGATTTCTTCTTTGTCTTCAGATTCGGGTTTGGCTGCCTCAAACACCAGCAATGTTGATGGTACGTATTACAGGATTAATCAGGGAACCAGTATGTCGGCTCCCGGGGTGGCAGGTGCTACCGCTTTATTGCTACAGGCCAATCCCAATCTTACCATTAGCCAGATAAAGCAGCGACTGACACAAAATGCATTTACTGATGCGGCTACAGGTACAGTACCCAATACCCGTTGGGGCTACGGTAAACTGGATATCTATGAGGCTGTTGCCGCTGAAATTGGCTGTGTGACGTCTGAAAAAGAAATCATCGCCTACGACGGACAGAATCTGACGAACTCAGAAACAAATCATATTATGTCGAATAATATGGCAGCCATACGGTTTACCCCAAGCAAAACCGGTAAAATAGGCGGCGTATCACTATATACGCCCAATGGTGCTTTGAATAATTTTGCGTTGGAGATCCAGATCAGGAAATCTACCGCTGATAATCTGCCGGGTGAAGTTATTGCTTCAAAAACAATTAACCCTTCCGTAGATCTTTCGAGATTCACCTGGAATTATGTTGACCTGTCAGATCTTAATGTACAGGCGACCTATAATGAAGACTTCTTTATTGTCATCAATTCAACAGCAGGGGCGTTTTATTTGAGAGCTGAAGGCCTTTCTGTGGATAAAAGATCTTATCAATCTCCTGATGGGTTAAACTGGTCTCTGATAACAACGTATGACATTAAAGTAAGGGCCAATATTTACGAAGACAGGCCAGAGATCAAAAGACTGGCTACCGCGTCACAGCAAGCAACAGCTACCATCGCTAATGGTAAAAACTATTTCAGCAATAACTGCCAGTTTATTTCAAGGATTGAAAAAACGGCCAGCGGTACCGTTTCCGGAGAAGTTACTGCCAAAGTTTGGGTAGATAACGCGGTGCAGCAATATGTTACCAGAAGATACGAGATAACGCCGGCTGACAATCCTTCGGGCGTTACGGGTAAAGTGACCTTATATTTCTCACAGGCAGAATTTGATGCGTATAATGCCAATAATGCTACTAAGTTGCCGACAGGCCCAACAGATGAAGCTGGTAAGGCCAACTTGCTGATTGATAAATATGCGGGGACCAGCACCAATAACTTAGGTACACCAGCATCTTATGCCGGTGGTTATGTGACCATCACCCCTAATGCAGCGGATGTCGTATGGAACGCGACGTACAATTATTGGGAGGTTTCGTTTGAAACTACAGGATTCAGTGGCTTCTTCCTGAGGACTGCTCCCACGGCGCTCGCGACATCGGATGTTGCCAACAGAAACATCAACATCTATCCGAACCCTGTGAAAGAAACGCTTAACATCATGGCGCCGGCTGGTGCCAAGACAAACGTAGTCATCTATGACATGAGCGGCAAAATGGTGAAGGAGTCTGATGCCAGAGCCATTAATGTAACCAGCCTGCCAAAAGGCAGTTATGTTGTGGAGTTAACTACTGCCAATACCAAGGTGACCAAGAAAATAATTAAAGAATAATTAAAGATCACCCATAACCCCAGAGCGGCTGTTTTTGCAGCCGCTCTTTTTTATTCGTACCACACAGCGTAGCTTGTGGGTGGAATATCCACAAATCCGCTTAATTTACTTTAAATTTGTAGGCAATAGTTCACCGCATGTCCGATAAAAAATCCTATACTTTTTCAGAAATCAAGCAGAAAATGGCTGCTTACTGTACCTATCAGGACCGTTGCCATCAGGAGGTCGAACTCAAGATGCGTGACTTTCTGCTGATCCCCGAAGCCAAGGAAGAAATCCTGCTGTATCTGATGCACGAGAATTTCCTTAATGAAGAACGTTTCACGCGCAGCTATATCCGGGGTAAATTCTACATCAAGTCCTGGGGCCGCAATAAGATCCGGAACCATCTCCGCCAGAAAGGCGTACCCGAAAAACTCATCACTACCTGTATGGACGAGATTGATAAGGCCGACTATCACCAAACGCTCAATAAAACTTACATCAGCTACTACGCACGTCAGTCGGGCACCGGCTTCCAGAGAAAATCAAAAACCATCAAATACCTACTCGGCCGTGGTTTTGAATATGAGGAAATTTTGAGTGTTGCGGAACAAAATGGCTCTTCTGAATAAGCATCGGTTCAAGAGTGATAAAGGGAGAGGGTTATTTAGTGGTAAAATTTATTAGGTGTATTCCGGGTTGATATGTTCAGCCTTACGCTTAAATAATCTGTTATCAGGTTAAATCAACCAGTTATGGAATGCCCGACATGATAAGCTGTTATAAAAATCACCTATTCATAGTATTGTACAAAACTTTTTTTAATTAGTCAGTTTCTGTGATTTTATGTACGTAAAACACTGATTTGTATATACCTATATTGCAGGTATTATAATCTAATATTACATTTGGTCATAAAATACAACCGATGATTTAAATACATTTTCCCGTTTTATTTCTCCCTTTCTTATTGTATGATCTTAAGATTTCTGTAGTTATCAATACTGTATGAATCCTAATTATATAGTATTGGATTTCAGCACTATAAGATGTTTTCATTTATAACCATTACACACAAATATGAACAAAAAACGACACTTTATCATGAAACAGGCTCTGGCGCTGTTTATGGTGCTCTGCTCCGTATGGGGGTGGGGGCAGGAATATCATCTGGTAACATCCAGCGACCAGTTGGTAGATGGTGGAGAGTACATGATAGTAGGATCTACAAGCGATAATAGATGGTGGGTTTTATCAACCACTCAAACAGATAATAACCGCTCTTCTGTGCAAAATGGGACTGCTGGTTCGCAGCCTTCCACGATTACTTATAAGAGTGATTATGCAAGTTTTATATTGGGCTCTTCAGGTTTATACTGGACTTTATATGAGGGGAATCCCAATGGGACTGGCACATCTGGCGGAGGGACGGCAAATGGGGCTGGCGGTAATGTAGGATATCTTTATTCGGTAAGCAATCAGAACTATTTAAGGACGCAGGCTACTGCACATAATTGGTCGGTGGCAATTGATGCTGCTACATACGCTGCGACTATTAAGGCGTCCGTAAATGATAGGACTATTAAACTTAATAATGGTGGTGGTTTGTTCTCTGCATATACATCAGGACAACGAAATATCTATTTGTATAAAAAACAATCAACGATCTCTGAAATTAGTTCTGATATAAGTTCATTGACTGGATTCACTTATATCGAAGGTAGCGGTCCATCTCAGGCTCAAAGTTTTATAGTGGCAGGTACAGGCTTAACCGATAATATTACAGTTACCGCCTCTGCAAACTGGGAGGCTTCCACAACATTAGCTTCTGGGTTTTCAAATAGAGCCACTCTTCCCGCGGAAGGCGGAACAGTTTATACAAGATTGGCTGCCGGTCTTGGCGTAAATGATTATACCGGAACGATTACTTTAAGTTCGGCAGGTACGACAGATGTAAATGTAGCGCTTTCAGGTTCGGTGACTTCGGTTCTTGCGCCACCTTCTGTGACAGCCGCCTCTCTTACGGGAACCGTAGGACAGCCATTTATGGCACAGATACAGACAACAGGAAGTCCGGAATCATATGCTTTATTCACAGGGTCTCTGCCGACAGGGTTGGCACTGGATGCTTCTACTGGACTTATTTCAGGCACACCGGCTGAAGCAGGTTCTTCCACGGCCCATATCACGGCCACCAATAATGGAGGTACTTCCGCTCCTGCAGCCATTGGTTTTACCATTGCCAAAGGGATACAGACGGCGACACTGAACGATCGGAGGGTAACAGTGGGGGCGGCGCCCATTACCCTGCCGGATACCACAAGTGCTGGCTTAGCCATTACTTACGGCGGAGGCGATCCTGCCGTAGCGACAGTTTCAGGAAATACTTTAACGGTATTAGGAGCTGGAAATACAACCATTAACGCAACGGTAAATGAAACTGCGCATTACTTTGGGTTTGCTAGCAATTTTTCGGTATTTGTAACAGAATCAATTATCTTTAAAAAGATAAATTCATTGGCAGAGTTGACAGATGGTGAATATTTATTAGCAGATGCCAACGATGAAGTGATGGCTTCTAATACGATTAACAGTGGTGCATTAGTTACGGCTGCCCTTAATTCAACGGCAGGAGAAGTTGTAAATCCCCCAATAAGTTCTGTATGGAAAATTACTAAGTCCGAGGGGAATTATATTATTCAGAATATGCAAAATTCCAACTACCTAAATTATACTTCCTCTACTAACTTGAGTCTTAAACCTTCAGTTGATAATAATAATTCAAAATGGAAGATTAGTTATAATACTGATCATTTTACTGTCGCAAATGCTACCGTGGAGACTAGGATTTTAAAATATAATGCTGCGTTAAATGTGCCTGGTTTTAAAGCTTATACATTATCCACTCAATCCCCTGAGGTAAGCTTATATAAAAAAATGGTATTAAGTGTCACCTGGAACGGCACTGCCTGGTCCAACACTACAGGTCCTGACGCAACCCTAGCGGCAATCATCGACGGCGATTATTCCGGTCCGGCATTCACCGCTCAGTCGCTGACGGTAAACGGGGGCAAAACCCTCACCGTGACAGACTATGTATCAACAGGTGACGTTACCAACCAAGGTAATATCATCGTGGCTGACGGCGCGAACTTTGTGCAGACGGGCACATTCAACGCAAGTGCGGCTTCCACCTTTAAAGTGAGAAAAGCCACCAAGCCGGTGAAGCGTCTCGCCTATATCAACTGGAGCAGCCCAATGAATAGTTCAACACAGACATTGAAGCAGTTCTCCTTCGGTAAAAAAGCCGACGGCACCAACCAGTCCACCGAAGGCACTGTAAATTCACGCTTCTTTACTTATAAAGACAATGCATTTGTAAGTGTTGATCCGGGAACAGCCTTTATTCCTGCGGCAGGTTATCTGATCCGCACGCCAAATGATTTTACTACGACACCTCAGGTATTCAATGCGCAGTTTGAAGGTCAGATTCCGAACTCCGGAACCATTAGTTACAGTCATGGCACGATTGGTGGTAATTTCGTCATGCTGGGTAATCCGTATCCTTCCGCCATTTCAATCGCTGATTTTTTGGCAGCGAATACAGGTGTCACACCAACCGTATATGTGTGGAACAGCCAGGCTGAAATGGATGCCAATGGCCAATATACAGGTACCAATTACAATACGTACACCACCACAGGCGAAGTACCGTTAGGCACCATGGATGGGTATCTCCCGGTAGGTCAGGCATTCTTTGTGCAGCGAGACGGTATCCCGGCAACGACACCGTTCGTGTTTAATGATACCATGCGCCAAACTGTACACGACGGCGTTTTCAGCAGAAAAGCAACAGCTGATAGGTTCTGGCTTGAACTTACCACGCCATCAGGTTCAAAACCTCAAATGCTTTTCGGCTTTAATGCCGCAGCCACCGCTGGATATGATACTGAATATGACGCTGGGCTCATCGGAACCAATGCGGATGCGCTGTACACCACTGTGAATCACCGGAAACTTGTAATCGACGCACATGGTGCGTTCTCTGCGGAGGACCGTTTTGCGCTACAGGCGGATTTCAGTACGGCAGGTATGTATACAATTCGGGTGCTTAAAGCTGAAGGAATATTTGCCGACAGTCAAAAGATTTGGCTGAAAGATCGGCAGACAGGAACAACAATTCTTATCTCGGAACAGCCTTATTCATTCACGGCACAGAGAGGTTCGGTAACCGACCGCTTTACACTTCAGTTCAACCCGGACCAGGCACTTTCTACCGACACAGTAGTGAAATCTGGAGTTACGCTGTTCAGTACGGGTACGGAAATTCATGCAAAGTCAGCCGAGGAGATTACTTCGCTTGAAGTATATGACATGAGTGGCAAGTTGATGGCAGTTACACGCGCTTCCCAGAAAGAGTTTACGGTTCATGTACCTTTTAAAGGCGTTGTAGTGGTAAAAGTGAACCTTCAGAACGGTGCGGTTCAAACTAAAAGACTAATACTTAAATAAAAAAAATGAAAAAATGGATAACATTGCTAGGGTTGGTGACTTTCACGGGTTGGTCTCTGGCACAGTCAGACAATCGTTTTTATACTTCTGAAAAAGCGTATAATGCCCAGATGGAGAATCAGATGGAAAGTCAGGACCCTGGGGGTGGCGGACCTATCACGGGGGACGATCCAGTACCCATTGACGGTGGTGTTCCGTTGTTGCTGGCCGCTGGTCTGGGAATGGCCATATGGTATGCCCGCCAGCGAAGCCTCAGGAACGGCTGATTGCAGCCAGTCAGTGAAAGACGCTCCTGTATAGGGGAGTCTTTTTGTTGTGGCTCCCCATAGCGTAACCTCGGCTAAAAATATTCAGAGGATCAGAGTGTAGGGCAGAGGCACCTGCTGAATGCCAAAATGGAAGAAGTGCTTTTCATGAACTATCCATGAAGTATCCATGAAGTAGACCCGTCCTTTACCCGTCCTAAAATAGCTATACAGGTTAATAAATAAATCCTGATATAGCTATAGAATTGAGAGAGAAAAGAAGAAAGTATGAAGTATGTCCTGCGCTTCGATATTCGCTCATTCACCCTTTATCCTTCGCCTTGTCACGCTGAAAGCGTCTCACCAGTTGCGGAGGGCAAAAAGCAGTATAGATACTTTCAGAATGACCTACCGTGTGTAAGGGGTAAGCGTTCATTCACCATCACCATTGCCCTTTAAACACTATAATTGTCACGCTGAAGCGTCTCACCAGTTGCGGATGGTAAAACAGTATATAAATTCTTTCAGAATGACCTACTGTGTACAAGAGGTAAGCGTTCATTCACCATCACCACTCATCATTCACCATTCACCATTCACCATTCACCATTCACCATTCACCATTCACCATTCACCATTGCTTAAACACTCCAATGGTCACGCTGAAAGCGTCTCACCAGTTGCGGAGGGCAAGAAGTATAGATTCTTTCAAAATGACCTACTGTGTGCAAAAGGAAAGCGCTTCCTTTACCATTCACCATTGCCCATTTACCCCTTCACCATTCCCCTTAAGCACTCCAATTGTCACGCTGAAAGCGTCTCACCAGTTGCGGATGGTAACAACGGAGTATAAATTCTTTCAGAATGACCTACCGTGTGCAAGAGGTAAGCGTTTATTCACCATCACCATTCACTATTCACTATTCACCATTCACCCACTCACCATTTACCATTGCCTCTTAAGCACTCCAGTTGTCACGCTGAAAGCGTCTCACCAGTTGTGGGTATTAAAAAAGTATAGATTCTTTCAGAATGACATACCGTGTGTAAGAGTTAAGCGTTTATTCACCATCACCATCACCATTCCCCTTTAAACACTATAATTGTCACGCTGAAAGCGTCTCACCAGTTGCGGATGGTAACAACGGAGTATAAATTCTTTCAGAATGGCATATTGTGTGCAAGAGTTAAGCGTTTATTCACCATTGCCTATTCTCTATTCACCATTGCCCATTTACCCACTCACCATTCCCCTTAACCACTCCCATGGTCACGCTGAAAGCGTCTCACCAGTTGAGGGTATTAAAAAAGTATAAATTCTTTCAGAATGACCTACCGTGTGCAAAAAGGAAAGCGTTCTCTTTACCATTTACAATTGCCCATTCACAATTGCCTACTCACCATCCATCATTCCCATTGCCCCTTAAACACTCCAATGGTCACGCTGAAAGCGTCTCACCAGTTACGGTTGGCAAAAAGTATAGATTCTTTCAGAGTGACATATTGTGTGCAAGAGGTAAACGCTTCCTTTACCATTCACCATTTACCATTTACCTACTCACCATTCACTATTCCCATTCCCCCTTAAACACTCCAATGGTCACGCTGAAAGTGTCTCACCAGTTGCGGATGGTAAAACAGTATATAAATTCTTTCAGAATGACCTACTGTGTACAAGAGGTAAGCGTTTCTTCACCATCACCATCACCATCACCATTGCCCTTTAAACACTATAATTGTCACGCTGAAAGCGTCTCACCAGTTGCGGTTGGCAAAAAGTATAGATTCTTTCAGAATGACCTACCGTGTGCAAGAGGTAAGCGTTTTTTTTACCATTTACAATTGCCCATTCACAATTGCCTACTCACCATCCATCATTCCCATTGCCTCTTAAGCACTCCAGTTGTCACGCTGAAAGGGTCTCACCAGTTGCGGTTGGCAAAAAGTATAGATTCTTTCAGAATGACATACTGTGTGCAAAAGGTAAGCGCTTCCTTTAACCATTCACCATTCACCATTTACCTACTCACCATTGCCATTTAAACACTCATCAATTGCCCCTTAAGCACTCCAGTTGTCACGCTGAAAGCGTCTCACCAGTTGAAGGTATTAAAAAAGTATAGATTCTTTCAGAATGACCTACCGTATGTAAGGGGTAAGCGTTCATTCATCATCACCATCACCATTGCCTCTTAAACACTCCAATGGTCACGCTGAAAGGGTCTCACCAGTTGCGGTTGGCAAAAAGTATAGATTCTTTCAGAATGACATACTGTGTGCAAAAGGTAAGCGCTTCCTTTAACCATTCACCATTCACCATTTACCTACTCACCATTGCCATTTAAACACTCATCAATTGCCCCTTAAGCACTCCAGTTGTCACGCTGAAAGCGTCTCACCAGTTGAAGGTATTAAAAAAGTATAGATTCTTTCAGAATGACATATTGTGTGTAAGGGGTAAGCGTTCATTCATCATCACCATCACCATTGTCTCTTAAACACTCCAATGGTCACGCTGAAAGGGTCTCACCAGTTGCGGTTGGCAAAAAGTATAGATTCTTTCAGAATGACATATTGTGTGTAAGGGGTAAGCGTTCATTCATCATCACCATCACCATTCCCCCTTAAACACTCCAATGGTCACGCTGAAAGCGTCTCACCAGTTGAGGGTAGTAAAAAAATATAGATACTTTCAGAATGACATACTGTGTGAAAGATATAAGCGCTTCATTGCCCCTTCACCATTCCCCTTAAGCACTCCAATTGTCACGCTGAAAGCGTCTCACCAATTGCGGATGGTAACAACGGAGTATAAATTCTTTCAGAATGACCTACCGTGTGCAAGAGGTAAGCGTTCATTCATCGTCACCATCACCATTGCCCCTTAAACACTCTAATTGTCACGCTGAAAGCGTCTCACCAATTGTGGATGGTAAAAACGGAGTATAAATTCTTGCAGAATGACATACTGTGTGCAAAAGGAAAGCCTTTTCTTTACCATTCACCATTGCCCATTTATTATTCACCATCACCATTGCGCCTTAAGCAACTGTAGCTGTCACGCTACAAGAACTCATCACTGACATTAGAAAAGAGACGGCGAATAAACAGCGTCATAAAATTCCTTTTTTTCTTACCTTTAGACCCGAAATTGTAATGTGGCCATAGTTGTGGTCGGCATCCCGGATCAAAACTTAAGAAGGTGAGGAAACCTGTTAACTTCCAGCCTCTCATGTGTCCAACGGTTGTGACGGATAAGGTGTTATACCCGGAATCTGAAAAAGAAAATAGCATCAGTTTTAGAATGGCAAATATATTAATTACAGGTGGGGCAGGCTTTATAGGCTCCAATCTGTGCGATCGTTTCATCGCCAAAGGACATAAGATAACTTGTCTGGACAATTTTGCGACCGGCCACCGACACAATCTTGCCGAACTTTTGCAACACCCAGACTTTACCCTGATGGAAGGGGATATCCGCGACGCTGAAACATGCCAGCAAGCCTGCGAAGGACAAGACTATGTGCTGCACCAGGCCGCGCTGGGTTCTGTTCCGCGGTCGGTCAATGATCCGGTAACCAGCAATGCCGTAAACGTAGGGGGCTTCCTGAATATGCTGGTAGCGGCACGTGATACCAATGTTAAACGCTTCGTCTATGCCGCGTCATCGTCCACGTATGGCGACTCCGAAAGTCTGCCGAAAGTCGAAGACGTCATTGGCAAGCCGCTGTCACCGTATGCGGTGACCAAATACGTCAATGAACTTTATGCGGAGGTCTTTGCCAAGACGTATGGCATCGAATGCATTGGTTTGCGGTATTTTAACGTGTTTGGTCGTCGTCAGGACCCAAACGGGGCCTACGCCGCGGTGATTCCAAAGTTTGTGATCCAGCTGCTCCGACAT